>JAQUYE010000151.1 GCA_028691965.1 Paludibacter sp. | reverse complement strand
CCTCGTTCACGATGACGCCGAAGCGCTTCATCGGCTCGTACTCCCCGGTGATCGCGCTGCGGAGCGCCGTGAACGCCTCGATGTCAGATGAGTTGTGGAACGAGCCCATGTCCACGGCGAGTTGATTCAGCAACGGCAACCACGGAGTATACTGCATCCTCATCAAAAGCAGCATCCGTTGCCGTAGTCTGCGTTGTTAAAGCAATTACCTCATGATTACGTATCACTACATAGGATATGGCATAGGGTACAGCTTCCCAGCTTATTACTCCCGAAGGCGCTACTGATAAGGCTACAGGAGCTTCCGTTTTCTCCATCACAGGGAGTGGATCCCAGTTATCGGTTCCTCCCACCACATTCCCGAGCGTATAGGAAGCCGCTTCCTGAGCCGATAAAACGGTCTGATGACCTATAGTTGTTATACTGCCATTCGACGCATCGGTGGTAAACGAGCTCTTACGATTACTTAGGTCAACGGGATCGCCTGAGGATGTTCGACTATTATACTCAGCAAACAAAGCCGGGGCAACCGCCATATTCCCCCAACCTGCCGTAGCAGGAAGAATGTTCATCGTAGTATTCAGGTACACCGAGCGAGGAGCATCCTTCCATGGACGTCCCAACAGGTATTGATTGTTCTGAGTGGCTGCATCACCATCGATGGTACAATTATTAAATACATATCCCCATTGCTGCGCAGCACCTGTACTGGGAGCAGTAATAACATCACCGTTATTACGTCCTTCACAGAAGAGTAAGCATTCGTCGAAGAATACATCACCACCCCCGAAAATAAAGTCGACCGTACCATGTATCGCACTTTTGGTATAGAGTTGTCGACCGTTACCTGTCAGGTGTGTATCCTGATACCCCGTTAGTTTAATATTATTAAAGGTACACCGATCACCATAGGCCTTCAACGCAACTGCCTGTCCGGCCGAAACCCCTGCAGTATTACGTACCGTGAAATTCTCGCAATACACATTATTTGCCATCAGTTCGAGAGTCTGACAGGTACTTGTTGAGTAGGTAACTCCCCCTTCTACTAATCCACTGAATCGACTTCCGGTGATAATTACACCATCCCTGCTCTGACCGATAATATGAACAAAAGGCTTAGTGGCAGGAAGTGATGCATATTCGTTATATTCTCCGTTTTTAATAAAGATAAGGAAGGGAATAGCATTATTTACAGGAACTGCGTTGAAGGCCGATTGAAGTGTAGTACCATCGCCACTACCATCTTTTGCCACTACAAAGTCGAATACCTTTGCTGTTGGCTGTGGACGGTTCATGGTGCGGAAATGAAGTGCAAAGGCTCCGAATGCATTTCCCGACATATCAGTAAGTGCACCTGCAGGAATCGTCAATGTATAATCGGTATTGTAATCGAGCCTGGTATATGGCAGACTTACCGTTACCGATCCGAACACCGGTTCGAGCACGTTCGAACCCAGGGTAATGGAACCCGCACCTGCTTTTACCCGTTCGTTGAAGGTAAGTGTAATGGTACCGTTGGCCGAAGCATTGGTTGCATTTTCGGCAGGAACTGTACTTAGCAATTGTGGTGCATTAGTATCATCCTCAATGTCCTCGTCAGCAAATACAAACACATTGGTAAGTGCTGTACCATCGTTGTCACCACTATTACCCAGAATAGCACTTTCTGTATCAGCTATCCACCGGATATACACCTTTTCCTGTCCCTCAGCGGCAACAGGTAAAGTTGCATTCTGATCCATCCAGCCTGAATTGTACACCGAACTGATATCTACTGAATTAAGATCGGTAAACTCAACTCCATCGAGCGAATATTGCATTTTCTGTACCGAATAACACTGATAGTTACCACTTACCATCGAATTTATCCGTATATTCTTCCATCCAAGGGTTGAGAACTGGGCCTGGTAATAACGACGTGTAGTGAGGAAGTTACTTCCGGCAGTCCAAATACGCACACACGGATAGCTGGGAGTGAAACTACCTCCATTGGCAAGCCAGTTCACATTCGTACCTGTTGGTTCGTACAAAGCTATCAAACCCATATTGGCTGTTGAAGCATAATAATCACCGATACGATTTGTACGTGGTTCAGCCTGCTTGAAGTTCCATCCTGCAATAAAGGGGATCTGATCAAAAGTAGCTGTAACAGACTTATCGGCATCCATGGTTAAGGTACGGGTTGTGGTTGTCGACTCGTCTTCCCATTTGATGAAGGTTGTAACCGCATTCGGAACAATGGAAACTGAAACCTGAGTACCAGTTTCGTACTTGCCCTCTACAGGTGCCGGACTTAAGGCTATTTCGCCCCACTGACTCCCCTCCTTGTTGATGGTAAGCAAATAAGTAGGGATTATTTCGTAAACAGCAGTGATTTCGGTATCTGCCGTAATCACAAACTGATAATCTACTGCAGTCGAAACTACCTGTCCGGCAGTATTGCGCCATTCTTTAAATGAAAAACCGAAATTGCGGGTTTGCGTTAGGTGAATGGTTTCTCCTTCTGCATACTGAGACTTAGTAGGGCTAGCTGTAACCACACCGGCTCCTTCGGGCAGCACATTCACCGTCAGTGTTTTGGGTGATGCAATGGTAGGATTCAATGACCACCGCGGATCACCAATACCCTGTATGTCGCCCGGAGTTGTCTGTACTACCATGCTAGCAAAGTCGAACGACAAAGCTGTAACGGCAACTTCGGTATTGGTAGTAAGTGCACCTGTTATCTTGGAAGCAGGAAAATCATTTCCAAGAATAGAATTGTCGAGGTGAGCCAGTACAGTTGTTTCGTTACTGTTGAATTTTAAAGGCATATTACCGGTTGTTCCATCGTACGAATCGGAAATAATGGAATTCTTAATTGTATATACCGAACCGGGGTTAGCGTTAAAGTTAAGCATCAACTTACTTCCCGAAGCAGTTGTTTTAAGTATGGTCGATTGCTCAATTGTGAAATTCACCGGAACATCTTTTACCTCCGAATACCACAATCCATTCTTATTATTATAGAAGGTCGAATTCCTGATAGTAACAGTCGAGATTTTGGCTGTCTTCACTGCGAAGATACTATAACCCGGACTTTCACGTCCTATGTCGTAGATAAGGCAATTATCAACAACCACCGCATTGATGGTAGCCACATTCGTACTGTTGTCAGATCGCAGCAAGCTGCGTCCATAACCATGTATAGAACTATTTTTAAGTGTTATTGAAGGATAATTCAGGGTAGTCGACGTAGCAGCCAGAAAGTAGCGTGAAGCTGTAGGAGTTTCAGCATCTGCCAGGTCCCAGTACATCTCCAGTCCATCAATCTCCAGACTGCAGGATTGATTTCCCAGAGCAAACATTACCTGTGCCAACACAGGCCTCGTGGCAGCAGCAGGATCAGCCTTCAAAATCAGATCTTTGGTAATCGTTTTAGTAGCATTAATTCCATAAACACCTTCTGCCAGAATAATTTCATCGCCGGCAGCATAACTATCCAATGCCGAGTTCAACTCAGCGGCAGTACTAACATAATGTTGTGCTGCAAAGGCTTGTCCCGCAAAAAGCAGGCAAAACAGCTGTAAAAATAAAAACCGTGTTTTCATATACGAGATTATTAGGAAATAGTTAAATCAATACTATAGTTTAGTTGACAATTATATTGGCCGACTTATCACCGGTAATGGTATGTGATTTGGTTTTATCAACATCGTACTGCAATCCTTTTGCTGTAAAATTCTTCACATTATGAAGCATTACAGCAGGACCTTCGGCTGGATAAAACTTTACCGACTTGAAGCTGACACCTGTAGCATCAGATAACTCAGCTCCCTTTTGAGTGGTGAAACTACTGTTTTTAACACTGATGTTAGCAATATTCATTTCAGGCAATCCGTTGAAAAACATAGCCTTGCTGGCTCCGTTAGCAACAATATCCTTCACGAATATATTCCTAAACACAGGAGTTGTTTCATCCACTGCCGGCACCCTCTCCTCTCTCGTTTTACCGCCATAGTACAGATCGAACAGGAAAGCTTCGTTTACTATATTGTACATGCTTACATTGCTTACGTAGATGTTTTCAACTACACCACCCCGGCTACGGTTGCTTTTAAAGCGCAAACCAATGTTGGTTCCTATAAAGGAGCAGTTGGTAACCGAGATATTGCGTACACCGCCCGACATCTCGCTGCCG
>JAQUYE010000047.1 GCA_028691965.1 Paludibacter sp. | reverse complement strand
ACTAAGGTCGAAAGAATCAACTAATTACTTCTGGTTTCGTTGAGTGCTTCTACAATATTAATAATGTAATCGCCCATTTTTTCGCATTCGGTAACGATGTCCATATAGGTAACACTTGCCTGGTATTCGTATTTTTTGTCGTTTACATCGGCAATATTCTGATTCCGGATCTGGTTTCTGAAGTTGTTGATTTCGTTCTCAGTGTTTTGCGAACGGTTTAATTCTTCGTCGCTTACATCATCATTTTCCAGTGCTTCGTTCATCTGGTTGATGGCCTTTTCGACCAGGTTCATCATCAGCTCTATATTTTCCATCATCGGCTGTGTATATACCGACTTATTATCGTTTTTGCGCATGATGGTGCGGGCAATATTATGACAGCCATCGCTTACGCTTTCGATTTCGGAAACCACGCGCAGCATTTTCTGGATGCGGTGCTTACTTTCGTCGCTCAACCGTCCGTCGCCTACCCTGGTAAGGTACTTGGCGATTTCAATTTCCATGCGGTCGCTTATGCTTTCGTACTTTTGGATACGGGTAAATATCTTTATCGTTTCATTTTCGTTGTCCTCTTTCAGCATGTCGCGCGTTAACCCGAACATCTTATGGGTGCGGAGACCGTAGAACTTAATCTCGTTCCATGCCTGTACCAGCGAAAGCTCGGAAGTCGACAGTAAACCAGTCGAAATGTACTGCAACTGGAACTCTTCGTCGTTGTCTTTTTTCTTGATGATAAACGAAACCAACTTGGCAATGATGCTGGCCAGCCAGATCATCAGGAAAGTGTTAATCAGGTTGAACATCGTATGGAAGAGTGCCAGCCCGTAGGAGGTGGAAGTTTGGTAATTAATGAGTTGCGACTGAAACGCTGCTTCTTCGGCATTCAGCAGTGCTGTGTCGGTTGATAGTACCCTTACCGCCTCGGGATGCTCGGTGAGGATAGTGGCAAACTCGGTAGGATTGCCTAAGCCAATGCTCATCGATAAGTTGGTAATCATGTTCAGGAAGGGGTAGAAGAGGATTAGCATCCAGATAATCCCGAATATATTAAACATGGTATGTGCCAGGGCAGCCCGCTTGGCCGACACGTTGGCCGGAATAGCTGCTATATTGGCGGTAATGGTGGTTCCGATGTTCTCGCCCAGCACCATGGCTGCTCCCAGCTCGTACGAGATCCATCCCTTCGATACCATGATAAGGGTAATGGCCATGGTAGCGCTCGACGACTGAACCACAATAGTAAGTATGGTACCGATAACTAAAAAGGTAAGTACCGAACCGAAGCCCGACTGCGTGTACTGAGTGAGGAACTCGAGTATCTCGGGATTGCTTTTCAAATCGGGTACCGAGTTCTTAAGTAACTCAAGGCCCATAAACAACAACGCAAATCCAAGAATTAGTTCTCCGTAGGACTTGCGTTTGTTTTTGGCTGAGAAAATAAGAGGTATTGCAACGGCAATCATTGGCAACGAGTAGGTGGCAATGCTGAATTTGAATCCGAAGAAGGAAATAATCCAGGCCGTTACCGTGGTCCCTATATTGGCACCCATGATAACCGTCACCGATTGAAGCAGGTTGAGTAAGCCGGCATTTACAAAGCTTACCACCATTACCGTGGTGGCCGACGACGACTGGATAAGCGCGGTAATCAATACTCCTGTCAATACCCCCGTGAACCGGTTGCGTGTCATGGCCGTCAGAATAGACCTTAACTTATTACCTGCTGCTTTCTGGAGGCCTTCGCTCATGGTTTTCATTCCAAAAAGGAACAAACCCAGTGCGCCGATAAGCGTTAGAAAATCAAAGAATGAATAATTCATGCGTTGTAGTATTATGTATTATTGCAAAGTCTGTTCTGATTCCGATGCAAAAATACTTTAAATTAGCAGAACGACAAATCAATTATCAATGTAAATAGCTACTTTTACCAAAAATTTTACAAACCTCCACGTATCTGTCTATGAGTAATACTGTAACCATCTACTGTAAGAATACACGTCAGTACCATGAGTTTCAACGGGGTACCTCCCTCATGGAAATTCAGCAGTCCCTGAATATTAAACTTAACTACCCGGTAGTGGCTGCCCGTGTGAATTACAAAGTGGAAGATCTTAACTTCTTTGTTTACAAGCCCAAGGATATCGAGTTTATCGACATGAGTTGCTCGTCGGGCATGCGGGTGTATGTACGCACCCTGAGTATGGTATTCTCCCTCGCCGTTCGTCAGCTGTATCCGTCGGCCGTGTTACGTATTATGCATTCTATCTCAAAGGGGTATTACTGCAAGATCGATCACCTGGGAGTGCCGCTTACCGAAGCGCATATTCTGGCCATCAAGCAGCGGATGCAGGAGCTGATAGAGCAAAACCATGCCGTTCACCTCGAAGAAAAGCAGGTGAAAGTGGTAAAGTCGCTGTTCCGCAAGCAGATGAACGAGCACGAGGATCTTTCGCTCTTCGAAACCATCAACGTGCCGTATATGCGTTATTTCCGCATTGGCGACTATGTCGACTACTACAACGGGGTGCTGTTGCCCTCCACGTCGTACCTCACGCTGTTCGACCTGGTGCCCTACTACGATGGGATGTTGCTGCGGGTGCCCAACCGGCTCACACCCGACCAGCTCGAGGACTACGAGATGATGCCCAAGCTCTACGATATCTTTACCGAGTTTATCGACTGGAACAAGATTATGAAGCTCAACACCATTGGTGAGTTTAACATCGCCTGTCGCAACCGGCAGTCGTTCGACCTTATCAAGGTGGCCGAAGCGCTTCACGAGAAGAAGGTAGCGTATATTGCCGACCAGATCGAAGCGCGCGATAATATCCGCTTTGTGCTGGTGTCGGGACCCTCGTCGTCGGGAAAAACCACCTTCAGCAAGCGCTTGTCGGTGCAGCTGATGGTAAGCGGACTGAAGCCTACCATTATCTCGATGGACAATTATTTCGTGAACCGGGTGGATACGCCACTCGATGAAAACGGCGAATACGACTTCGAAACCCTCGAGGCCCTCGACCTGCCCTTCTTCAATCAGCAGATGAAGCAGCTCCAGCAGGGCGAAGAGGTAGAGCTGCCGTTCTACGATTTCGAGATTGGCAAGCGCACCTTCCGGGGTGAGCGCTTAAAGCTCGAACACGATACGGTAGTGATCCTCGAAGGCATCCATGCCCTGAATCCGCGACTGCTCACCGAGATACGCCCCGAGTTGAAGTTTAAGATTTACGTATCGGCGCTCACCACCATCTCGATCGACAATCACAACTGGATACCTACCACTGATACCCGCTTGTTGCGCCGTATCATCCGCGACTTCCGTTTCCGCAATTACTCGGCACAGGAAACCATTGCCCGCTGGCCCAGTGTGCGCCGCGGCGAGGAGAAATGGATTTTCCCCTATCAGGAAGAAGCCGATGTGATGTTCAACTCGGCGCTCGTTTTCGAGCTGGCAGTGCTGAAGAAGTATGCCGAGCCCATTCTTGCCGAGGTACCCAAGTACTGCGACGAGTACACCGAGACCCACCGGCTGCTTAAGTTCCTGAATTTCTTCGTGCCGATACCCGACCGTGAGATACCTCCCACCTCGCTCCTGCGCGAGTTTATGGGCGGAAGCAGTTTCAGGTACTAAGCTATGAAAACACCTGTCATGCTCCGTTGGATCGTCAGCTACTGGAAAACACTTCTGGTGCTCCTTGCCATCCTGGTACTAAGTTTTATGAACCCCCCTTCGCTACCCCCTTCGGTAACGAAGCTCTTCTCGTTCGACAAACTCGGGCACCTGATGATGTATGCCGGCTTCACCTTCGTGTTGTTGCTCGACACCTCGTCGCTCACCGGGCTCCGCAATCCCCGGCGACTGCTCTACCTTATCGGGATAGCCATCCCCCTCAGCCTGGGAGCCATCACCGAGATCCTGCAAACCGTACTCTTTTCGCCCCGCGCCGCCGAGTGGGGCGACTTTCTCAGCGACACCGCCGGCGTATTCGTCGGCTGGCTCGCCTTTTTAGTATGGCGAAAGTGGCGACAGCGCTGCTGCTAAAACCGAATAACCCCTAAACCTTTATAACGATGAACTATGAACAATTAAAATTTAGAATTGCACTTACTCTGATAAATGGAGTGGGAAATAGTATTGCAAGGAATCTGATTACGTATCTGGGAAGTGAAGAGGCTGTGTTTCATGAAAAAAAGAACGTCTTACTTAAAATTCCCGGTATTGGTGATACCCTTGCTAGTGCCATTATTAGTCGTGGAGATGCACTGGAACGAGCTGAAAAAGAAATAGAATTTATCGTCAAGAATAAACTTGAAGTTCATTATTATACAGATTCCACGTATCCTTTTAGGCTTAGAGAATGCCCTGATGCTCCTTTGCTACTGTATTCGAAATGTGCAGTAAGTCTCAACGCCAATCATATTTTGTCAATAGTTGGTACTCGTAATGCTACTGATTACGGAAAAAGTCTCTGTCGAGAACTAATTCGGGAAATTTCCTCCATTCCCTCTTTGATTATTGTTAGTGGATTGGCATATGGTATTGATATATGTGCACACAAGGCAGCATTGGAGGTTGGGATTCCAACAATTGGAGTTGTAGCACATGGTCTCGATCAAATCTATCCCGGACATCACCGGTCGACTGCAGTCCATATGTTGGATAATGGTGGTCTGGTCACAGAATACATAAGCAAAACAAATCCGGATAAACAGAATTTTGTACAACGCAATCGTATTATAGCTGGAATGTCGGATGCTGTTCTTGTTGTAGAGTCGGGTGTAAAAGGAGGTTCCTTGATTACCGCTGAACTAGGTAATGATTATAATCGCGATGTCTATGCTTTTCCTGGCAGGACTACTGATGCTTGGTCGAAAGGATGTAATAAGTTAATTAAAAGCAATAAAGCTGCTATGGTTGAGCATGCTGAAGACTTAATTTCTGCCCTAAACTGGCAGGTACAAATACGGCCAAAAGCAGATATACAAACTTCACTTTTCCCTGTTTTGACAGAAATTGAAGCTAAAATTTACAAACTGTTGATTACATATCCAGAGGGCTTGCAAGTGAACTCAATTTGTCTAAACTTAGATATTCCTTTTAACGATGTAAGCTCTTCATTGTTAAATTTGGAGTTTAAATCGCTGGTAAGTTGTAAACCTGGTGGAGTCTATTTTCATTGTATTTAATTTGAATATAATTTCAAAGTAATCCGAGGGGTTTAAATTGTAACGTACATATAAGTTTAGTTAATTATATTAACAAAAAAGTTACTTTAATGTAACTTTTTTTATGTCCAGCACTTTAATTTTGTATCGGAAAGTTTAGTAAGAGAGTTAATCAGTTTTTTCTTTTTTGTGTTGTAAGTTAACTTTTTATGAATTGTTATGAGTAGCCTCTGAGAACCTAAAACCAAAATATGAAAACTTTTACAGAATGTTCTCTATTTACATTTATACTGTTATGTAGTGCATGTCAACCTGAAGATTGGGTTGATGTCGGAGTGCAGTCGATATCTTCAGACACCATCATGTCCTATATTGTACGTCAGGTTACTATTGATCAATACGAAAGTCTTGACCCTGACAAGCATGCTGAGTTTATGACTGATGCGTTATGTTGTCTTATGCACGAAAGTAGTCGACAGAATTTGTGTTGTATTTCTCAGCAGGATGATTCATTGGTGAAATGTGAGTACGATGAAATTCCAGTAGTTTCAGAAATACGAATGAAATGGGTGGCGTACAAAGATGGTAATAGTGAGTTAGTAGTAGAAAACCTGATTCCGGAGGGTAATAATCCCTTAATGCTTTTAGTTGAGAATCCTCGAAGTGAAGAAGTTGCAACAGCCCGTTTGGTAATCAGTTCTGGGAAAATGAAAGTTTTTAACAAAAAAAACAAGTTATTAGTGGAAGACGATTGTCCGGCGATTAGCATGACTAGTTTTGTCGATGCATTTGTAGCTTATACACAGGAGGAGGCAGATATCCGCCAGAAACGTTTGGTTAAAACCGGAGGACATAATGATTTTAATTCGACTACGCAAAATGACACGACTATAAAAATAGAAAAAGCGGTTAAATCGAACTCCTTTTTAAGCCATTTCCCTGTTTTAGCGTCTATAAACAAAGCTGTAGCCGTCATGAACGATGATTTGACCAAAATTTTACGATTTGAATTATATGCTAATCGTCAGCTTATTCATCGAAAAGTGTTTTTTTATCAAGACGATAATTTACTTTTTAATTTTAACAAGTTCCGGAAAGTTTCAGAGAATCCTCGGCTGATTGATGCTGCGACACTTTTTTTCACATCTGAGGGAAAGCCATATATTTATCGGATTCGTACCTTATACCATAGTAATCAACTAATTTTTAAGTAAGATAAGCGTAACACATAACTTTTAAACTTTATACTTATGAAAAACAAACTTTTACATCCATTATTTTTACTGTTTTGTTTTCACCTTAATGCTTTTTCAACTGTTCCTCAAATGGTTTGTTATCCTGAGGCAGATAATGAAGCACTTGTAATTTGGGTGTCGACAATGGCTGCAGCAGCAATCGATGAGTCTGAAAAGTCAGTGATTTTTTTGGATTTACCTACTCAATTTTTTGCATATCCTATTCTACAGTCAGTTGAATTTTTTGAAAAGTGTTCACAAGAAATCCCTAGCTATCTGTTTGGGGGTACGAAGTCAACACGCGCATTGTCTGCAATTAACTATTTACGGTTAACCCATGAAATGGTATATAATTCTATGGGCATAATAGCCATTAAATATCCATGGATGTGGGTGTCGCGAGAACAAGTATTAAAAGCCAGGTATAATTGGGATAGATTGTTTAGATACCTGGAGTCAAGTTCGCTCCCTATGAATTATCGCAAAAAACAATAAATTTTAATTCTAATAAATTTTAATCTAGTGTACCATGAATTTAAAAATCGCAATTGTAGCACTCATGTTGCTTCTCATGTTAGTTGGTATTTTAAGTATGAATTTTAAAGTTACAGTAAATTTCAAGTCCAATCAAAAACGAACTAAGCGTAAATCAAGGAAATCTAATTTGCAAGGTTTATCCTTAAAAGAATGGATACAGCAGTTAATGAAGCGACTTAACTTTAATAATAAGAAATTATCAACGGATGAACTTGAAAAAGTAAAAATAGTAAAAGATTACTCTAAAGTGGATCTTGTATTTGAGGAATTAAAAGAGCTGTTTGTTAAAATGTTTGAGGAGCTGAAGTTGTATAAGAATCCAAATTTAAATATGGATATGGTAGCAATGAAGCTAAATACAAATCGTACCTACGTATCACGGGTTATAAATGAAAATTATAAAAAATCATTTACGTCAGTTGTAAATGAATATAGATACAAGGAGGCTGAAGAAATACTTAAAAACAATCCTACCATTAAAGCAGATCAGCTTGCGCAGCAATCTGGATTTAACTCTAAAGAAACCTTTGTGAGAACCCTCAAAAAACTCACAGGTAAAAGTTTCATGCCCTGGAAGTCCATGGTTCTAAGAAAGTAAAAATAGGATTAATCGGTTGGTATTATTGTGCAAACAGTGATAAATTGCTACTTTTGCAGGTGGAACAAAAGCATAAGTAGATGAATATATTACTGATTGGATCGGGGGGGCGCGAACATGCACTGGCGTGGAAGTTGGTGCAGAGCCCGCTGTTGACAAACTTGTATTGCGCTCCGGGTAATCCGGGAACTGCCCTGCTGGGTGAAAATATACCGGTGGCCACCAACGATTTCGAGGGGATTAAGGCGGCTGTCGTGAGCCGCGCTGTCGATATGGTGGTGGTGGGCCCCGAGGATCCGCTGGTGAATGGGATCGTCGACTTCTTTGCTCAGGATGTGCTGCTGCGCTCGGTGACGGTGATCGGTCCGAATAGTTCGGCGGCGCGACTGGAGGGGAGTAAGGATTTCTCGAAACAGTTTATGCTGCGACATGGTATTCCTACGGCTGCCTATAAGGCGGTGACGGGTGAGTCGATCGATGAGGGCATTGCCTTCATGGCCGGACTGAAACCTCCGTATGTGCTGAAGGCCGACGGACTGGCTGCGGGTAAAGGGGTGGTGATCCTGGATGATCTGAACGAGGCCGCGGCTGAGTTGAAGTCGATGCTGAGTGGGAAATTCGGCGCCGCGGGTAATACGGTGGTGATAGAGGAGTTCCTCACGGGGATAGAATGCTCGGTGTTCGTGATTACTGATGGTAAAAATTATAAGCTGCTGCCCGAAGCGAAGGATTATAAACGGATAGGGGTCGGGGATACGGGTCTGAATACAGGGGGCATGGGCGCTGTGTCGCCGGTGTCGTTTGCCGACGCTGATTTTATGAGAAAGGTAGAAGAACGGATTATCCGCCCTACCATAAATGGTCTTGTTGCCGATGGTATCGACTACAAGGGTTTTATTTTCTTTGGCCTTATCAAAGTCGACAACGAACCGATGGTGATCGAATATAATGCCCGCATGGGCGACCCGGAAACGGAAGTGGTGATGCTGCGGCTTAAGTCGGACCTGGTGGAACTGCTGCAAGGGGTCGCCGATGGAAACCTTAACGAAAAGGAGGTGGTGTTCGACAAGCGTGCTGCGGTGACCGTAGTACAGGTGTCGGGAGGCTATCCCGAAGCATACGAAAAGGGAAAGGTAATTACGGGTATGGATGCGGTAACGGAGAGTATAGTGTTCCACTCGGGTACTGCCCGACAGGGCGATCAGATCGTTTCGAACGGCGGACGGGTGCTGGCGATTAGTTCGTATGGTACTACTACCGCCGAAGCGCTCCAGCGTTCCTATGCTGCTGCCGAACGGATTCAGTTCGAAAAGCGCTACTATCGCCGGGATATTGGGTTTGATCTTTGAGTAAATACAAACTATGGCAAAAATACTGATTATTGACGACGAAAGGAGTATCCGAAATACTATGAAAGATATTCTGGAGTTTGAGAAGCATAAAATAGTGCTGGCCGAAAATGGAAAGGTGGGACTGGAACTGGCTACTTCTCAGCCTTTCGATTTGATATTCTCGGATATTAAAATGCCCGAAATGGATGGTATTGAACTGCTCCAGCTGCTGAAAGAGAAAGAGGTGGAAGCTCCGGTGGTGATGATATCGGGACATGGCTCGATCGAAACGGCGGTGGAGTGTATCAAAAAAGGGGCGTTCGACTTTATCGAAAAGCCGGTCGACCTGAACCGCCTGCTGATAACGGTGCGCAATGCCCTGGATAAATCGGTGCTGGTAACCGAAACAAAGATATTGCGTAAAAAGGTGTCGAGTACCTATCAGATGATCGGTAAATCGCCTGCCATCATGAAGGTGCGGGAGATGATTGATAAGGTGGCTCCTACCGAGGCACGCGTGTTTATCACGGGTGAGAATGGTACGGGAAAGGAAGTGGTGGCCCGACTGCTGTTTCAGCAGAGTAACCGCTCCGACGCTCCCTTTGTGGAGGTGAACTGCGCTGCAATTCCTTCGGAACTGATCGAAAGTGAACTCTTCGGTCATGAAAAGGGTTCGTTTACTTCGGCTATCAAACAACGTATCGGTAAGTTCGAACAGGCGGATGGGGGTACCATCTTTCTCGACGAGATAGGCGATATGAGCTTGTCGGCGCAAACGAAAGTGCTGCGCGTGCTGCAGGAAAATGAACTGACACGCGTGGGAAGTGATAAGAGTATTAAGGTTAACGTGCGGGTGTTTGCCGCTACGAATAAGAATATAAAGGAGGAGATTGAAAAGGGGAACTTCAGGGAAGACCTGTTTCACCGCCTGAACGTAATCCCTATCCATGTGCCGCCCCTGCGCGAGCGCAAGGAGGATATCCCCCTGCTGATTGAACATTTTACGGGACTTATCTGTTCGGAACAAGGTATCCCGGTGAAAAGCTTCAACAAGGATGCTGTGGCTCTGCTGCTGAAAAATAAGTGGACAGGGAATATCCGCGAGCTGAGGAATGTGGTGGAGCGACTGATTATTCTGAGTGGTACGACCATCTCGGCAACTGATGTGGAACTGTTTGCGTAAATTATCGATATGAAACCATTTAATCAGATTACCATCGCTATTTGCAGCGATCATGCCGGCTACGAGCTGAAGCAGTTGGTACTGGCCTTTCTTCAGGAAAAAGGGGTGAAGGGGGTGAAGGACTTTGGTGCGTACTCTTCCGAGAGTTCCGACTACCCCGATTATGCGCATCCTATGGCTAATGCCGTTGAGACGGGTGAGTTTGATTATGGGATATCGATATGCGGTAGTGGCAACGGTATCAGCATGACTGTGAATAAACATGCCGGGATTCGTGCAGCGCTGTGCTGGACTCCCGAAATTGCCCGCCTGGCCCGCTTACATAATAATGCAAATGTGTTGTCATTGCCTGCCCGCTTTGTAACGAAAGAAGAGGCCTTTCAGATGATTGAGGTGTTCTTTACTACCGATTTTGAAGGGGGCCGGCATGTGAAACGAATTGAAAAAATACCCGTCGACTAATGGCAAGAACTGAAATAGCTAGTATCGGTGAGTTCGGATTAATCCGTCGTCTTACCGAAAAATTCCCTATCATAAATGCATCAACCCTGAAAGGGGTGGGCGATGATGCTGCCGTGCTAAACTACGATGCGAAGCAGGTGCTGGTAACTACCGATCTTTTACTGGAGGGTGTTCACTTCGACCTGGTGTACGTGCCACTCAAACACCTGGGCTACAAAGCTGCCGTGGTTAACTTCTCGGATATCTACGCCATGAATGGTCGTCCGAAACAAATGACGGTGTCGCTGGGTGTGTCCAAACGCTTTTCGGTCGAAGACCTGGAACAGCTTTACGAGGGCTTCGCAATTGCTTGTGAGAACTACGGGGTGGATTTAGTGGGAGGTGATACTTCTGCATCGCTCACCGGACTGACCATCAGTATTACCTGTATTGGTGAAGCTGATAAGGAGAAGATTGTGTACCGCAACGGGGCTAAACCTACCGACCTGGTATGTGTTACCGGCGATTTGGGTTCGGCCTATATGGGATTGCAGTTGCTGGAACGCGAAAAAGTGGCTTTCTCGGGAAATGAGGAGGTGCAGCCTGATTTTGAAGGCAGGGATTATATCCTGCAACGGCAGCTGAAACCGGAAGCCAGAAAGGATATTATTGAGGCGCTCGAAAAAGCGGGTATACAGCCTACCGCGATGATGGATATCTCGGATGGCTTGTCGTCGGAGCTGATGCACATCTGCTCGCAGAGTAATGCGGGATGCCGAATCTACGAGGATAAAATTCCCATTAGCTACCAGTCGGCTGTAATGGCCGAAGAGCTGAACATGAGCATAGTGACTGCAGCGCTGAATGGTGGCGAGGATTATGAGCTTTTGTTTACAGTGTCGATCAACGACTACGACAAGATTATTCCGCTCGAAGGGATTAATATTGTAGGACATATTACCAAACCCGAATTAGGCTTGTTTCTCGTAGGCCGTGAAGGCGAAGAAATTGAGCTTAAGGCTCAGGGTTGGAATTCGCTTAGCTAAGGTTCAGGAACCCCGCTTACCTGGTCGGTCGGTCTTTGTCGAACAGTGGCAATAGCACGGATGAGATTATGTACCACACAATGATCATCCAGCATGCCTGCATCTGAAAGAGTATAATCAGCATAATGCTTCCGGCCAGAAACACAAAGCGTGTTTGGTTGGTAATCCACTCCAGTCCGTTGAACTTGAGTGCCAGCATCGGGATTTCGGCTACCAGAAACAGCGACATGACTACTATTGCCAGCAGGATAAGCCAGGGATTAGCAATCATAAATTCGGAGAAGGAATAACTGATGCCTATCCAGAAGAGGGCATTGGCAGGAGTGGGCATTCCGATAAACGACTCCGACTGCCGTTCGTCGATATTGAATTTAGCCAGCCGCAGTGCAGAGAATACCGGTATGATAAATGCTGTAAACCGGATCCAGCCGGGTAGTGCACTTTGCTCCAGCATCGAAAAGGCAATAGCACCCGGTGCCATTCCAAAACTAATTACATCGGCCAGCGAATCCAGCTCTTTGCCCATCGGCGAATAGGCTTTTAGCAGTCGTGCGGCAAAACCGTCCATAAAGTCGAACACTGCTGCCAGTACAATGGCGAAGAAACTAATGTGGTAATCGCCCTGAAAGGCAAAATACACGGCTATACTTCCTGAGAATAAGTTCAGGGTGGTGATGAAGTTGGGGATGTGTTTTGTTAGTTTCATAGTTGTTATTCCCGTAGTTTACTATCGATGAGTATGGTTACCGGTCCGTCGTTGATAAGTGCCACTTTCATGTCAGCTCCAAACTCGCCGGTTGCTATTTCTTTCCCTGTTTTTCGTTCCAGCTCCGAACAGAACTGCTCGTAGAGCGGGATAGCCTGTTCGGGCCGCGCAGCCCGGATGTACGAGGGTCGGTTGCCTTTGCGCGTTGAGGCATGTAAGGTAAACTGACTTACGACCAGTATATCGCCATCGACATCACCGATAGGGCGATTCATTACTCCCTTTTCATCGTCGAAAATGCGGAGCTGGAGCACTTTGTTAGTAAGCCATTCAATATCTTCTTCACTGTCGGTGGGTTCAATGCCCAGCAGGATGAGCATTCCGGTGCCGATGGATGCTATTTGCTGCTTCACGCTTACTGAAGCTTCGCTAACCCGCTGAATTACAATCCGCATAATTCTTCTTTTAGTTTACGGGGGAGTTTGGCTACTACCTCGTCGTACGAATGATTAACCAGCTCCCTGAGTAATTCGGCCGGTATCTCGGGACAAACAAGTACCGAGTTCCAGTAGGCTTTGTTGAAATGGTGGGCAGGGGTAATGGCCGAATAGGTCTCGCGCAATTGGATAAGACGTTCGGGATTGCATTTGAGTGCGATGCGTAAGTCGGGCTCGTCGAGAGGAATCAGGGCAAACATTTTGCCCATCACTTTGAAAACCAAAGTGACTTCGTCGAAAGGAAAACATTCGGTTGTACCTTTGCGACTCAGGCAAAATTCACGCAATTCCTCTACATTCATTATTTCACTTCTACACCATTGCTTACCGTTGCTGATGGTTGAATGAGAACCAGCTTGCCGTCGGCATCTTCGGCTGATAGTATCATTCCTTCACTGAAGATCCCGCGAAGTTTGCGGGCTTCGAAGTTGGCTATAAAACAAACCTGCCTGCCAATGAGTTCGGAAGGATTCGGGTAATATTCGGCTATACCTGATAGTATGGTGCGTTCGTTCATGCCATCGGCAATTTTGAATTGCAACAGCTTGTCGGATTTCGGCACTTTCTGACATTCGAGTACTGTTCCCACCCGGATATCGGTTTTCATAAACTCATCAAAGCTAACGTTGGGCTTAACAGCTGCAGGCTGCCAGGCGGCTGCTTCGTTGGCCTTTTTGGTGTCGAGTAGTTTCTGTACCTGTGCTGCGATGATTTCGTCTTCGATCTTTTCGAACAGCAGTTCGGGAGTTCCGAGTTGTAGTCCGGCAGGAAGCAAGTCAATTTTACCCAGGTTATCCCAGCTAAAGGAGGATAGGTTCAACATCCGGCGTAGTTTCTCCGATGAAAAGGGAAGGAAGGGTTCAAAAGCGATAGCGAGGTTAGCTGCTATCTGCAGACTAAGGTGCATCACTGTTGCTACCCGGTCCATGTCGGTCTTCGCCAGCTTCCAGGGTTCGGTATCGGCAAGGTACTTATTCCCGATGCGGGCCAGGTTCATGGCTTCCTTTTGGGCATCGCGGAACTTGAAATTATCGAGTAGTTTCTCCAGATCGGCTTTTACATTCGCAAATTCTTCCAGCGTCTGGCGGTCGTAGTCGTTGAGTGTTCCGCATTCGGGCACTACTCCTTCGTAGTACTTCTGAGTGAGTACCAACGCGCGGTTAATGAAATTGCCGTAGATAGCTACCAGCTCGTTGTTGTTGCGTGCCTGAAAGTCTTTCCATGTAAAATCATTGTCTTTTGTTTCGGGTGCATTGGCTGTTAATACATAGCGAAGCACATCCTGCTTGCCCGGGAATTCGTCGAGGTATTCGTGTAACCATACCGCCCAGTTGCGCGAAGTAGAGATTTTATCCCCTTCGAGGTTGAGAAATTCGTTGGCAGGCACATTGTCGGGTAAGATGAAACTCCCTTCGGCCTTCAGCATAGCAGGGAACACGATGCAATGGAATACAATATTGTCTTTCCCGATAAAGTGTATCAGACGGGTATCCTCGTCTTTCCACCAGGTCTCCCAACTGTCGGGGAGTAATTCTTTCGTGTTGGATATATACCCTATAGGTGCATCGAACCATACGTACAGCACTTTACCCTGAGCATCGGCTGCCGGAACGGGAATACCCCAATCCAGGTCACGACTTACTGCACGGGGTTGCAGTCCCATGTCGAGCCAGCTTTTACACTGTCCGTATACATTTGGTTTCCATTCTTTGTGATCTTCCAGAATCCATTGGCGCAACCAGGCCTCGTGCTGGTCGAGGGGGAGGTACCAGTGGCGGGTCTCGCGCATAACAGGGGCCGAACCGCTGATGGTCGACTTAGGCTGGATAAGGTCGGTAGGATTCAGTGATGTGCCGCAGGCTTCACACTGGTCGCCATATGCATTTTCGTTGCCGCAATGCGGACATTTACCGGTTATGTAGCGGTCGGCCAGGAACTGCTGCGCCTTTTCGTCGTAGTATTGTTCGGAGCTTTGTTGAATAAATCCGCCCTTTGCATCGATGGTTTTAAAGATGTCGGATGCCAGTTCGCGGTGAGTAGCTGAAGTGGTACGGGAGTAGATATCGAAGGTAATCCCAAAGTCTTCGAACGACTTTTTGATAATACCATGGTAGCGATCTACGATATCCTGTGGAGTGACTCCTTCTTTTTTAGCTTTGATGGTAATAGGCACTCCATGTTCGTCGGAACCACCGATAAACAACACCTCCTGGTTTTTCAGTCGCAGGTAACGTGCGTAAATATCAGCAGGAACATATACTCCGGCCAGGTGTCCGATATGTACAGGTCCATTGGCGTAAGGTAAAGCCGATGTAATCGTTGTACGTTTAAAAGTCTTCATAAAAGGGTTGAATTTTGAAGCGCAAAATTACAAAAAAAACAGGAGAATGCTCACTGATGAATCGATTAATGTGCATACGAAGGCATTTCCATAATAGTGCCCCCGAGGTTCACGTTGCTAAAACGAATGTTTTCGACATGATTTACGGATACGGCAACCTTTACCGAGTCGATTCGTATGTTGTTAAAGCTGATGTTTCGCACTTTCTCTTCGGGAAATCCCTGAATAACGATGCCTCCGTTTCGGGCTTTCCGGCAACTTACCGAGTCGATGTATATGTCTTCAATTATCGTTGTAAATCCACTTCCTTCGCCATGGTAGTGAGAGGTGACGTAAAAAAGATCCTCTACTTCGTCGAGTTCCAGGTTCCGTACGTGTATGTTGCGCATAAATCCGCCTCTGTCGGGATTGGACTTCAGGTAGATACCCCGTTTGCAATATCCGGCGAAGCTGTTGTTCTCGATAAACACATTCTGTACGCCTGCCGACATTTCGCTGCCTATTACAACTGCGTGCAGACCTTTGAATTTATTGTTGCGGATAATGATGTTTTCGGTTGGAGTAGCGGTTTTGCGACCTTCGTAATCGCGTCCGGCCTTGATCGCCACATTATCGTCGCCATTGTCGAAGTTAACTTCTTCTATCAGAATATTTCGCGAATACTCCGGGTCGATCCCATCGTTGTTCACGTTTTTAGCGTTGAAGCTGATGCCCCTGATCGTTATGTTTTCGGATTGTAGTAAATGAACACACCAAAAGGGAGAGTTGGTAATATGTACTCCTTCAATAAGGATGTTTTTGCTCTTAAAGAATTGTACAAGTTGCGGCCGCAGAAAATGCCCTTCTCCAAATATCCGTTCCTCAAGGACTGTCTCTTTGTGGTTCATGGTGCGGGACAGCTGTTGGTCGTCTTTCTGCAGCTCACGCCAGGTTGAAAAGGTTGCAGCGGCATTACCGTCGATTATCCCTTTGCCGGTGATCATCACATTTTCAACCCCGTAGGCATAGATCATCGGACTGTAATTATAAAGGAATGTACCTTCCCAGCTTGTTTTTACAACGGGAAGGAAATGTGCGGGCTCGCCACTGAATTTAAGGCGCGCACCCTCTTCGAGGTGAAGACAAACACCGCTTACAAGGTGCAGGGGACCGTTAATACGATATATTCCCGGAGGCACGATGATCTTCAGTCCCCCTTTTGTCGTTTTCGCTTTTTCAAGGGCAACATCAAATGCCGGTTTATTGTCGGTTATCGAATCACCCACTGCACCCAAATCGGTTACACTAATGCTGGTCGAAGGGCTTTGTGGAGCGACGATTTGTGCAAGGATAGCATCACGTTGTTGCTCGTAGCTTTGGGGTTGATTAGTACAGGAGCTAAGAAGACTAATTACCGAAAGAGTCAGTAGAATAAATAGTGTACGCATTTGTAAAGGGTTTGATGATGAATATACATTTGATACAGCAAAGATATGAAAATTACACAAGAATTAAAATTCTGTTAATCTTTTACTTAGCGAATATATTCCGATTTAATTAACTAAAAATGTGTACATTTGCTTCGTCAAACTTATAAACGATTATGCAAAATGGAAAACATTGAAAAGAACAATTGTAACAGTAAAAATAACCAGGCTGCTGCCGGTGGTGGTGCCGTGTATGGTTTAGGTCTTATCGGAGCTGCAGTATACTTTATTAGTACCGCAGCAGGATTTTGGGCAGGGGTTGTTGGGTTCCTGAAAGCGATTGTATGGCCGGCATTTCTGGTATACGAGGCTTTAAAATCGTTGGGTGCTTAGTCTTGTAAACGGTTTTTAAGTAAAAATTAAAAAAACTTTTCAGCCTTAGCAGGGTAAAATAGCTCTATTTTGTAATAAGTCATAAAAATATGCTATAAAACATATTTTCTGCTCTTTTGGTTTGCACAAAAGGCAGATTCGCTTTATCTTTGCACTGTGATTTTTTCATAGTATTAGATTTAAGGTTAACAAAGATTGGTTGGCAAGCGTGCCAACCTTTCGCGTTTTATAGCCCCTGCTATTCCGGAATATGGTACTTTTTTAATTCCCTCCTGTACTGCTGCGTTTTTCCATTCGTTACCTCATCCATCAACTTCCAGAAGCGTTCGCCGTGATTCATTTCGCGGGTGTGACACAGCTCATGCAAAATAACATAGTCGACTAATTCAGGTGTGAGTAGCATCAGGAAGAAACTAAGGTTTATATTCTGCTGTGCCGAACAGCTTCCCCAACGGGTCTTGCCCGATTGAATTTTTACATCTTTATAGCTAAATCCGTGTTCGTGTGCAAGTTCGTCAACTCGTGCAGGTAACAGCCGTTTGGCCTCTTTCCGCATAAAATAGTGGATTCCTTTCCAGCATACCTGCTGAACTTTATCGGAGGATAAGTCTGCTTCCTGCGGATATTCGATTCGCAGCAGGCCGGCAGCGAAATTAAAAAAAACATCCTTGCGGGAAGCTTTGTGAAGTTCAACTTTAAATGATAGAGTGCTGTATCCTTTTTCTTCGGTGAGTTGTCCGTTTTGGTTCCTGTTTCGTATTTTTAGTTGTTTGGCAGCTATCTTGTCTTTGTGTTCGAGGATAAAGTGATTGGCTTCGGAAGCACTTTTAGTAACAGGAAGCGTAACGATTAATTTGTCGGGTAATATACGTACAGCAATTCGGCTTGCTTTCAGACTTCGTCTGTATTCGATGGTTCCAAACTGGTTCAGCTCCGTGGTCATTGTTGTTTTTTGTACAAAATTAGATGATTTAGCGGTTATTTTCGGGTTTATAAGTAAATTTGCCGTGAAAAATAACTATAAGATGATAGAAGCCAGGAATATTCACCGGAAATTTGATGCATTAGAGGTCCTTAAGGGGGTCGACCTGAAGGTAAACAAAGGGGAGATTGTATCGATAGTCGGACCCAGTGGTGCGGGTAAAACAACTTTACTTCAGATTTTAGGTACCCTGGATGAGCCGGATGCGGGATCTGTCATGGTGGAAGGAGTTGATTTGGTTACGATGTCGGAAAAGGATAAAGCCTTATTTCGCAACCGTCAGCTTGGTTTCATCTTTCAGTTTCATCAGCTTCTTCCCGAATTTACTGCCCTTGAGAATGTAATGATTCCGGCATTAATGAATGGTAAGGAGGAGGGAGAAGCTTCCCGAAAAGCAAAAGAGTTGCTTGCATATCTGCAATTATCTGATCGTTTGGAACATAAGCCTTCAGAGTTGTCGGGTGGAGAAAAACAACGTGTTGCGGTAGCCCGTGCTCTTGTAAATGAGCCGCAAATCATTCTTGCTGATGAGCCCTCCGGTAGTCTGGACTCCAAAAACAAGGATGAGCTGCATCGGTTGTTGTTTGAACTGCGTGACAAGTTTGGTCTTACTATTATTATTGTCACTCACGATAAGGAGCTGGCAGCTCTATCAGATAGGGTAATAGAAATGATGGACGGAAGAGTAAGTTAAAAGTAGCCCCGCCGGGAATCGAACCCGAATCTAAAGTTTAGGAAACTTCCGTTCTATCCATTGAACTACAGGGCCGGTGGTTATTAGAAAGGAGATGCAAAAGTAGTATTTTTATGGGAAAATCCAAAAATAATTTTTTTGTGGTCTGGGACGGTAAAGAGCCTGGTATCTACAAGAGCTGGGAAGACTGCAAACGGCAGATTCACGGCTATGCAGGTGCCAAATACAAGGGTTTTGAAACCGAAAAGGATGCCATTGAGGCTTATAATTCGCCTTATTGGGAGTATGTAGGCAAGAAATCAACCAGGGTGTCGACTCCCTCTCCGTCGCAGGAAGTGTTGATTGCTAAGTACGGTCTGCCAGAGCAGGAGAGTCTGGCCGTAGATGCTGCTTGTAGCGGGAATCCCGGATTAATGGAGTACCGCGGGGTATATACCCGCAACTGTCAGGAGATTTTTCATCAGGGTCCTTTTCGTCACGGGACCAATAATGTAGGTGAGTTTTTGGCCCTGGTACACGGAATTGCATTACTTAAAAAACAGAATTCTGACTTGCCGGTTTATACGGATAGTGTAAATGCAATGGCCTGGGTAAAGGCTGGTAAAGCAAAAACGAAACTGGAGCAAAAGCCCGAAAATGCAGTACTCTTTGAACTGATAGCAAGGGCTGAAAAATGGTTGGCCGAAAATGAGTTTACCACCCGTATTTTAAAATGGCAAACAGAAGCCTGGGGCGAGATACCTGCCGATTTCGGGCGTAAATGATCTTATATCTTATCTCTTCTTTTAGTAATTTTTTTCCAGTAGTACCGAAGAGGGTTGGTGTATTTCTCTAACTTCCAGGGACGGCTGCTGTGTGGCAGATGCACCACAGGGATATCCATTGCCAGGTAATTTGTGAATCCTTCGGCGATTGACTGTCGGGAAATAAATACGTCGTACCAGTTTTTTTCAGGATTGAGATTGCCGAAATTGTACGACGACAGAAATTCATTCGTTAGCAAGGTACAGCAGAAGCTAAGTCGTTTTCGGGTAGCCCCGGTAGCAGAAGGGTAGCTGGTTGCATACAAATAGGGAAAGTTGACATTTCCGGCTGCATCGGTAGTAACTGATGCAATCATCCCGGGTTTCTTCAGATCGTTGGTTAGTTTCAGTAGTTGAGATATAGTGGTTTTAGTAACCAATACATCTGATTCAATAATCAGAAGCGGACATTTATCCTTTAATGCTTGTTGTTGGGCATGTTGTAATACCAACAGATAGTTGGGGGAAGGATGATTCGTGAGGTCTTCGAGATGAAGGAGTGAATATCCTTTTTCAGCAGCATCCTTAATTAGTGCATTTTTTGTTTCATCGGTACTGTAGTCGTTGTAAACGGTGTATTTAAATCCCTTTTCATCGGAATTCATAACCTGTTCTATAGTATGCAATGCAGTAGATACCGAGTCCTTTACCGGAGTTATTATATGTAATTTTACCATCGTAGTTAGTTTGTGTTGGATTTGCGAAACAATAAAGAAGGGCGATACAGTAAGCGTATAAGTCCGACCTGTACGTGAATTAGAACACCGGAAAATGGTGATGTAAATAGTGGTAAGCCTTCCATGCCTTTTCGTTCTCCGGAGAATTTCTTACAGGTCTGTATGATTTCGTTAGTACTGAACCCTTTCACCGCCATTTTACGTACCAAACGTTGTATCCCTCTTTTCTCCAACCTGAGATGTTGTTCTTTTGACAGACTTACCGTGCTTAGCGGGAGCTGAAGTGAATGGTTCGCAAAAACCTGTATCAGATTGC
>JAQUYE010000150.1 GCA_028691965.1 Paludibacter sp. | reverse complement strand
GCAAAATGAATACACCTCACCTGGGCAATGCCTTGCCAGGACAGCTTACGGGGTTAACTGTTTCGCAGACAGGCAGTGCTCCCGGATATCAGGACTGGCCCTGGATGCTGATTCGTGGCAAAGCTTCATTTCTTGGCGCCGATGGTAACGATATCAAGGTGGTTGTTGATGGATTTGAAACCAAATGGTATAATATTATCCCCGACGAAGTGGAAAGTATTTCAGTACTGAAGGATGCTGCGGCTGTAGCACAATATGGTATCGACGGTGCCAATGGGGTGCTGTACATTAAAACCAAACGAGGCGAGAAACGGAAGAAAAACCTCATCACCCTTCAGTCGCGTCTGTCGTCACAACAGCCCATTGAGTTGCCTTCATACGTGAGCAACGGTGAATATGCAAGGCTTTACAACGAAGCCATGGTGAGCGATGGTAAAGCGGTGAGCTCGGGTATGTTCCCCAACGAAACTATGGTTCAGTATTTCAACGATGGAACTTATCCGTACCAGTACCCATCTGTCGACTGGTTAAGTGAAGTGACTAAACAATCGGCTTTTGCACACGACTATTCGCTTTCCGTGAACGGTGGTACCGATGCGGTTACATACAACGTAGTGCTGGGATATATGAATACACAGGGTATTTATGGTGGTACTGATCCAAAACGCAGCACCAGTTCGAACTGGGACTTACGCCGGTATACAGTTCGAACCAATATCGACGTCCAAATTACCAGCTTTCTGCGTTCTGAAGTGTCGCTTAGAGCTACTATCGAAGATCGATTCCGTCCTAATGTGGATGAATCAACGCTTTGGAAAAATATGGGTGTGTTTTTACCCCATGCTGTACGTACCGAAAACGACAGCTGGGGAGGTTCGCAAAATTATCCCGAAAATCCGGTTGCTTCCATTCAGGCCAAAGGTTATCTGTCCGACAACGATCGTACCATCGATGCAAATGTGAAATTTATTGGTGATCTGGGTAGTGTTACCAAAGGACTGGAAGCTTTCGGACAGGTAGTGTTCAGTAATAATTACCTAGCATCGTACAATAAAACCCGCGACTATGCTTATACCGAATACGTTACCACTATGGATCCCTTTGGTTTTGTAGATTATTCGACTGTAGTGAGGGGAAGTGACGATATCAATTTTGTAATTCAACAGCCTTCGGGGGCCCAATGGAACCGCTACAACATGTTGGCCGGACTGAATTACACCCGTACCTTTGGAGGTGTTCATAATTTACATGCATCGGCTGTTTACCTGCAGGAATTGTATCGTGCCGAAGGTAGTGCTATGCCCTGGGCTAAAATGGGTGTCAGTGGCCGTGTAAATTATAACTATGCCGGAAAATATATTGCTGAGTTGGGATATTCGGTGATGGGAACGGCCGAATATGCTCCGGGTAACCGTTTCGGATTATTCCCGGCTCTTTCAGGGGCATGGGTGATTTCGGAAGAGGATTTCCTGAAAGGGAATACAACGCTTAACTTCCTAAAACTGACGGGTAGCTATGGGATCATTGGAAATGATAACCTGGGTGGTGCTAGCCGTTTTACTTACAAACAGTATTACTTTGGCTCGGGAAGCCCGTATTACCTCGGTAATGGTTTCACAACTACGATTTGGCCAAAAAAACAAGGAAGTGTTGCTAACCCGGCTATTACCTGGGAGAAATCGCATAAACTCAATTTGGCACTAACGGGTACGTTGGCGAATAAACTCGGGTTTAATGTGGAATACTTCAACGATTACCGGACCGATATTTTCGTGTCGCCTTCATCGTATATGTCGGGGCTCATCGGAGCCGAATTTTACAACCAAAATGCTGGTATTGCCCGCAATCAGGGTGTGGAGGCTGAACTTAGCTATCACAATAAGCTGGGTGCGTTGGGTTATTTTGTAGCAGGACGCTTTTCGTATGCCCGCAATGAAGTAATCGATATGAAAGAATCGCCAAAACCGGAAGAGTATCTCTACCTGAAGGGTAACCCTATAGATCAACCCCTTGTGCTGGAAGCCATTGGTTTCTTTAGCGACGAACAGGATATTGCTGCAAGTCCGCTACAGTTGTTTGGTTCAGTGCAGCCCGGTGATGTGAAATACCGGGATCAGAACAACGATAATGTAATCGACGACAACGACCGCAAGCCTTTTGGAAATCCTGTGTACCCTCGGTTCTACTATGGTTTCGATATGGGTTTTGATTATAGAGGCTTCGATCTAAGCTTATTTGTTCAGGGAGTTGGGGGCCGTACTGTAACCTTACTGTCTTCAGGCTTTATGACTCCGTTTGTCAACGGAGGTGTAAAACCAAATCCTGAACTGGCTGCAGGTTACTGGACTGCTGATCGTGCTGCTGAGGCAATTTTTCCCCGACTTACTACCGAATCGAACAACAATAACTACCGGGCTTCTACGCTTTGGCAGGTCGACGGGTCATATGTCAGGATTAAAAATGTAGAATTGGGTTATACGTTCCCAACTAAATCGTTGAAGGGATTGTCGGGCTTAAGGTTGTATGTGAATGTGGTCAATCCGCTGACCCTTAGTGCAACAAGTAAATACAACCTGGATCCGGAGACTAATTCTCCTTTTAAGTATCCGGTGATGAAAAGTGCTAACTGTGGTTTAACCTTACAATTTTAAAATTATTATCGTATGAGACTTAAATTCAATCATATACTTATTGCCGGAGCCTTGCTTTTTTCGAGTTGCTCCGATTTCCTCGATCAACAAATCGATGTGAACTTTACCGAGGATAATTTTATCTACTCCGGCAACAATGCTATCCGTGAGTTTGGTATGCAATCCTATACTTTTTTAAGGGGTTTTACTAATTACGATGGTAATGCAATGCTGGCGGCTTCGTGCGATGAGGCCGATTTTGCCCGTCCGTCGCAAATGCAGTATTTCAATATGGGTGCCTGGGGTGTTTTTAATAATCCCGATAATGTATTTGCTCATTATTACCGTGGAATTCGTCATGTCAACCTCTTCCTCGAGAAAACTACTAATTTTCAGGAGTTGCTTGTGAAGGACACTATTACTAATATGACATCCTATATCAGCGATTGCGACGATATCTTCCGGTTGCGTGCTGAGGCTCGCTTCCTCAGAGCTTATTTCTACATGGAGCTTATCAAACGGTACGGGGGTGTACCCATTGTGACAACAGTGTTGCCCATTTCCAACGAGGGTCTGCCTCCACGCAATAGTTTCGATGAATGTGTCGATTTTATTGTAAGTGAAAGTGATACGGCGTACAAGTACATGGCCGATCATTGGGTTAACTATGGGGTGCCTGCGGGTGGAAAGATGGGCGATGGCCGTGGCGATAGTCCGGGAAGTACCGATATGGCCCGCTTGGGTCGTGCTGAAAAAGTGGCAGCCAAGGCATTAAAGTTAAGAGCTTTGCTATATGCTGCCAGCCCTCTCAACAATCCTTCCAATGATATAGAAAAATGGAAACGTGCTGCGGCTGCCGGGAACGAATTCCTGTCTAATCCGGACTTTCAATACTGGACATCGCCTAACTTTAGCTACTGGGAGATCTTTTGTACCCAGAACGATCTGAAGTACCTCACTTCACAAAAAGGACGCAATACGGGTATTATCTTTACTGTGCCTTTTCAGCTCAATGGTAACTCCATGGAGCGTTACAATTATCCCATCGGAGCTCCTAATGGCGGACAGGCTGTTACTGCGCCATCGCAAAACCTGGTCGACGCTTTTGAAATGTCGGACGGTAAACCATTCGACTGGAATAATCCGAATCATGCTGCCAATCCCTTTGTGGGACGCGACCGACGTATTCGTTATATAATTGCATACAATAATTCTGTTTTTGGTAAAAATACGGATAATACCGACCGCCTGGTGCAATCGTACGAAGGTGGTCCCGATGCTATCGGTGTAAAACAGGGAGCTACAACAACGGGTTACTACTTGAAGAAATTCAGTATTACCAATCATAACCTTACTCAGTCGACCAGTGTAAAGCCGAAAGCCTGGGTAGTGATGCGAATTGGTGAAGTACTGCTTAACTATGCAGAGGCTATGAACGAAGCCTATGGCCCCGAAGTAAAACCGGTAATCGATGGAGTTGCTGCCGTGTATTCAGCACGTGAAGCTGTAAATCGTGTTCGTACCCGCTCCGATGTGGCACAGCCTGCGCTACCTGTTGGATTGTCGCAGGATGTGATGCGTGAACGTATCCGTAACGAACGCCGCATCGAGTTAGCGTTCGAGGAGCATCGTCCGTTTGATGTTCGTCGCTGGATGATTCCGGTGGAGGAA
>JAQUYE010000149.1 GCA_028691965.1 Paludibacter sp. | reverse complement strand
CTACTGCTGTGGCGGTTGGAAGTGCTTATCTTATTGGAATTGTAGTGTTCGGAACCGAAGAGGCAAGCTATTTTCAGCCATTACTACCGGTGCGGGCATTAATGAATGCTTTTATCTTTACCGGCATACTGCTCTGCGTGAAAATGAAGCCGGAGGAAGACGAGACTGTTCACGATAAACTCGCCGATGAAGCAGTGACACTTACCGAACAAAGCTATATCGAACGTATCGCACTCCGCTCGGGAACAAAAATTCATGTGGTTCTTGTTGAGGAAGTACTTTACCTGCAGGCCGACGGCGATTATGTGCAGGTAGTCACCCCACAGGGCCGCTTTTTAAAAGAACAAACCCTGAAGTCGTTTACCGAACAACTGCCACCCGAGCAGTTTGTCCGCGTGCACCGCTCCTACTTAGTAAATGTCTCGGCCATCTCCCGCATTGAACGCTACGAAAAGAATACCCAGCAACTGCGCCTTAGCAATGGAGACACACTCAAAGTAAGCCAACAGGGATACAAACTACTGCGACAACAATTGCAGTTGTAGATTTAGTTGAGGTTTTTCAGAATGGTTGAGTATTCAGGTACTACATTGATAGTCGTTACTTTCAGGTACTTGTTGTCAACAAATTCCAGGTTTCTCTTTAAATCTTTCAGGTAGCTGTAACTAGAATAGACCGGATGAAAAAGGAGTACTATCTCCTTGTTTTTAAGGTCGGGAGCAATGTTTCGCAATCCAATTTCCCAGATTCGTTCGTGAAAGAAATGATCAGTAATCATTTTACCGTCAATAAATGCCATTGCCCGGTCTCCTGTATAATCAGTCTCCAGAAAGAGATCATGCAAACCCTTAAAATCGGAATTGAGTTTCACGGTGTATTTCTGATCAGAGATCTTTTGAACAGTCACACAGGGTTCTACTTTCTGAAAACGAATATTATAGCTAGCAAATCCCTTCACAGGCTTCTTAATAATTTCCAGCTGTGCTTCCGAAGCAAGCGGATTGGCTTTTATAGCCGGAAACACGTCAACTCTGCTTTCGGTCTTCCGGCTGATGTATTGCAGACCTGCCGGAGTATCAAGGATCAGAGCATCGCTGATAAATAAGTACTCATCAATTTTAGTAGCGTTTAGTGCCATCTGCGGAGGTAGTACCAACACATTCACACCATCAGCGGTGAATGAAAATGGTTCGCCGCCATCGGATACTATCTTTTTAACTCCATGTACCGAGCTCATCTTTGCATTGTTGAGCCGGGTAATTCGTGTTGAAGATGGGAAAACCATCTCAGCATCCATTCCCTGTATCGAACTGAACACATAATAATCGGCCGGCGAATGCCGAAGAATGGTTAATGGCTGTACAGTTGCCGACTTCAACAGGGTTCCGGCCATATTCATATTGAACGGGAGTATAGCACTGCTCCCTTTTACCACATTAAAACCTCCGCTGAAAGGAAAAGAAATCGTTTCATCAGCAGTCTTTACCGCTATATTTACATTCTTTATATCCGTGGTTTCAAGGTAGTCCTGAAAGTTAATCATAAACACAAAACCGGCATTTCCATACGAACGGACCGCATAGCGAAGGGTATGCGTGTTTTCGGGTGTAATGGCAGCATTGGTCGACGGCAATACCGTCTTCATCGGAGCAAGGGTTGCACCCCAGGAATCAAGAAACAGATGTAGCTGTCGCAGGTGCTTAAAATGATACCGCACCTGACCATACTGACCAATAGGTGCCTGAAAATCGTAGTTAATACGTGGGATGCCATTTGCTTCTTCGTTGTAAAACTTTCCTTCAAACACCGGAGTGGATCCACCGTGGTACATATAATATCCAATACCATTGGATCCGCTTCCAACAATCCTTACCATGAGCGGGTTTACACTTTCGTAAGGCACAAAGGGCCGGCGCGAATGCTTTACCTGTATTCCGGGACCAATTTCGGCCGGGATGGAGGGGTAAAGGGAAGTATCGAAGCTCACCGGACTGTAATCGGGATGCTGATGGATATCCTTGAACAGGTAAAAAGAGGAGGGAGCGGGCTCCATCCAGAAGGGATAGGCATAGCCGGCGGTTACGGGCAGACTCCCTTTCTCAACGATGGTTGCATTCCCCCACCCTGTTGCCGTGTAAAGCGGGACTTCGATTCCGTTTTTAAGTGCAAGCGCTTTCAACCGTTTCATGTGTTGCTTGCCATATTCCAGCCATGGATTCTTTCCATCGGTCACTGCAATCTGCTCGTGTGCCAGTGCAGCATCCATCTGTGCAACTGTAAATTCCTTGTTGGTTCCGGGATATGCCCACTCCCAGGGCGCCGCAGAGTGCTGGTATTCGTTTTCCAGTTGAACTCCAATCACAGGACCACCGTCTTTGTAGGCTAATCCGTTAATCTGTTTGCCAATTTGAGCGTAAAGTTTATCCACATACTCCAGATAACCCGGATCATTACTGCGAATTTCGAACGGGCGACCGTACAACCAGTCGGGAATACCACCATTTCTCATTTCACCGTGACAAAACGGTCCAAGGCGCACGATGGCATACAAATTATGTTTTCCAATCAGTTCAACAAACTTTTTCAGATTCAGATTACCCGACCAGTCAAACTGTCCTTCTACGCGCTCGTGAAGATTCCAGAACACATAAGAGGCTATGACATTAATACCACCGGCCTTCATCTTCAGAATCGACTCCTCCCAATAGGCTTCAGGATACCGTGAGAAATGAAATTCGCCTACCACCGGAAAAAAGGGTTTACCATCTTTTTCGATATAATAACTGTTGACAGATAGTGCCTCTCCTGAAGGGTTTTTACCCCCCAGGTCGAGATGATCGCGTAGTATCTCTTTCTCGGGAAGGTTGATGTCAATTGAATAGTTTGTCTGCGCACCAGCAGAGCAAGCAAACAACAGTGTTATTGCTAATAAAAGGTATTTCATAAAACTGTTTTAATTAGTTCGTACAAAACTCACATCATCGACCTGGCAGGAGGCGCCGGCTTTTCCATCGGCATAAAACCCGATCTCTACTTTCCCGTTACGGGCATCAACACCTTTAATCTCTATAGTTGTCCACGCCAAATTCTCTGTTGTCACCTCCGATTTGTACTGCTTACCTCCGCTTTCGGCATACATCCTTAGCTGGTTGAAGCGGTTGTTGTTTTTAATCTTCGCTGTTAGCGTATACCGACCGTTGGGCAGAGCGACATAAGGAGTGGATTCGAGTTGCTGAAACACCCTTCTGGTAAAGGCTGTGCTATCAGCAATATTAAGACTCTTCTCACCAATTACCGATTTACGGTCGTTGCGGGTGGTAAAATAATTTAACACCGGTGAGTGAGGTGAACTGATAACAATATCATTCCCTTTATATACTTTGGTGACCCAAGCTTTTAGCTGCTCCTGAATGGGCTTAACCGGCGAAGGAATGTACCTGCGGTCGGCTTCAAAGCTCCCATTCTTAACGTAGTTATTGTCACGTGCTACTTCCCACTCTCCTGTTTTTGCATCCAGATTCCAGGAATCGAGCGAATTGAAATAAGGAATTTCGCCATCAAACGAAAGCGGAAACCACTGGTTATATCCAAGTCCGTTGCCTGCAAAATTAGCCCATCGATCACCGCAGTATACAACAGTCTCCTGTTTACTACCCTTTACGGTAACGAAAAAGCCGGTTTGAGTAACATGTGCATAATCATCCATACTACCCTGAGTAATAAGCATGTGATTTTCGGGAAGGTAAGGCCCTTTTACCTGATCGGCTACCAGGTAGTAGGCGTAGGATGAATCCCAACCGTAGAGATTGGAGGCAAACATATAATATTTACCCTTGTACTTTACCATGCAGTTGCCCTCACGACCTTCACCTTTAAATATCTCGGTACAATCGAGCAGATCTACCTTTCCATCAACCAGTCCTATTTCAGAAATGTAGATCCGGTTTCTACCCCTGCCATACGAGTATACAAGGTACGACTTACCGGTATCCTCATCGGTAAACACTGTCTGATCGCCGGTATTAGTGGTCCCGATAATGGGTTGCATGTTTTTACGTTGATGCCATTTAAAAGGACCCGTAGGTGAATCGGCTACCAGAAAGAGCAGCTGGTCGTTGTGTTGAACCAGCATAGCATATTGCTTCAGCTCTTTTACATAGGCAACACCCAATCGCCCTACCCAGCCGGTCCGGCTATAGTTGTGGTCGAGCTCCTCGCGGGTAAGCACATCACCCTGTGATTTCCAGTTTACCAAATCAGTTGAAGTATAACAGGTAACCGACTCGAAATGATCTCTTGGTTGCGTAACGGAGGGGTCGTTTCGGTACA
>JAQUYE010000148.1 GCA_028691965.1 Paludibacter sp. | reverse complement strand
CTTAAGATAGAAGGGTGTTAGCACCTGATTCTTTGCATCAGCAGCCTTATTAAAGAACTTAACTGCATTATCAAGCTGTTCGAGTTCGGCATAAGCATCACCAATCAGTCCGATAACTGTTACTGAGAAGTATTCATCATCCCCATCGTACTTTGTGAGGAAGTCGATTGCTTTCTCGTAGTCCTGCAGATTATAATAACAAATGCCGGCGTACGCTTTAGCCAGATTACCGGATGAAGTCATACTATACTTAGAACTGATTTCTTCAAATCCAATTGATTCAAAGCCATCACCCTCTAAAGCAACCTTGAAAGAATCCACGGCAAAATAAGCCTGAGATGCATACATTTCGTTTGCAGCTGCATTCTGACGGGGAGTAACATAAAAATTACCGATGGCCAGTACGGCGATTACCACCAGGGCTATCGCACCCAACCCATACAATATCTGCTTCTGATATTTTTCAATAAATGCTTCTGATGAGGTTAAGACCTGCTCAACATTTTCAAACTCATCGGCGTTTTTCTGTACTTTTTTCGACATATCGACTGTTGTGAATAGATTTTAAATATTAAAAATAAACGGCAGCAAAAATAGCATTTTTTTTTGTAATAACGAAATCTTACGGTCGGTTTTTAAGACAATACGATTATATAGTCAGAAAAACCGCATTTTATCCTTTCAGACAGGATTTTTTTCATTAAAATCAACAATAACCGGAAAAGTAGTGTTATATTTGCATAAGAAAAAACGACCGCATTGTTCAGAGATTGGAAAACTCAACACTATACTAATTCCGAGCCGTGGAAGTTTTCAATGGCGGGCTGCGCCCTCGGGTAAGTCTTCGACTCAGCAGATTACAAAGAAAGCAACCATCTCAAATCCTGTTAACAGGAGTTTTCTCAATAAAGGCAATGCGGTTTTTTTATGCTCCCACCCTACCGTTTTCCGAACTCCCCAACATCTACAACTTTCATCTCCATAACAAACAATCAATTATTAATTAATAATTGACAATAAAAAAAGGAACAGTCCTGAAATTATTCATTTCAGGACTGTTCCTTTTTTGAGCCTCTTGTCGGATTCGAACCAACGACCCCGAGATTACAAATCACGTGCTCTGGCCAACTGAGCTAAAGAGGCGGGTGGGTAAGCCCCCTGTATCGCACCGCTACAACCAATTACCCTTGCTGCGGTCAAGCCCTGGGGGAGTTCATTAGGAGCTGGTCGTACAGGACTTACCCGGCACAAAAGTACTCCTTTTTCGGAAATTTACAAAACAAACAGGGCGCGATTTTTGCATTCGCGCCCTATTCTTCTGATATCCTGAATCTTAAAGTATTAAAATTTTTTACCGATTATCAAATACATTAGTTGTCAGAATAACTTATCTCAAGATTGTCGATACAAGCATAGGCCGGAGTATTAATCCACCCTGCTGATTTATCGGATGAATCAAAGGTAATTACCAATCGGTCGGGCGTACCAAGTGCTGTCAGACTCACAGTTGTCCACTCGTTTACTATCACACTTTTGCCTTCACGGAAATCGGCAAGGTAGAACTCAACTTTACCGGTTTCATTAGTCTGGTCAAAACCACGAACAATTATCCTGAACCAATCACCGGACTCGAACTTCTGGCTGAATGCATTTCCATCCCGCAGTGTAAAATAGGTATAAGTGGAATTAGTAATCATCATTTGCTTTGGACGTATAACATCTGTCTTCTCCGAAGAATTTATCTGATTAAGATGTATCACCGCTGAATCTCCTGTTGATGCATAAGCCAATGCAAAATTCAGAGAACTACCGGCTCCCGAACCGGCTATACTACTATATTGATTTTCGTAACCGGGAGTTTGGGTATCGTTCATTGACGACACGGCAAATCCTTTCCAGAATCCACCCCACTCTGATTCGGCATATTCATTCACCAACTCTACAGAAGAGCTTTTGATAAAGGTAAGATACGAACCATTCACCAGCGTTCCGCTCTTATCCGAGCCATTGAAAAAACCCTCAGTGGCAAGATCTACATCTTCAAAATCGATCACTTTTACCGTAGCTGTTTCTTTTTCACAAGCTGTTACTACAAGGCCCAACAGACCTGCAACCATCCATAAACGTAATTGTCTCATTGTTTTTGATTATTAATAATTAGTATTCTTAATCAGTTGCAATGACCCACTATCTTACCTGCTATATTCTGCAAAAACATTTTGCCTGAAGAGTAACCGGTGTCTTTATTCCCGAAGACAGTGAAGTCGTGTGTGAATTGGCAGGTCTTCTGACTTACTCCCGAAACCAGTCGCCTTCCCGGTATACACCAGTGGCAGGGGATAATGGCTGGTTCGTTAAATGGAGATTACAGCAGCGGGTACTGTTACGGATTCTCACCGTATTCCCTTTTGCCCGGTTATGTGATTAACACGAGCACCAAATCGACGGCAAAGATACAAAATCGGTTCATAAAACACTTCTCTTTGAAATCATTTTTAATTGTAAAAGTGTATCAATGCTCAAAACTATCTCATTTTTTTGTACTTTTGCACTCACAAACAAGACAATGGGAAGAATACTAGCAATCGATTATGGACAAAAAAGAGTGGGACTGGCAGTAACAGACCCGCTAAAGATATCGGCCAACGGATTGGACACTGTCCTTTCCAACGAATTGTTTGTCTATTTAAAGAACTATATTGAAAAAGAAGCTGTTGAAACAATAGTGGTCGGACTTGCACGCCAGTTAAATGGTCAGGATTCAGCATCAATGAAACTAATCCAACCTTTTGTTGTTGGTCTGAAACGTACATTCCCCGAAATTCCGGTAGTAATGTACGACGAGCGATTCACCTCCACACTTGCTCATGCCACACTTCTTGCATCCGGTGCAAAGAAAAAGGACAGGCAGGACAAGGCACTGGTCGATAAAATCGCGGCAACTATCCTACTCCAGTCTTATCTTGAATCAAACCGCAATCAAAATTTTTAAATTCCAATGATACTTCCGATTTACACCTACGGACAACCGGTTTTACGAAAACAGACAGAAGAAATAACTGCTGATTATCCAGAATTAAAAACGCTTATCAGCAACATGTTTGATACTATGTACCATGCTGACGGGGTGGGACTTGCTGCACCTCAGATCGGACTGGCTATTCGCTTGTTGGTTATCGATCTAGCTCCTTTCAAAGAGGAAGATCCCGAACTGGGCGCTTTCAAAATTGTAATGATCAACCCTACTATGCTTGAAATGAGCGAAGAGGAAGAAGAAGGAAGCGAAGGATGTTTAAGTATACCCGGAATCAGTGAAAATGTGAAGCGTTCCGAATGGATCAAAATTCGCTACGTTGACGAGGACTTCAATGAGCACACCCGTGAGTTTGATGGATTTAAAGCCAGGGTTGTACAGCACGAATACGATCATCTCGAAGGCAGTCTGTTTACCGACCACATCAACCCTTTACGTCGCCAGCTGCTTAAATCGCGACTTACTTCCATCGTAAAAGGAAAAGCCAACTGCGATTATAAAATAAAATCAGTTTAACTGCAACTCCAATATTAGTCCGGAATTTGCAGCAAGATCAACTGTAAAAGGAACATCAGACGAAAGTACAGCTCTAAACGTTGTTGCATCCGGTTGAAGTAAATCCTTGCAACTAACAGTAGTTGAATCAGTAACATTTAAGTACTTCAATGCCTCCGCAGGTATCCGAAGTGCTACCGATGCCGGTGATCGGTCAAAATTAACTACTACTAAAATTAAACGATCTTTGTGCTGCCTGAAATAAGCAAACTGACGGTGTGGGTTATAACCCGCATTGTCGAGATTTGCATACTGTAAATCATACATACTACCATCACGAATGGCCGGTTCAGTAAGCACCAGATTGAGAACACGCTGGTATATGCGACGCAATTCCTGTTGAGTTTGATCCAATCCTCCCCCATCAAAGCTACCCTTATTTATCCATTGTTCTACCGACTTTACTTTCCAGTAATCAAAAATGGTAGTCCGGCCATCCCTACCACTAAAGCCTTCCTCATCCATTCCTCTCTCACCAGTTTCTTGTCCGAAATACACCATAAAAGGAGCCCTCGTTAGAGTAGCAGAGACCACCAAAGCCGGAACTGCCAGCCAGGGATCTCCCGCAAAGAAATCGGAGGCTATTCGTTGCTCATCATGATTTTCAAGGAAGTTAAGCATACGGTCTTCTATCCCCTGCAAGGATTGCCAGGCCTGTGTAATCCCGGTAGCACTATGGTTTGAACACACAATATTGCGCAGACTATCATACAATCCCACTTTATCGTACAGATTGTCAAAGCCCCCCTTAAACAGATAATTACTGTATTCGGCAGGAT
>JAQUYE010000147.1 GCA_028691965.1 Paludibacter sp. | reverse complement strand
AAACACGCCATTTTTTTCTTTTTTAAGCACTTTCTTCATGCTAAACGGATACCGTGATTTCTGGTGGTTACGACAGGAAGGAATAAATGCCGGAGTACGATTGGCCCACGATAAATAGGTCTCACCGAATTTTCCTCTCAGAAACTGTTCTTCGGCATACATAATCCGTTCGTAATAAATCCAGTAAGCCAGCGCAAATACAAGAGTAAACCACCAGTTGGCAACCAGTATAACAGCTCCCAGCCACATAAAAAAGTTACCCAGGTACAGGGGGTGGCGTACAGTCGAATAAATACCGGTTGTATTTACCTCGTCGGCCAGCTGCTCTTTTGTGTTACGACCCGAGGTATTAGCCGGAGTATGGCCTACAGCAATGATACGGATCAATAAGCCGCCAAAACTGACCACCAACGACAAAAACTGAAGATACATATAAGAACTGTCGTCTTTGTGCATTCCTTTACTTAGATCGAAAAAGAAAACGACCACCGCTGCTACAAGTATAATAAGCGGTAAAAAACTACGGTAACGGAACAGGAAGTTACCCTGTTGTTGAAAAGATTCTTGTAAAGCCACGTTTGTTTGAGTATTAAATGTAAATTACCAGTTGACCGGTGATTGATTATGTTGAAGAAGGTAAGTATTAGCTGCTGAAAAGTGACCACATCCGATAAATCCCCTGTAAGCCGACAGAGGAGATGGGTGAACGGTTTTTAGTACCAGGTGCTGATCGGTAGGAATGACGGCCCCTTTCTGTTGAGCATAAGAACCCCAGAGCATAAACACAAGGTTTTTCTTTTGTTGCACCAGATAGCGGATAACAGCATCGGTAAAACGCTCCCAGCCCTTTCCCTGATGCGATCCGGCCTGATGAGCCCTTACGGTAAGCGTGGCATTCAACAACAGCACTCCCTGTTGCGCCCAGCGGGTTAAGTCGCCACTGAGCGGCTGAGTAATACTCAGGTCGCGCTCAATTTCCTTAAATATATTGACCAGCGAAGGAGGAATAGGTACCCCCTCTTGTACGGAAAAACATAGACCATGTGCTTGTCCGGGACCATGATAAGGATCCTGACCAATGATCCACTTTAACCCGGTCGACCGGGCAAAGATCAAATGCGTTGAATAGAAGTGAGGCCGGTGGAAAAACCTGGCTGGATGCATATTCGGCACGTACAAAATCCGTCAGTTCGCTAAAATAGGGCTGATCGAATTCAGGCTGAAGTAGCTTCTCCCACGAAGATTCAATTCTTACTTTCATCGCGAGGCAATTGCTGTGGATAACTGTGCCATTGCTTTCTCGAGTATGGATCGCGGGCAAGCCACATTCATGCGCAGGTGATACTCACCACCTTCGCCGAACACCGATCCTTTGTTAAGTCCCAATCCCGCTTTGAGAGCAAAGAACTGATGAAGTTCGTCGGTTTCCATACCCAATTCACGGCAATCCAGCCAGATAAGGAAGGAGGCTTCGGGTATCATAGGCTTAATCTGGGGCAGGTGGGTAGCAAGATAGTCTACTATATACCTGATGTTACCCATCACATAGTCGAGCATAGCTACTCTCCATGCTTCTCCCTGTTCATAACACGCTACGGTAGTCAGGTAGGCAAACAAGTTGCCGGTATTCATTTCGGCAGCTTCCAGAAAGTGAGCAAAGCGATTGCGCAGTTCCGTATCCTGAATGATGTAGGATGAAGAAACTATACCGGGCATATTAAACACTTTGGTTGGCGCCATAAAAGTAACCGAGCCATTTGCAGCCGATTCGGAAACGGTTGCATAAGGCACGTGCGTATATCCACGGTGCACCATATCGGCGTGTACCTCATCCGAAACAACAAGTATATTATGTCGCGTACAGAGTTCATCCACCTTTTTTAAGGTTTCAGCCGACCACACTTTTCCCCCCGGATTATGTGGATTACACAGTATAAAGAGTCTGGTACGATCAGTTATCTTCGCTTCAAAGTCGACAAGATCCATTACAAACTGCCCGTTTTCTTCTTTTAGCGGATTAGTAACCACCACCCGTTTGTTATTGCGGATAACATTGAAGAAAGGATAATACACAGGAGGCTGCACGATAATTTCATCACCAGGATCAGTAAAACACTGTACTGCAAAGGATAAGGCAGGTACAATTCCGGGAACAAAGCCGGTTTGGGCTTCTGTAATATCCCAGTTGTGGTGTTCCCTGACCCATTTTACAAACGAGGCTTTAAAGTTGACAGGTGGAACTGAGTAGCCCAATATGGGATGATCCAGTCGCTGACGGATGGTCTCCAGCACAAAATCAGGTGTTCTGAAATCCATATCGGCTACCCAAAGAGGCAGCACATCTTCAGTGCCAAACAAGGCCTTACATCGGTCGACCTTTACAGCATCAGTCCCTCTGCGGTCGATTATTTCATCAAAGTTGTACATATATCTATTCTTTTATTGTCAGGATAATTTCATCTCCTATACTGGCATTGGGCGCCGGGAGTTTTAAAATCGCTGCAAGTGTGGGAGCTATATCGGTAAGTTTATAACTTTCGCGTACGGTTTGCGTTTCTATCTTCCAACCCGAAAGGTACAGCGGGAAACGGGTGTTCAACGAAGCAGCCTCGCCAATGGTACGATTCTGATCGTCGGTTTCAAGCCATCCCGGTTTAAGAATCATAACAACATCACCGGCATTTTTCCGATTTACAGAGTTACGCAACCGTGCAAGTTCTGAATCCGTATCGACAGGCAGCTGTACTAAGTTATGCAAAGGCCAGGCCGACTGTACCCCTTCAAATTCGGAAACAAAGTCGGCAACCAATTGCTGAAACGCTTTAAAATCATGACCCTTCTCTTCAATGATTGTACGATTAAGATAGATGTGGCGTCCGTAGTAACTTTTCACCCATTTCTCCTGACCGTACAAGGCTATCAGGTACGAATTCAACAAGGCCATCGAACGATAGGAATTGTAATATCCAGTATGAAAATTAAAATCCTGCAACTCGGAGGGAGAGCGGGAATCACTTTGTGAACCATAGAGTACATACAACACATTACCGTCACCCACCATCGATTCTGTTTTGGTTATCAGATCTTCCAAAATGGCATCCAGTCGCAGGTACATATCCTCCATTTCAATACTAGAAAGAGAAAAAGCAGAAGTAACAGGGGTGCGCACCGTAAACTGCAGGAGCAGTGCATCGGTGTGTGAATCCTTTCCAAGTTCCTGTTCTCTTATCAGATTCAATCCCAACTCCCTGACAAGGGAATTGGCAACAGGCGTTCTCTTTAACAGCGTTGGCGAAGAAGCAGTTCCTTCCTGTTTATCAGAAGGATCGTAGCTGAAGCTTTTAACAGAGGGATTGGATAATGCTGCAAGGTACGTACCCGGCGAGTACAAAGGTGTCCATTTCTGCCGGGCAAGATTGTTGACTGCATCGGCAGTATTCATTTGTGCAGCCTGCCAGGGCATCCCGGCTGTATAGTAATCGGTACTACCCCATCGCATCATAACATCATCCAGCCACACTACACCTGTAGCAGTATGACCTCCCATAGCAAGGGCATCTTCAGGATGCAGGGCGACAACAAAACTCTTCGAACGGGTTCGCGTTGCCATCATTAACTCATCCACCCATGTGGAAGTCTCTATTGCCTTTCCTGATAACCGGAGGTGCGACTGAATTCCGGATTGTCGTTTATCTTCAAAGATCGAATGGACATCGGAAGTGGAGGGATTCAGTACCCGGTTAGCTGTTATACCGTGGTAATAAGGAACAGTACCGGTGAAAAGCGTGGTAATGTCGGATGCACTACCGAAAGAAGTAGTAACTGACTTTAGTTGTCTGAACGAAGCACCACTGGTTGTCAGTCGTTTGAAACCCCCACCATGGAGGCGTGTCCATAGTTGTTGTACATGCTGATGTTGCATTCCTTCCACCATAATTCCAACAACCAACTTCGGACGATCATTCACCGATTGAGCCATAAGTCCGGCAGAAGACACTACTAATAGTGTGCTGAAAACGAGTTTAACCAACCCATTCAGCACAGAGAATTTCATCCCTGCTTTCACTCTCTTACTCATAGCACACCCTTGGTAGAAGGCAACTGAAACTGGTAAACATCCCGTTTCACAGCCATTTTAATTGCTTTAGCCAATGCCTTGAACATCCCTTCGATTTTATGGTGTTCGTTATCACCCTCTGCCTTCATATTCAAATTCATCAGGGCGGCATCGCTGAGCGACTTAAAGAAATGCAACACCATTTCAGTAGGCAAATCACCTACGTATTCACGTTTGAAATCAGCATCGTAAACTAACCAGGGGCGACCACCGAAATCGAGAACTGCAGAGCAAAGAGAATCATCCATCGGCAG
>JAQUYE010000146.1 GCA_028691965.1 Paludibacter sp. | reverse complement strand
TCCTCAGCAATGACCTGGCAGTCGGACTGGTGGTTTCAGAAGACTTTCACCATGCTCTTATACTACTCGACCTGCAGAGGGATACTACCGACAGCAATGCTGATGCGCAAATGCTCCGGCAAGTAAGAGCGGTTTTTGAGGCAACACCCGGTCCGGAAGTAATTCGTATTACCGGACAACCCTATCTCCGCGATGATGCTAACAAAAAAATCAGTCGTGATATACTTATTCTGTTGCCACTCGGACTTCTGGTGATGCTTATCTTTCTCTGGTTTTCCTTCCGGGAACTTAAAGCTGTACTACTCCCCTTTTCAGTAGTCATCTTCTCTATTATCGTATCGCTCGCCTTACTGCCTGCCCTGGGATGGGAACTGAGTCTGATCGGAATTCTTATACCTATCATGATGATTGCCATAGCCAACAACTATGGTATTCATGTCATCTCCCGTTACCAGGAAGTCAGCTCGCTACACCCTGACCTTCATCATTCGGCAGCTATCGATCAATCGATAAAGTATCTTCAAAAACCCGTGTGGTTATGTGGGCTCACTACTATTGCCGGCACGCTGGGTCTGACTGCCCATCTGTTAACTCCTGCCCGTCAGATGGGAATCGTCACTGCACTGGGTATAGGTTTTGCGTTACTGATGAGTCTTACTTACCTTCCTGCCCTTATGAGTTTTTTCACCCCGGCATCAACCGGCGATAAACCATCCGGGCATCGTCTCCGAAAACTACTTACACACACAGGAAAACATAGTTTGCGCCATCCAGGCTGGTATATCATTAGCGCAGCTGTTATTCTGATAATTGGTTTAGTGGGAATCACCCGCTTGAGTGTCGCCCCCGACTCCAGTAAGATTCTGCCCTACGATCACGAATTTAACCAGACTATCCGCATAGCTGATCAACAGTTTGGAGGAAGCAAGCTCCTGCAAATAATGATTAAAGGCGATGCCCGTGATCCGAATCTTTTGCGGGCAATAGATGCGGTTGCGAATCAACTTGAAGACGACCCGCTGGTAGGACATGCTGCAAGCCTGGCAGTTATGGTGCGAAAAATGAATGCCGGCTCCCTGCCCGATAGTCGGGAAGCCATTGCTCAATACCTCGAATTATACGGCATGAGTGCTGATGTAGCCGATTACGAACGCTTCCTTAATTTTAGCTATACCTATAGCCTGCTAAGCCTGCAATACAAATCAGCCAATCTGCAGGAAATAAATGCCTTATTGGATAAAGTACAGGAATTAATGGACAACCATCAGCTCAATTATGTAATTGGCGGAGTGAGTTTAGTGGACAAGGAAATCAGCGAATCGGTTCGAACGGGTCAGATAAGTTCGCTTATAACAGCCATGCTGGCCATTATAATATTGCTGAGCATTATCTTTAAAAGTATCACGGCAGGACTACTTGGTAGTATTCCCCTGACATTCTCGGTAATCTGCACGTTTGGGTTTATGGGGTGGATAGGAATTGAGTTGGATATTGTTACTGCTCTGCTGTCTTCCATTTCCATCGGACTGGGAGTTGATTTTACCATTCATGTATTCTGGCGAATGAAAACGGAGCTACACAGCCATAACGACTGGTCAGCAGCTGTCGTCAACACCTTAAGGGGTACTGGTCGGGGTATTACAATTAATGCATTCTCCGTCATGTTGGGGTTTTCAGTTCTGCTCTTTTCCTCCTTTCCTTTTGTTCAATCCTTTGGTTTTCTAATAATTCTATCACTGGCTTTATGCCTGGTAAGCGCATTATTAATCATTCCTATAGTGAGCTTGCTACTTAAACCCCGGTTTCTTACACATTAATATAAATCACCATGAAACTCATCACCTTTCTCCTGATTCTTAGCACTACCTTAAGTGCACAAACAGCAACAGAACTAATGCACAAGTCGCAACAACAAACCATTGCCGGCAACTCGGAGATGCAGTCCACCATTCGAATTCTCGACAACAAAGGCAATCTACGGGTACGTGAAATCATTACTTATACCCGCGAAGCATCTGATTGTAGTCAGTTGCTAATCCGGTTTACTGCTCCTGCAGAAGTAAAAGGAACCAGCTTGTTAATTTATGACTACCCGGATAAAACGGATCAACAATGGATTTACCTGCCTGCAACTGGGAAAGTTCGCCGTATAGTCAGTAACGAAAAAGGAAAAAACTTTATGGGATCGGAATTTACCAATGCAGATATGAGTCAGTTGAATCTTGAGGAATATGACTTTGAGGACCTGGGTACTATTCAATATAAAGGAATCAATTGTCACAAGATACAAGCCAGCGGACGTACTAAAGCACTGCAAAGCGAACAAGGGTACAGTAGAAAAATAATTTATCTTGATAAAATAAGACTCATTCCCCATAAAGAGGAATTATTTGATCGTACCAACAAAGCACACCGCGAATTACTGTATGAAGACTACAAAAAAACAACCGATGGTAAGTGGGTAGCCTGGAAAATGACTATGAACAACCTGCAAAACGGCCGAAAGTCGGAAATGATTGTAAGCAGGTTTAACAACAGTTCACAAGCTCCTGCCCGACAATTTTCACCAACCTCACTCGGTAAGTAAGTAAGAATGAAGCTCAAAAACCTTTATTTTCACCCTTAATAGCATTGTCAATCAAATAATTATTTCTATCTTTGCAGCCGCTTTATGCGGAAAAACAACATTTTATAATTTTAAAAAGTTAGTAAACAGTATGTTAAATCATTATGAAACCGTTTTCATTTTAACTCCCGTTTTGTCTGACGCACAGATGAAGGAAGCGGTAGAAAAGTTCAAAGCCATCCTCACTGAGAATGGGGCGACTATTACCAATGAGGAGAACTGGGGATTACGTAAATTAGCGTATCCAATCCAGAAAAAATCAACAGGCTTTTATACCCTGTTGCAGTTTGATGCCGAGCCAACGCTGGTTGACACACTTGAGACCATGTACCGTCGTGACGAACGCGTAATTCGCTTCCTGACCTTCCGTCTGGAGAAATTCGCTTACGAGTACGCTGAAAAGAGAAAAGGTATTAAATCAAAAGAACAAGTAAAGGAGGCATAAACCATGGCAGCAAATCAAGGAGACATTCGTTATCTTACTCCACCAACTGTGGATGTAAAGAAGAAAAAATACTGCCGCTTTAAAAAGAGCGGAATCAAATACATCGATTACAAAGATCCTGAATTCCTGAAGAAATTCCTGAACGAACAGGGTAAAATTCTTCCCCGCCGTCTTACCGGAACTTCATTGAAATTCCAGCGTCAGGTGGCTCAGGCCGTGAAGCGTGCTCGTCATCTTGCCCTGCTTCCTTACGTAACTGATATGATGAAATAATAAAGAGGAGGAACGAATATGGAAATCATTTTAAAAGAAGACGTAATCAACATTGGTTACAAAGGAGATATCGTAAAAGTAAAGGATGGTTACGGACGTAACTACCTGATTCCTCAGAAAAAAGCAGTTCTTGCCACCGAATCGGCTAAGAAAATGCTGGCAGAAGACAACCGTCAGCGTGCTCATAAATTGGAACGTATTAAAAATGAAGCTATCGAACTGGCTGAAAAAGTAAAAGACATCACGTTGACCGTAGGTGCTAAGACCAGCACTACCGGCAAGATCTTCGGAGCCGTAGGCCCGATACAGATTGCCGATGCTTTTGAAAAAGCCGGATTCAGCGTTGATCGTAGAGTTATCGCTCTGAAAGAACCTGTTAAAGAAATTGGTTCATACAAGGCTACTCTGAAACTACACAAAGAAGTATCTGTAGAAGTTGCTTTTGAGGTAGTCGGAGAATAATCCGCTTTCGGTCAATTCAAAATCGCTAAAAACCGACGTCCTGTTAAAACCTGGGACATCGGTTTTTTTATGCAAACATTTCTTAATTCAGGTACGTTATTATACCAAAGATCATTAATAACGAATACTCCATGGCCAACCTGCTACAATTTGAAACAAGTCCTTACCTGCTCCAGCATGCTCAAAATCCGGTAGAATGGCATGCCTGGAACGATACCACACTGGCCAAAGCCCGCGAATCGGATAAGATCCTGCTGATAAGCATCGGATATTCAGCCTGCCATTGGTGTCATGTCATGGAAAAAGAGTGTTTTGAAGATAAAACGGTAGCAGCACTCATGAACGACCATTTTATCTGTGTAAAAGTCGATCGTGAAGAACGCCCCGACGTAGATCAACTCTACATGCAGGCTTCGCACCTGATTACCGGTCGTGGCGGCTGGCCGCTCAATGCTTTCGCATTGCCCGATGGTAGTCCGTTCTATGCAGGCATGTACTTCCCCAAATCCAACTGGATAGATTTACTAAAGCAACTCACAGCCCTGTGGAAGAACGAACGCGAGACCATCCTGAATGCTGCAGATCAG
>JAQUYE010000145.1 GCA_028691965.1 Paludibacter sp. | reverse complement strand
GACCCGGAGTATGGTAACTCGGCCGACTGGATCGAACTTTTTAACTCCGGAGATGACCCCGTGAATATTAATGGCTATACTATTACCGATAATTATTCACAAACTGACAAGTGGAGATTTACTACCAACCTGATTATTCAACCCGATGAATACCTCCTTATATGGTGCGATGGTATGGCTCTCGATCTGCACACCAGCTTTAAATTAGCTGCCGAGGGAGAAGAAATCGCCTTATTCGATGCACAAGGCTTACTTCAGGATTCTATAAGCTACGCCGGCCAGGAGTCAAACATCTCCATGGGAAGAGTGTGTGACGGCTGTACAGATTGGGTGTTCTTTACTGAAGCTACTCCGGGTGCCACTAATAGTGGGATGAATTACCTGGGACTGGTACAAAACGAACCGCTATTTTCTCCGTTAGGAGGCATATTCCAAGCTCCGGTAATGGTGACACTCCAAAATCTGTTTCCCGGCGAACTGCGATATACCACCGATGGTACTGAACCTACCACTTCTTCTCCTCTATACCTTGCACCTATTGCCATAGATACTACTACTATTCTAAGAGCACGTATCTTTCAGGGTGATCAGATTCGCCCCGGAAGAACTATCACCCATAGCTATTTCATCGATACGCATGGTACTATCGGATCTCTTCCGGTAGTGTCGCTTGTATCCGAGCCCGAAAATTTCTGGGGAGCTGAAAAGGGTATCTACGTTCAGAATTTTAAACCGGAATGGGAAATCCCCGTTAATATCGAACTGTTTGAAAACGATGGCAGCGACAGAGCCGGGTTTAACCTTCCTGCCGGCACTAAGGTGAACGGACTCTATTCCTGGCAACTGCCTCAGAAAATGTTGGGTATCTATTTCCGAAAACGTTACGGCGCCGGTAGCCTCGACTACCCGCTCTTCCCGGATAAAAAAGCGGTAAAATACGACTCCTTTGCACTGCGTGCATCGGGTAACGACTGGTCACGAACGCTGTTCCGCGACGCACTCCTGCAAAATGCCACACAACTCACAACAGATGTAGATATTCAGGGTTATCGCCCCTGTGTGGTATATATTAACGGAAGATATATGGGTATCCACAATATCCGATCGAAGGTAGACGCCGACTTCATTGTCAACGAACAGCTTCCCGGGGATACTCAGATTGACATGATTGAGAATGAAAAAGTAGTGGAGGAAGGAAGTCTGGATGCTTACAATCAGTTCAAAGCGCTTTATTCATCCGACCTGAGTGTTCAGTCCAATTACGACGCTGTTGCTCAGGCGATGGATATTCCTCTTTTCATGGATTACATGAGCACTGAGTTATACGGAGGCAATAGCTCTGTGGGTCATAACGTAATGGCATGGAAGCCGGTAAACGACGGAAAATGGAAATGGATACTTATCGACCTCGACCGCTCACTCTTCGATCCGGATGAGTACCTTACCGATTTCTTTTTGGGAAAGTCGGTTTATCCGTTCCCTGCATTAATGAAAAACAACGGTTTTGCAACTCAACTCGGTCGGCGCCTTGCCGATCATTTAATGACTACCTTCAATCCTCAGCGTATGGATGGCTACATCGACAGCTATGCTGATAGAATCAGAGACGAACTTCCACGCCATATACAACGATGGGAAGGCACCTCTTCTTCCTATGGCGATCCAATTCCCTCGGTTAGCTACTGGGAAACAAGTATGACCCGCATGAAAACCTTCGCCTACCAGCGTCCGGTAATTCTTTTAAACGATTTTTTCTCATTCACCGAATTGTTGCCACTTTCACTGGGCGTACGTCCCGCACGAAGTGCCACCCTCTACCTGAATTCTCTAAAGGCTCCTCTCCCATCGATAACCGGCAATTACCCTGCCGGCTCTACCATTACGCTCTCTGCAACTCCTCATCCCGGATACAAACTACAAGGCTGGAAGCTGCTTAGCGACACTACCCTTATTCAGCCTGATGCTAACTGGAAATACGCTGATACGGGAGCAATAAACAACGAAACCTGGAAGAACATCAACTTCGACGATAGCAACTGGGAGGAAGGGCAGGCCGAACTTGGCTACGGAGATGGTGATGAAACAACGAAGGTAAGTTACGGAAGCAGTAGTAGCAATAAACACATCAGCACTTACTTCAGGAAAACACTTCACATCGATCGCATCAATAGCCTGGACCTGTTTCGCATCTCCATGAAAATTGACGATGGTGCTGTCGTATACATTAATGGTAAAGAAGCTGCCCGTTTTAATATAGCAACAGGAAAAGTGAGTCCCACTACCCTTGCAGCTGCCAGTGTACCTAATGCTACCATCTTTCAGGACTGGATAGTTCCTGCCGGATTGTTTCAGGAAGGTACCAATATAATAGCTGTAGAGGTGCATCAAAATGCTTCCAACAGCAGCGATATCAGCTTTAAGCTCGGGCTGAAGGCCGGCACCCTACCTTCTCAGTTTTACAGTACGCAGACTTCCGTTGATTTGACTCTGAGTCAGGCTCGTTCGGCATTAGCAGTATATGAAGACATGGGACTATGCATGCTTCCTGACACGATCTCTGAAGAACTAACTTTGTCGAAAGAATGTTCTCCCTACTATTCACGTGGGGATGTGGTGGTTAGTTCTACCGGCAAACTTATTGCCGGCGAAGGAATTGAGATACGCATGGCACCCGACGCCTCGCTTTATGTTTACGGTTCACTTCGCTTGAGAGGATCTGCCGACAAGCCCGTTCGAATAGTGGCCAATTCAGATAACGGGCCATCTGTCTGGGGAGCCATCATCGCCCGAAATGCTTCCGACACCATCCTGCTCGATCACCTGGTGCTCGAAGATGCGAGTCGTGGCACTAACCCTATCACTGAAAACGCAGCAATCAGCCTGTTTAACTCCACAGGATATTTCAATCACCTTAACCTTACGAATATTAATCATAATCCTATCCTTGCACGGTATAGTGATATCACCCTTCGAAACAGTGAACTGCACTCGAAGGTTACCGGCGATTTTATTAACGTAAAATATGGCAAAGGGCGGATTGAAAATTGTATCTTCAGAGGTAATAACCAACCGGATACCGATGCGATCGATTACGACAATGTCGTCGCAGGAACTATTCGCACCAGCATGTTTCACGACTTTCACGGATCGAACTCCGATGCGATTGATATCGGTGAGCGGGCGCAGAATATTCAAATAGATAGTGTCTTTATTTTTAATATAACCGATAAAGGGGTTTCGGTGGGACAACAATCCAGTGTGCGCCTTTCCAATTCCTATTTTGTAAATTGCAATTTAGGTATAGCCGTCAAAGATTCTTCACACCTGAGTGGCGATCGACTCACCTTCTACGGTTGTAATACACCGGTAGCAGCTTACGAGAAGAACATCGGTCAGGCTGGTGGTAATATACTAATCAACCGTTCAGTACTGAGTAATGCAAACGATCAGCTTTTCGAAGCCGACGACAAATCCACGCTTCATTTCTTAAGTTCCTATGCCGATCATGCTAATTTGCCTGATTCGACAAAGAATTATACCATCGACCCCTTATTCGTATCACCCAACACACTTAACTTTAGTCTAAAAGACAACTCGGGATTAGTGGACAAGGATGGAAATCAGTTGGCAGGTGCCGACCACAAACCTCATTTTGCATTACCTGCCATGCCGCTTATTACTTCCCTTTATATTGGAGATGCCGATGCTCAGGATGCCGAATTAATATTGATTGAAAATCCCGGTACTGCTGTGATGGACTTGTCAGGTTATCGGTTTATAAATGGTATTGAAGCAACTCTACCTTCACCAACTCTGCTTAATCCGGGCGAGAGACTCTTTTTAACGAACCTGCCCCAGGATCTAATTTGGGCACAGACTTCCACTCAGCACATCTATCCTTACAGTGCCGGGCGACTTAACAACGGGGGTGAGAAACTGGCTTTTGCAACTGCATCAGGAATTATTGTAGATCAACTGGAGTATAGTCCGCTTACCCCCTGGCCACCCTTTAAGGATCAAGCCGGCATGGCCGTGCGACTAAAAGATAACACACTGGATAATCATTTCGGGTACAATTGGGAGTTAATCGACCGACAAGCACTGATAACGGGTATTGCTGATGAGGAGCTTGAACAGGCTGCTGTAACCATCTATCCAAATCCTGCATCCGATTACCTAACAGTTACTAAAAACACTGCCGGACCCCTGCAGTTGAGTATGTATTCCCTTACGGGAAACTGTGTCTATACTCAATTACTGCACGAATCCGGCAGAATCAATCTCTCTCAGTTCTCAACAGGAGTTTACATCCTTCGATTAGGTGAGAGCGTTCATCGCCTTATTATCCGGCGATAAGTTATTTTTCAATACGGAACCAGTCTATATCAGCATACCCTGAATCGTTCAG
>JAQUYE010000046.1 GCA_028691965.1 Paludibacter sp. | reverse complement strand
GCGAAGTTTTCGCGGCATGCTCAATCCGGTTACCTTAAGTCGTACCAGTGTTTTAAGGTATAGCTCGTTTTGAACGGCTTTTTCCGAAACGATAGCCAATCCGTCAAAATCCTGCAGGAAATTTTTGATTGATTCGGTACTTCCCAAATGTATCAATGTATTCAAATCGTCAAATTTGATGTTTTGCTGTATGAACAGTTGCTGTATCACCTCCAGGGTGCCCGAACCGTGTTCACGAAGTACGATGGGAAGTTGTACCAGATCCTCTTTGCCAATCGTTTCCCGTTTGGCGTACACACTGTTTTTACCGGTAATAACAATTAGTTCATCCTCCAGAAAATCTCTATAGTGGATGCCCGGTTGCGACGAATAGTTTTCAACCAAAGCCATATCCACCTGATTATCTAATAGCAATTGTTCCATCTCAAATGCGTTGCCGTTCATCAGGTAAATCCGGATTTCAGGGTATCGCTTATGAAACGATGCAATTACCTTAGGAATTACATACTGTGAGATAGTGGAACTGGCACCTATTCTGAATTCGCCTGAAATACTACTGTGCAGCTGTCCGATTTCGAAATCAAGATTTCGGTAGTGTTGGGCTATTTCTTTAAAAGCATTATACACCTTTTCGCCAGCCCTGGTCAGGTATATTCTGTTCCCTTTTCGCTCTAAAAGATTTATTTTATAGCGTTCTTCCAACTCCTTTATATGTCGGGTAACAGCAGGTTGACTTATACAGAGGTCGTTAGCTGCTTTTGAGAAACTCAGGTTTTCGGCCACCGACATAAATACGGTATCCCTATAATCCATACTATTTTATTTAATCGTGATCACAACTTCTTTATCAACTGTCTACCTGTTGTTATAGTTTGTTAGTGAGTGAAACAAAGGTGGCTAAACGGACCCGTACAGGATTGTTTCGCATTTTACCGGGAATCCACTTTGGGCATGAGCTTAAGATCGTTTCTATTTTTTGAAAACATTCCTCGCAATCACCAACACCATCCCTTAACTCCACCTGACTAACTGAACCGTCTTTTTCAACAACAAAATCAACACGGACTCTCCCTGTACACGTACAGGAAGCTGCTTTTAATTCAGCTTCGATATACTGACGGATAGTGCCCTTAGAGTTGAATCGGGGCATCTGTTGTACAACGTTAAATATAGTATTGTGTATATTATTTTCGTGAAAGCCATTTTCATCATAGGGCAATTCAAGGGCAATGCTGAAGGGCTTCTTACTACCTGCATCATACCGAAATAATCCCAGTATTCGATAAATCTCACCAGCAATATCAGGATGAACAGATGAAACCGGAATTTCAGGACAAACCACCTTTCCTCCCGTATCTATGATACAATTCAATCTCAGGGTGAAGTTCTTAAACTCAGAACGTACACTGGCAGGTTGGTGGTACTTATACTTTATAAACGCCGATAAAGAGTCCATAACCAAATTTCCGGCTGTAACAGTCGCCGGATCATCCAGGTAATATTTAGCTTTGGGACACTCCTTTTTATCAGCAGATAGTGCGGACAGGTTTTTTACAATAGTATCCTGAGCAAACACCCCGAACAGGGAAAAAAGAGTTAAGAGTAAGTATGCTATTATTTTCATTTATTCACAATGTGTCAGACCTTTCAGTTTAGTGCTATTTAAAAAATATTTTAGATAGTGATAATCTCTACAACTCTTAGTTGTGTCGTTCATATGTTTATAAGCATTTGCTCTCATATAATGCAAATCTTCACTGTATGGATTTCTTTTAATTAGTAGATCAAGGTATTCAATCGACTTCTTATATTTTTTTTCTTTGTAAAAATAACGTGCATTGTCTAAAAGAGTCATATCATCTGTTTGTGAAGTTGTACCATGTGAATTAAACATAACAACTTTACACTCCTCTGTAAGGTAGTTAGGTTTTAGCTCATAATTAACAAAGTACTCAAGTGCCGGTTGATTATGACCAGAACTCACCATATATTTTACAGGTATAATAAAATCAGTTGTATCAGATATATTATAAATTGTGATTTTATGTTTTCTCCATGTCTCATTTATAAATTTCACAAATCCTTCGTCAATTGATTTAGAAATTGGATTGATAGTAGTTACTTTAAGAAGATTTCCTTTTGAATCAATCCTAATTCTTCCAATATAAATTCCAACAGTTTGATTAGATAAAGCATCTTTAGGAAATTCCATGTTCTGTGCTACATATTGATAAAAATTCATTCCGTCAATTACTACAACAGAATCAATCCTAACCGGGGTTGTCTTAAATTCAAATTCATGACCACTAACTTTAATGGTCAAAATAATCAACATAAGCGTAAGAAGTACTTTTTTCATGGTTTAAGTTTTTTATACTGCAACAAACAGACTTACAAATGTAATTTATTTTTAAAAATTAATTCTATTTCTATACGATATAATTAATCTATTTTGATTATATCCATCGCCGATTGGAAACATCAAACTCATAGTGCAGAACTTTTTATTAAAGCGATTGTGCAGCTGAATGATTCAACTGTCTTAACAACCCACACAAAAAACCCGTTAACGACATTCCGTTAACGGGTTTTTTGTGTTATTAAAACAAGGTCATCTGACCGGTTATCTCGTCAATCAGTCGTTGTTGATCCAGCTCCTCTTCCGAAAGCTCCGATGCCGGTGCGGTGGGCGGCTTTACGGGATTCTCTTCGTCGCCTCCGTCGTTGTCGGGGTCTTCGTCGTCGGGATCGTTGTCATCACCGGCTTCAGGTGTTTTAAACCGCAGGGGCTCCAACTCCGTAATGGTGCCTACTTCGAAGGTAGTCAACCGTTTTCCTCTGGCTTTATAACTCTTCACCCCGATAAATTCTTCGGCATCAACTTCCAGTGCTTCGCGATAGGAATCATGTCCGCCAAAGTTTACCTGTAAACGGGGATAATCCTTATCCGACATTATCAGCAGCTGCGAATCGGGATTGTCGCCCAGTATATTCTGTAGTTTCTGACTGGCCTCGAGTTGAAAACGTTTCAGGTAGTAATACTTCTGATCGGCATCGTAAAGTGCCACCGTCCATACTTTGTTGGAGTCGAACTTCTCGATTACGAGGATGTCTTTTTCGTAATGATTGGTGAGTTCAAAGTTAGTCGTACAGAAATCACCGTTGGCATACACTACCAGGATCACATCTTCACTCTGGAATTCTCCGAGGTATTCACCGCGGTTGTCGTAGTTCAGACGAAGTACATCCTTGTCGAACCAAACCTGACGGCCTCCAAGCGTCGACCCGCCCTTTTGCTTGAGCGCTATCTTATGAATGTCGTTTTTGGTAAGGATGTTACCCATCGACTGACGCCCCTTGATGGCGATGTCGCTAAAGTCTTTTTCGAACACCAGTTTGCTGAGTCGCGGTTTGGGCTTCAGGGTCACACGAATCACCTCGGCTTCGGCATTGGGGTTCGAGGTGAAATACACCACCCTCGACCCGGCCTTACCCTGGGTTACATCGTACTCCTTATCACGCGTGATACCGTTGACGGCAAAACGCTTGATATAGTAAGAGCCGGCTTTTCCATCCCGGTATATGACATTATAAATGGTACGTTTGTCGTTTTTGCGGAATACATCCAAATGGAGAATGTTTTTGCCCACAAAGAGTTTATCAGCTACCTTCACTACCTTGTACTTACCATCGCGGAAGAAGATAATAATCTCGTCCAGGTCCGAACAGTTACATACGAACTCGTCCTTCTTCAGCCCGGTGCCGATAAATCCTTCTTCGTAGTTTACGTAGAGCTTTTCGTTGGCCTCCACAACCTTGGTGGCAACAATGGTTTCGAAGTTGCGAATTTCGGTGCGACGGGGATAGTCTTTTCCGTAACGCTCTTTAAGTCCGAGGTACCAGTTGATGGTAAACTCAACCATGTGCGCCAGGTGGTAATCTATGTCCTCTATCTTCTTCTTCAGCGACAGCAATGTATCATTTGCTTTATCAGAGTCGAATTTAGTGATACGCATCATCTTTATTTCGAGCAGCTTCAGAATATCTTCGCGCACCACCTCGCGGATAAAATCCTTTTTGAAAGGCTCAAGGCGACCATCCACAAACAGAACTACTTCATCCTGCGAGGTACTGTCCTCAAACTTTTTATCTTTATAAATCCGGTTTTCAATGAAAATCTTTTCGAGCGAAACATAGAAATACTGTTCGAGAAGTTCGGCACGTTGAATTTTCAACTCCAGTTCGAGTAACTCTTTAGTGTGATCACAGCTGATGCGCAACATATCGCTCACCCGCATAAACCGGGGTTTCTTGTCGTGGATGACACAGCAGTTGGGCGATATGCTCAGCTCACAATCGGTAAAGGCATACAGGGCATCTATCGTTTTATCCGACGAGGTGCCGGGTTGCAGGTGCACCAGGATTTCGACATTGGCAGAAGTGTTATCGTCGACCTTGCGGATTTTTATCTTTCCCTTTTCAGCGGCTTTTAGTATCGAGTCAATGAGCTTAGTGGTATTGGAACTGAAGGGTATTTCGGTAATGGCTAATGTTTTATTATCCACCTTACTGATCCTGGCCCTGATTTTAACAGCACCGCCGCGTTCTCCATCGTTGTATTTACTCACGTCGATAGATCCGCCTGTCTGAAAGTCGGGATACAGGTCAAAGTCTTCTCCCTTCAGATGGGCAATACATGCATCCAGCAACTCATTAAAGTTGTGCGGAAGAATCTTGGAGTTAAGTCCCACGGCTATCCCTTCAACTCCCTGAGCCAGCAACAGCGGGAATTTTACCGGCAAGGCAATGGGTTCTTTATTACGACCGTCGTACGACAGTTTCCATTCGGTTGTTTTGGGATTAAACACCGTTTCCAGTGCGAACTTCGACAGACGGGCCTCTATATAACGGGGAGCTGCAGCACCATCGCCGGTAAGGATATTACCCCAGTTACCCTGGCAATCAATCAGCAGCTCTTTTTGTCCGAGTTGTACTAAGGCATCGCCAATCGAGGCATCGCCGTGAGGGTGGAATTGCATGGTATGACCAACGATATTCGCCACCTTGTTGTAGCGACCGTCGTCGAGTCGTTTCATCGAATGAAGTATTCGGCGCTGAACCGGTTTCAGTCCGTCGTATATCTCAGGAACGGCACGCTCCAGGATTACATAGGAAGCATAGTCCAGAAACCAGTTCTGGTACATCCCCGTGAGGTGGTACTTCGTATGTTCATCGGCTATTTTTGGAACTTTATAATTGGAACGACCCGGACTATTCTTCTCCTCTTCTTCGGAAAAGCTCATTTCATCCTCGATTAGTTCATCGGTACTCATGCTATTGTCCTCAATTTTGATTATTCAACCCGCAAAAGTAACAAAAAACAAAATAAAAACCGTATTTTTGCAGCTTTAATTTTTGAACAGTTTAGTATGGCTTCACAGGAAGATGTTTTTAAGAAATTGATTGCTCATTGCAAGGAATACGGCTTCGTTTTTCCTTCCAGCGAGATCTACGATGGCCTTGGCGCAGTGTACGACTACGGACAAAACGGAGTTGAGTTGAAAAACAATATCAAGAAGTACTGGTGGGACAGTATGGTATTGCTGAACGATAATGTTGTGGGGATCGACGCCGCTATTTTTATGCACCCGACCACCTGGAAAGCATCCGGACATGTGGATGCGTTTAACGATCCGCTGATCGACAACAAAGACAGCAAAAAGCGTTACCGTGCCGATGTGCTTATCGAAGATCTGTTAGCAAAATACGACGATAAGATTCAGAAGGAAGTGGATAAGGCTGCCAAGCGTTTCGGCGAAAGTTTCGATGCTGAAATGTTTAAGCAAACCAATCCGCGTGTGCTGGAGAATCAGACCAAACGGGATGAGATACATGCTCGTTTTGTAAAGGCTTTGAACGACTCCGACCTGGCCGAACTGAAAGCCATTATCGAGGATTACGAAGTGGTTTGCCCCATCAGTGGTACTAAAAACTGGACAGAGGTGCGTCAGTTCAACCTTATGTTCTCAACCGAGATGGGTTCGACTGCCGACGGAGCGATGAAGATTTACCTGCGCCCCGAGACTGCACAGGGTATTTTTGTAAACTACCTGAATGTTCAGAAGACGGGTCGCATGAAGATACCTTTCGGTATTGCACAAATCGGGAAGGCGTTCCGCAACGAAATCGTAGCCCGCCAGTTTATCTTCCGCATGCGCGAATTCGAACAAATGGAAATGCAGTTCTTTGTACGCCCCGGCGACGAGATGCAGTGGTTTGAATACTGGAAACAATGGCGACTGCGCTGGCACAAGGCTCTCGGCTTAGGCGATCATAAATACCGTTTCCACGATCATGATAAATTAGCGCATTATGCCAATGCTGCTACCGATATAGAGTTTGAAATGCCCTTTGGTTTTAAGGAGGTGGAAGGTATCCACTCCCGTACCGACTTCGACCTTTCCAGTCACGAGAAATTCTCGGGCAAGAACATTAAGTACTTCGATCCGGAATTGAATCAATCGTACACTCCTTATGTGATTGAAACATCCATCGGTCTCGACCGTACCTTCCTGTCGATTATGGCTGCTTCGTACGAAGAAGAGCAACTCGAAGGCGGCGACAGTCGCGTGGTATTGAAATTACCTCCGGTGCTGGCTCCTGTTAAAGCAGCTATCCTGCCGCTGGTGAAGAAAGACGGACTTCCGGAAAAAGCGCGCAGCATTATGAACGGACTGAAGTTTGACTTTAAATGTGTGTACGACGAAAAAGATTCGATCGGTAAGCGCTACCGTCGCCAGGATGCAGTAGGAACTCCGTTCTGTGTTACTGTCGACCATCAAACACTGGAAGATAACACCGTAACGGTTCGTCATCGTGATTCGATGACTCAGGAACGGGTAAGCATCGACCAGTTGAATACGCTTATCGGCGACCTGGTGAGTATGAAAAACCTCTTTAAGAAAATTATTGAGTAATTACGCTCGTATCGCATCATAACGATATAGCTCTAAAAAAAGCGGGTTCAATTGAATGAACCCGCTTTTTTTTATTCCCTCAATGCTCTTACTTGTTGAGATAACCAACAGCTTCGGGCATTACTTTCTGAATATTGGCAATACGTTTCTGATCCGAGGGGTGAGTACTCATAAATTCCATCACCGATCCGCTTCCGTTAGCGGTCATTCGTTCCCAGAAGGTAAGTGCTTCAGTAGGATTATACCCGGCCATAGCCATGAGTATCATACCCAGGCGATCGGCTTCGTACTCCTGCTTACGCGAATAGGGCAGCAATACACCTACCTGCGCACCTAAACCATACAAGGTGTTTATACCTGCACGGGTTACTTCCGATTTGTTCGACACGAGCACATTGGTAACCTGGGCACCGTACTGCAACAGCATTTGCTGACTTAACCGCTCGTTGCTGTGTTTGGCTACGGCATGGGCTATTTCGTGCCCCATAACCACAGCTATACCCGTCTCGGTTTTGGTCATTGGCAGGATTCCTTCAAAGAATACTACCTTGCCGCCCGGCATACAAAATGCATTGACGGTGGTATCCTGTACGAGGTTAAATTCCCACTGGAAATTAGCCAGCTCAGCTTCCAATCCGTTGGCCTTCATGTACTGTTCGACGGCAGTTGCAATCTTAACCCCTACATTCCTGACCAGGGTCTTGTTCCTGAGGTCTTTTGATGTTGGAACCGAATCAATAAACTGCTGATAACTCTGTAAACTCATGGTAAGCAACTCGGCATCAGAGACCAGGAGCAGCTGCTTACGGCCTGTAATCATAACGCTCGAACAAGCTGCTAAGAACAGGGCTGTAACGATAAACAAAACTAGTTTTTTCATGTGCACACTTAATTATTATTGGTTTGTTAGTATCTGTTGTTAGATTCTTCCACAATCTCTGCCAGGGCTTTTACCCAGTAGGCTTCGGCGTTCAGACTTTCGGCCATCACCAGCTCCCCTCCTCCTTCATTGCGGAATAATTCCTGATAATCCAACCCGATTTCGACAATCGTTTCAAGGCAGTCGGCCACAAACGAGGGGGCTGCAACCAGTATGCGCTTACTTCCTTCGCCGGCAAGTTCCCGTATCCTGTCGTCGGTAAAGGGACCTATCCACTTTTTTGCAAAGCGCGACTGAAAGGCAACACTGTAACGATCGGGCGATAAGTGCAGCAGCGAGGCAAGCCGACGGGCAGTTTCGTAGGAGCTCGCCTTGTAACAATCGCGCCCGTAATCGGGCATTTCGCGCGTGCAGGTACAGCTTGCACACGGGTGTTCAGGATGTTGTCGGTTTAGGTGCCTTTCGGGCAGACTGTGAAAAGAAAATATTACATGGTCGAAGGTTTCGGGCTTGTAAGCTGCTATGCGTTGAGCAAAAGCAGTTAAAAATGCCGGATGGTCGTAAAACTGTTTCACGTAGCGAACTTCCTGTAGCTCTTTTAACGCGGAAAGTTGATTTCGCACTACATTGAAAATAGTCTCGGTGGTAGAGGCGGCGTACTGCGGATAAAGCGGGAGAACGGTGAGTTGCTGTATCCCGTCGGCCCTGAGCCGGGGGATGATCTCATCGATCGACGGTTTACCGTAGCGCATGGCTGCATAGACCTTCGTATCCGGTAAGTAGAGGTCTAGTTGATCACGCAATGCGTGTAGATGCATTAAAATCGGAGAGCCTTTGTCGGACCATAACCGACGGTATAAGCCGGCGGATTTACGTACACGAAACGGAATGATAATCAGGTTAACCAGGATAAACCGCAAGGGCTGCGGAATATCAATCACGTAAGGATCGTTGAGAAACTGTGTCAGATAACGACCTACAGCTCCTTTGCCGGGCGAATCCGGGGTACCTAAATTAACAATCAGAATGGCCTTTTTCACAACTCACTTATTTGAAGTCCGATTCCTTTCAGAAACAAAACTACATAAATTTTTTGATATTCAAATACTCAATCACTTCGCCGGCAATAACAGCACCCTGTTTTACCCGGTCCGACATCCCTATTCCATCCCGTATATTACCCGCCAGCATCAGTCCCGGGTACCGGAACTGAAGTTCCTTAATGGTATGTAATCTCTTACCGCTACCGGCATCGTATTGCGGAATGGCATAAGGATAACGGAAAATGCGCAATAAGTCGGGTTGCTGACCGGTCTGCATCATCTCATTAATATGACTTACAGCAATCTCTTTTAATTGCGCGTCGGAGTATTCGTACAGTTCGGGGCGTTTAATCCCTCCCATAAATACCGATAATAAAGCTCCCTTTTCGGGGGCCCGGTTTTCGAAGAGTGCTGATGGAAATAAAATGCCCAGAATGTCTTTTTGTTCAACCGTTGGCACTAATCCTCCGAACGCTTTGATCGGAATGCCTTTCCAGTCGGTATAGCCTGCTGCCACCTGAACTACTTTAGCGTAGCGCAGGGTAGTAAACGGTTCTGCTTCGGCAGGACTAAGAAATGGAAGGATGGCCGGTAACAAGGGCCCCCCAACAGTGGTAATCACCGATCGGGAGCGGAGCTTTAACAGGCTGCCGGTAGTCGCCTCTTCCGACTTCCTTTCAACTTCAACAACATAGCTATCATCAGCACCCGGACTAACAGTCGGGTTACTGCAATTGCACCAGATAGCTTCGCTCCCAACCGAATGCACCAACGCATCCGTCAACACCGACAAGCCTCCGTTGACGGAAAAAACCTGCTTGGTGACCAGTTTCTCTTCTGCTGTTTTGGGGATGCGGGCTTTCGCAATGGACCCTTTGATAAAGCTCCCGTAATTCTGCTCGAGGGCATACAGTTTGGGCATCGCATAGCGCGTTACAAGTTGTGAGGGGTCACCGGCATAGATTCCCGAAATAAAAGGGTCGATGGCATACTCCAGGAAACTCTTCCCCATCCTTCGAATTACCAGCTCCGAGAGGGTCTCATCCGGATTGGTTCCTTTAGCCCTGAAGGGTTCGCCAAGAATCCGGAATTTATCCTTTAGGGTAAACAAGGGTGTAGTGACTGCTGAGATCAGTCCCGAAGGCATTGGTTCCCACCGATTCTTCCGCCAAATCCAGCGGGCGTTGGCAAATTGCTGTGGCACTTCAAACGAAAGCCTGAGTTCATGAAACAGACGTACCAGCTCGACCGAAGAGATAACCCCGGTATTGGGACCTGATTCGTAAATAAACTCATTCTCAGCATGCGACTGAATTACTCCTCCGGGAACGGAGTTCTTTTCGAGCAGCAATACCCGAAGTCCGGATTTGCGTAAGTAATGAGCGATGGTGAGTCCCGTGAGACCAGCCCCTATAAGTATACTATCGTACAGTTCATTTTCCATTATACCGATTGTGAATATTTACCAGCCTGAGTTTGATAGGCAGGATCGAATACACATGCAATATTACGAATAAAAAACGAACCCGTATCTGTAATCTCTAAAATTTTATCCTGATAACCAATCAGGCCGTCGGTACTCATTTCGGTAAGAGCTGCGGGGTTGAAACCGGTCACCGCTACAAACTGTTCGTAAGTGATACCCTGTCGGGCACAAAACGCAGTAATGTCGATACGTTTATTGCACATCACATCTTCTATCACAGCCCGAATTAATTGCTGGTCGACGGTTACCCTCATCCCTTTCTCAACGGGAAGTTGGCCGTTGCCGATCGACTCCATATAGGCGGATATGTCCTTTACATTCTGGAAATAACCGGTTTCGAGCTGAGAGATGGATGATACCCCGAAGGCATATACTTGTCCGGTAGTACGGCGCGTGCAATAGCCCTGGAAATTACGATGCAACTGTTGGTTCGCAAGTGCAAGGTTCAGCTCGTCGGTGGGCAGCACATAGTGGTCGAGCCCGATGGGCACATAGCCGGCGTCGAGCAGCAGCCGGCGTGACGACATGAACAAGTCAATCTTTTCCTGCGACCCCGGCAGACCGCGTTTCTCGAGGATTTGCTGGTGCTTTTTCAGCCAGGGAACATGTGCGTACGAGAAGGTAACCAGGCGATCGGGACGAATACGGATGGCTTTGGCGATGGTCTGGTTGAAGTTTTCAACGGTTTGTCCGGGCAACCCGTAGATAAAATCAAGATTTACCGAAATGGTAGGATTTGCTTCTTTGAGGAAACGCACAATCTCCTCCACCGGCATGGCTGCACGGGAACGATTGACGGTATCGAGCACCTCGTCGTTAAAATCCTGTACCCCGATACTAAAACGATTGAACCGCGCATTGAGCAGGCGTTGCAGGTAAAGTTCGTCGAGATGTGCCGGGTGACATTCGATAGCAATTTCGGGGCGGGGAATAAAATCAAATAAATCGAAGATAAGCTGATTAATCTCTTCGAGGTAGTGTGCCGAAATGCTGTTGGGGGTACCACCTCCGTAATGTACCTGCGTTACCTTTCGTTTCCGGTCGAGACGGGAAGCTACCATTCGTATTTCCTGTTTAACACTCTCAATATAGCGGGCAATTGTTTCCTCCTGCTTCATCAGCGTGGTATTGCAGCCACAGTAGAAACAAATCTTTTTGCAGAAGGGGATGTGTATGTAGAGGGCTATATTATCAGGGGTGCAGCTGTTCGATTCGTCAATCAGACTGAGCGCTTCGGTCGCGGGAAACACATCCTGAAAGTGGTTGGCAGGAGGATAACTGGTATAGCGCGGTACGGCTATATTATATTTTTGAATTAGTTGGTGGGAGATTTCCATGATGTTTTATGTAGAGGATATACATATAATAATAGTAGTATAGAGAAAACCGACAAGAGCGTTTCTATTCCGAAAAGACGATGGTAACCTACCATATCACCGATTTTCCCGCTGAAGATGGCTATCAGCATGGAGCTCAGGTGCGTTACCACAATTTGTACGGTAAAGTCGGTGCCCGGCGACTGAGGACGAACGGCATCCATGGAGGTGGTGTAGATAATTACCGACGAGAGTCCATACGATCCCCACAGCAGAATAATCCCTCCGTACAGGGCCGCAAGCGAAGGCTCTGATAAGGTCATAAAGTAAAAATAACAACCGGTGAGCACGTTCATCAATGCAAATGCATAGATCGACACCTTACGTCCCAGCTTCCTGACGATAAAGCCGCCGCCGAACGACATGACAGCAGCCGTAGAGGTTCCAATGATTCCCGACATAAACCCGATGTCTTTCACCGAATAGCCCAGATCCACCATATAGGGTTTCAACATGGCAAGGATACCGATGATGCCTGAATAATAGAAGATAAGTACAGGTAGTCGTTTGAGATTGGTTTTATCCGCAAAGAAGCGGAACACATCCCAGGGTTTGACGCGTACCCTGCTTTCTTCGGGTAGCGTTATGTTGGGCTTATAAACGAACAAGGGTACTATGGCAAAGATCACAAAACAAGCCAGTATCCAGAGCAACCACTGCCAGCCCAGGTAGTAATAGGCCAACAGAAGCACGCCGGTACCAAACAGACTGCCAATAAAACTGCCGGATGACTGAATGCCGTTACCGATAGCCTTTTCGGATGTACTTAGTACCCGTATAGCAAAAATATCAGTGGCTATATCCTGAGTGGCTGATGCGATAAAGGCCAGTATCATCAGTATAACAATCAGCGTAAAATCTGTTTTAAGACTAAACATACTAATTGTAAGAATCACCAGAGCGTAAAACAGTTCGGAGAATATTATCCATCGCCGTAGCTGCCTGCGGTTGGAGGAGGTATTATCCACCAGAGGCGCCCAAAGGAACTTAAGCGTCCATGGGAGTTTAACCAGCTGCAGCAATCCGATCGATTCGAGTGAGTAGTGCTCCTGTCGCATAATAACCGGAACAACCGTCGAAAAGAAGCTCATCGGAATCGACTGAGCAATATACAGGCTAAAAAGCGTTGGGAATTTCCACTTTGATTTTACCATTTGCAGGATAGATTTACTCCCAGCTGTAATGGTTTGCCTGCCTGCGCAAAGGCTGCCGGTCCGGATTCGAACATAAACGAATGATACTGCGTATTCAACAGATTCTTACCCCAAATATCCAGTTGCAGATTTCCGCGGGATACCATCACCTTCGCACTCAGCAGTCCGTATTTTTCTTCCTTCAGGGTATTGGCAAGGTTCCAGTACAACTCGCCGGTCTCGCTGTATAACACATTTAGTTTGATGCGATCGATAAGCCTTGAGTGATGCAGATGAAACGTTTGTGATGCCTGAACGGCCAGGGTATGACGGGGTATGTAAGGGGTAAAACTATTATTGTAGTTTAATTGTGCATTTTGTACGTACTCAAGGATTTTAGAGTGGGTATACCCGTAGGCAATCATCGCCTCAAATCCGTGGAAAGAGCTATTCTGCACACTCAGTTCTACTCCTTTGTTGTTCGACAGTCCGCTGTTATCGAGGTACGAACCTCTGCCACTCGGCACGGTGCGGTAGATCTGCTGATTTTTCAGATCGGTATAAAACAAGGATAAGTCGGCAAACAGGTACCGAAGGAAGGTCGATTTTAACCCGACTTCGTAGTTATAACTGATTTCCTTCTTAAACATTAAGTGTTCGGGCAGTTCGAAGGTCGAATTAAAACCTCCGGGCTTATATCCTGTAGAGTAAGAACCATAGGCCTGCAGGTCGGGAGTAAGCTCATACGACAAAGCGACTTTAGGAAGTATTACCGCATCACTTAAGTAAGGGTAAACCGTATCGGTTGATGCCACAGTAGCAGCGGCACGGGTGGCAATGTAGGTATAGCCCATTTTGGTTTGTTCGTAATCGAACCTGATACCTCCCGTAAGAGTGAGTTTCGGGAACAACTTATATACTGACTGATGAAACAGCGCTGCGCCCTGCGTTTCGGGCAGGTAATCCTTTTGGTACCAGAGTTGTTTTGTATAATCATCAACTACAACTGTATTCCGACCCGACTGTCCGAACAGGAACATACCTGTAAGCCACTGGTACCGCTTATCGTTGGCAGCACGCACTATCAACTCGTTGGCAAAGTTGTGCTGCTTTTGCAGCTGACCTGCAAAATAGATGGAGGCCGGACTAAAATCCTGATCGAGTTGTTGATTATCATCCAGGAACTGATAGGAGAGCGTATTGGTGGCCTGCCATCCTTCGCCCTTGTAGTTGATGTTCAACGCATTGGATAATAACAAACGTTGATAGCCGCTTTTTGCATCGTATTCGACATCCCCTATGGTTTGAGTTGTTTTGTTGTAGGGAGCATAGGGATATCCCGACTGATCACTGTGTTCGACAGAGCTACTGAAATTCAGTGTCCACCGGTCGTTCATCAGGTATACCAGTTTGAACCGCAACCCGATGGAACGCAACGAATCGGCTTGTTCGTTGCGGGTCACGTTGGTGTAATAACCATCCTGATGAATATAATTGGCAGATATACTATATCCCAGCTGATCGGTAATGGTACCGTAATGACCTACATTCAGCCTGTACATCCCGTAGTTTCCGGCAGAAAGCTGAGCATGGGTTCCCTGTACGTCGAAGGGCGATTTGGAGGTGATACTTATAACACCTCCCATACTGTTTCTTCCAAACAGGGTACCCTGCGGACCCCTCAGCACCTCTATCTTCTGTACATCAAAAAAATCGAAATCGAACGACGACTTTTCGAAGTACGGAACATTATCGACATACATTCCCACCGATGGGGAGTTAATGCGGGAACCTATACCACGGATATACACCGGCGATGTCAGTTTTGTACCATAATCGGGCATGAAAAAATTGGGAATCATGGCACTTACATTGTTTAAGGTGCTGATTTCATTCTTTTCAAGGGCACCGGCAGCCACCACGGTTACCGATGCGGGTAATTCCTTCATGCGGGTTTGCGTACGGGAAGCACTAATTTCGACCTCACGCAGATTAACTTCGTCGTCGACCGTTTTATCAACCGGATCAAGGGGAGATTCGGCATGAACAAAAACCACAAGCAACATTAAAAGACCGGTTAATAGCTGTTTACGCTTCATACTAATGCAGATTGGTTTATACATAAAAAACACCTGTCAATTTTGTCAACTGACAGGTGCTCTCACCTCAAGTGTAACAATTGTTACAAAAGTAAGGAAATTTTCAGATAAAAAGAAGAAATGAAGAATTAATTATTCAATCAAAGTTGATTGATACTCTTTTATCCGTTCAGGGGTAAAGTGGTGTACTGATGCTTCAACCGGTACAGGAATGTTGTAGTTGAATGTGAGGTTGTGCAACTCATCTTCTACCTGATTAGGTTTGTTTACGTGAATCACCAACGGAACAGTATTGGTGGTAGTCGACATTAACGAGCTGATATCGAACGAGGCCAGCCCATAGCGGCGCTCTTGCTCAAAATCACCCATAGCATTATGCCTGAACTCGAGATGAATCTTACCATCGTCGTAAGTTTTACTGTCGTCTTTCACCAGATTGATGAAATGAGCCTTATTGAACGCATAATATACAAATTCAACGTTCAGGTACTTACTGCCAATCCAGATTTCAGTTACCTGAATCGGATCGTTCCCGATACTATCCTGTGTGGCAGGCGTAATGTTAAAGATGGGTTTGGTAAGCACTTCGTACACATCGTTCAGTCGCACATCATAATCATACATTCCTGTAGGACGCTTATCGTCGAGTATGGTGTAATTTGCAAGTACGCGTTGCCCATCGGCAGGTTTGTAATTATGAAAAGCCGAAGCGGCCGTCCACAACATCGTACTATCGTCCAGTTTCAGGAAGAACTCATTTTTTTCATCGGGATTCCCTACTGTGGCTATATCAACCTTAAAATTGTCGAGGGGAGTCTCCACATCATCAAAGTCACTACACGCAGTGACCAACACACCCATAAGGATTACAATTGCTGTTTTGTTAAAAGATTTCATATCTATATCTATTTAGTATATTAAAACAGACTACAGACGCAGACTGTTGCGTGAATGTTGCATCCGAAACAACAAACGCCGGCAATTGAGTACCGGCGTTTGAATAATTTAACAAATCCACTATTAATAGGCGTGACTATCATCGTTCACATCCTGAATATCGGTCTTGTTTTTCTCCATAGCTCTCCAGGCAAAGAAAATGTAGACAGCAACAATAGGAACTAAAATAGAGGCAATCGACATTACCTTCAGGGTAAATTCACTTGATGATGAATTGAAGATTGTCAACGAGCTTTGCAGGTCGGCCACCGAAGGATAAAAGGCGGTGTTGTTGTAACCGGCCACCAGCAACAGCATAGTTACGGTAACTACAGTGCCTAGTCCGGTAATCCAGATCCCTTTTTTGAACGACTTATTTACGATGCTGAGGATGATACCCGCCAGTACCGCTACAACGCCGAGCAGGAAGAAGATCCCTACCAGGGGCATCTCGATCAGGTTCATAAAATATTTATACTTCTCCATGTACACAATTCCCTGTTCGTTAACGGCAAAGCCTTCCGATAGGAAAGTAGAAATAACAAAAGCAAGGAAAAACACTACAAAGGGAACTGCATTGTAAATCATATACTTGTACGAACGGGCTTCGAGCACTTCATCACTTAAGCGGTTTATGAAATAAAGCGAAGCATTGGTACGTGCCAGGAAAAACACGGTCAGTCCGAGGAACCAGTTACGCGGACATAACAAAGCCTCTAAACCATGCCAGCCACTTCCCCAGCGACTAATCACCGGTGAGGCTATATCGGTTATATTCCCTTTGCCTACTGTAAAGTCGGAACCTGTAAAGAAGGTTGCTACGGCTACCCCTATCAGGAACGAACCAACCACCCCATTGATAAACAGGAAGCTACGATAGGTTTTCTTGCCATACACGTTTCCGGGTTTCGACTGAAACTCATACGAGAAAGCCTGGATGGTAAACGCAAAAAGGATGATCAGCCACACCCAGTATGCACCCCCGAAACTGGTCGAGTAGAACAGGGGGAAAGAAGCAAAGAATGCTCCCCCAAAGGTAACAAGTGTGGTGAAGGTAAATTCCCATTTCCTACCCAGAACGTTGATCAGCAAACGCTTTTCATCTTCGGTTTTAGAGAGGGAGAATAACATGGATTGTCCACCCTGAATAAACAGGAGGAATGTAAGTAAACCACCCAGCAAGGAGATGATAAACCACCAGTAGTGCTGAAAAAATGCGTATGTAAACATAGTTGTGTGCGTTTAAATGATACGAATTGATACTTTAATTCATCCCCGATATCAATGATCTTCGGGACCTTTCTGGATTTGTTTCATCATGATTCTGATTTCAGCAATCAGCAGTGCTGTAAACAATGCCAGGAACAGGAAGAAGGTAAGCTGTACCGAACCGGTCGATACACTCGACACCGCCGCCTGTACGGGTAATATATCCTGAATAGTCCAGGGCTGACGACCCACCTCAGCTACTACCCATCCCAGCTGTGTAGCAAGATAACCCAGCGGTATCGATAACAGGGCAGTCCACAGCAACCACTTCTGGCTTTCGAGTTTTTTCTTCCAATGGAAGAACCAGGCCAGGGAGAATATTAACAGGAAGAGCATACCCAGTGCAACCATGAAGTGGAAGGCATAAAACACCAGTGGAACATTGGGAATCAGATCCTCCGGTTTCTCAAGGTATCCGTAGCCGAAGTTATTATAATTGGCCCGCAGCACCACAAGGTGTTCGGCAGCAAGGGAGTCGTTACCCGCTTCTTTTGCCAGCTTATACTCTTTCAGGGCATTAATGGCTAAGGTCCCACTGGCTTGCCTATCGGCAAAAGAAGGAACAACGGTTCCGTCGGAAAGGGTATACCCGTTAATAATATCTTTAATACCCGGAACAAAAGCATCAGCATCGCGGTAACCCAGCAACGATAAAAGCTTAGGAACAGGCACATCCATCTTTACTATAAAAGTTTCCTCGTCGTTATCGTACCGTTTATCAGGGTTTAGCAAACCCATGGCAACGATATTGGCACCTTCTTCGCCTTCGTAGAGGCCTTCCATCACGGCAAGTTTCATCGGCTGCTTCTGAGCAACATGATAAGCCGATCCATCGCCTGTTGCAATAATCAGGATGGATGCCACCACCCCGAATATGGAGCCTATCTTTATGCTTTTAAGGGCAAAGTCGACTTCGCGTTTGCGAATCAGGTACCAGGAGCTTACGCCTACGGTAAACAAAGCACCTAACACCCACCCGGAGTAAACGGTATGAAGGAATTTATTAATCGCTACCGGCGAAAGCAGAATACTCCAGAAATCAATCATTTCGTTACGGGTGGTGTCCGGATTGAATTCCATTCCCGTAGGGTACTGCATCCAGGCGTTAGCCACTAAAATCCATAGTGCCGATAAGGTTGCTCCCAGCACTACCAGCCAGGTAGAGGCAAGGTGAAATCCTTTACTTACCTTTTTCCATCCAAAGAACATGATGGAGATAAAGGTTGCTTCCATAAAGAAAGCAAGCATCCCCTCAATGGCCAGTGGAGCTCCAAAGATATCTCCGACAAACCAGCTGTAGTTCGACCAGTTTGTGCCAAACTGGAACTCCAGGATAATACCTGTGGCAACCCCCATGGCAAAGTTTACTCCAAAAAGAGTCATCCAGAACTTGGTAGCACGCTTCCATTCTTCTTTTCCCGTTTTGTAATATACACTTTCCATTATGGCCATCACTATACCAAGCCCCAGTGTCAGTGGAACAAAAATCCAGTGATACATGGCAGTGAGAGCAAATTGCCCCCTCGACCAGTTGACTAATGACGCATCTAATAATTCCATGATAAAATGTTGATAGTATGATTAATTTTGATTAACAATTTCCTTGTCAGACCGATCAATTAACTGTTTGATCACGTGTTCACTCCTGTCCCTGTCGTTATCGTAATTGGTTTTTAACTGGTTAGGGAAGAAGAAAACCTTTAAAATGCCGAACATGATAAACAATTTGATGAGCGCAATCATCCAAAGCGTTTTGCCGACTGTCATGTTGGAGAAACCCTCCTTATAAAAGAGATACAGCTTTTTGAACATATGCGTAAAATAAATGATTAGACGAATTGTAGCAATTACATTTCGACAAAAATAAACAAATTTTTTACAAATTCTGTTGTTCGATGTAAATAGGAAGTGTTTTTTATTTTTCCACCGGGGGCGACTGTTGCGATAGCTTCTGGCGCGCAAACTCAGTCACATCGCTCAAATGGTGTATCATGAGCTGTTCGGCTGCATCGGCGTTCTGATCGCGAATATAGTCAACCATCAGCTTGTGTTCGTTCATAAGACTCTGGCGTGGGGCACAAAAACGCTCACGGTTGTAAATAGCGAGTATATCAGGAGTAATGATTAACAACATGGATTTGATAACCGGGTTATGCGATGCCTCGGCAATAGCCCGGTGAAAAGCAAAATCATAGGTTACCCGTTCGGCTGTATCCCAATACCGGTTAAATTGTTCGAGCGCTTTAACAATCGCAGACATATCCTGGTCGGTACGCCGCTCGGCGCACAAACGAATAGCCTTTGCCTCAAGTAATACGCGGGTCTCCACCAGCGAATAAAAATCGTATCCCTGTAAATTAACCACATCCGAAATTAACCCGTCGAGCGAGGTAATGTCGAGCTTATTAATTATAGAGCCACTTTGTGGAAGTGTTTTTACTATGCCATAAAACTCCAGCTTGTGGAGTGCTTCTCTTATCTGGGTGCGACCAAAACCAAGGTCAGCTGCAAGCTTACGTTCTGCCGGAAGGCGATCTCCGGGTTTCAGTTCGCCTGAGCTGATCATTTCCTTAATCCGGGCAATTACCCGGTCGCTGGCTGTTGTATCGGTATATTTTGAAGCAGAGACTGGCATATTGGTGCTGATTTTCTAATTGGTTGACCAAAAGTAGAACAAAAAACACAATTGGCCAAATAAGCGACCCTTTATTCAGCTACTTCCCTTCTTTTTTACTTTCGAAGTTGCCATTTTACCCCGGCCGACAAGTGAATACCCGGCATCGGGAGTCCGCCAAAGTCAACATAATAACTATTAAACAGATTGTTGAGGTCGGCATAAATCTGAGTTCGTTTCAAATCCCATGATATCCGGGTGGATGCAAGCAGATACGGAGCATAGGGAGTTGGAGCACCGGTTTCAAAGTTGGCGTATTCGCCGGCTCTGTCTTTGAGCATCATCATCCAGCTGGCGGACACATTCTTATAAATAGTATGATAAAAATTGGCTGTCAGTTGGTGTTTCACATAGTCGAGCGCATACTGGGAATCAAATCCCAGGGCTTTCTTATCTGTATTCATCAGCTGGTAGGAGGCTGTTATGCGGGTAAATGGCCCTGCATCGGGAATGTATTCGGCACCGATATAGATACCTTTAGTGGTAAGCGATGTAAGGTTTTCGCTCAGCCACCGGTCCTGATCGGGGTACTTAATCCAATCAATGATGTTCTGACCGACACGGGTAAAGAAACCTGCCTTTAAGCCAATATTTGATTGACCAAAAGCAATTCCTCCTTCAAAGGTCTGAGCTGTCTCGGGTTTCAGATCGGGATTCGAAACACGGATGGGATCGGTATAATACAAATCGGTGAAGGTCGGCAGTCGGGAGGCCGAATTAGCCGAAACGAAAGCCGATAATTCGTTTGTGAAGTAATAACTCACATCAGCACCATAGTGGTGTTTCATACCATAGTCATCACTATACGACAACGAGATTCCGGTTGAAACAAAGACCTGGTCGAACGATCCTGAATATCCAACATACCCGTTTGTAAGTGTACGTTCAGCCTCGTTGGTGTAATTAATGTTGCGCCGGCGTTCATCCTTGTTGCGGGGTAGTTTCCCGGTAATGGGTAATCCGAGTTTGGTACTATAAATATGATCGTTTTTAATATCCAGACCCGTGGTAAACACTCCCACTCCCGTATTCAGGCGTGCATTCAGGGATGCTCCCCTCACCTTAGTAGAGTGATAGTTATGCTGCGTATAGGTAGAGGGCGCTGCTTCGAAGTTACGGTACAACTCGAAACGATCGTAGTGTTTACGGCGATATAAATTTGCCTGCAGGTTAAGGTTGTAAATTTGCTTTTCCCATCCGAGCGAAGCAAGCCGGGCACGTATATGTTCAAACTGATTGGGATAGGCTATCCCATAAAAACCATTAGCACCAAAGGATTTACGCTGGGATGAAAACTGCAGATCAAAGTTTCCGGCCCTGCGTGTTTCCCAAATGGTACGGTT
>JAQUYE010000045.1 GCA_028691965.1 Paludibacter sp. | reverse complement strand
GTTTTAACTTCATTTCCTCCATTCTGATCTTAATAGCTTCAATTGGGTCGGGTTCATCAATTGAAACGTATTTCTTCTCGTATTCATCCACCAAAAGAGCAACTACATCAGCCAAATCACTCTCCTTAGTTCCCCCGGGAGCATCAAACAACTTATCAAGAAGTGACAGCGCTTCCTTATAATCTGCCTCAGTTTTTAATATTCTAATATCCATAGGAGTAATTTATTAAATAGTTGTTGCTTGACAATACTCTTTACGTAGTTAATAGGTTTGAATGCAAATGTATAACACATTTCCCAAATTGGGAACTGTTTGTTGAAAAAAAGTTTGAACAGCGGGAGGAATCTCGCTGTTGCTGGTTCCGGAAGAGAGTTCCAAAAGCGGGAGGAATCTCGCTGTTGCTGGTTCCGGAAGGGAGTGCCATCAGGCAATGAGCCAAAAAATCGCCTGCAGTAAGCGTCGACATCCGCCTTGTTTGAGCCCGAAGGGCGAGTTTGGCGGATGTAAGCTTGCGAAGGCTGATTTTTTGAGCGAAGGGCGTGCAGGCACGACACTCCGGAACCAGCACGCGCACACCACGCAGGTAAAGCACGCGCACACCACGCAGGTAAAGCACGCACACCACGCAGGTAAAGCACGCGTGTACATAACTCCAAAAATCAACATTATCAATTTTCCGATTATTTTTTGTACTTTTGCAGGCTCAAAAACAGAAAAATTACGAATGAAGAATATCCGCAATTTTTGTATTATCGCTCATATCGACCACGGCAAAAGTACCCTGGCCGACAGGCTATTGGAAAATACCAAGACGATTGCCGACAAGGACCAGCAGGCGCAGGTGCTCGATAGCATGGATCTGGAACGCGAACGGGGCATCACGATTAAGAGCCACGCGATTCAGATGATTCACTCCCATGAGGGAGAGGTATATACCCTGAACCTGATCGACACTCCGGGGCACGTCGACTTCTCGTACGAGGTGTCGCGCTCGATTGCCGCCTGCGAAGGAGCGTTACTGATTGTGGATGCCACGCAGGGTATTCAGGCGCAGACGATCTCGAACCTGTACATGGCCATTGAGCACGACCTGGAGATTATTCCGGTGATGAACAAGATGGACATGGACTCGGCTATGCCGGATGAGGTGGAGGATCAGATTGTGGACCTGCTGGGCTGTAAGCCCGGGGATATTATCCGTGCCAGCGGGAAGACCGGCATGGGCGTGGAGGAGATTCTGGAAGCCATCATCAACAGGATACCCGAACCAAAGGGCGATCCGGATGCACCGCTGCAGTGCCTTATCTTCGACTCGGTGTTTAACTCCTTCAGGGGGATTATCGCCTATTTCAAGATTGAAAACGGTACCATGCGCAAGGGCGACCTGGTGAAGTTCGTAGCTACCGGTAAAGAATACAATGCCGATGAGATCGGTATCCTGCGCCTCGACATGATTCCGCAGAAAGAGATGAGTGCGGGGAATGTGGGGTATATTATCTCGGGTATCAAGACTTCGAAGGAGGTGAAGGTGGGTGATACGATTACCCATGTGAAGCGTCCGTGCGAAATAGCCATTGATGGCTTTGAAGAAGTGAAGCCGATGGTGTTTGCCGGGGTGTACCCGATTGATACGGAGGACTTTGAAGACCTTCGTTCGGCGATTGAGAAGTTGCAGTTGAACGATGCTTCGCTTACCTTCGAGCCCGAATCGTCGGTAGCGCTGGGCTTTGGTTTCCGCTGCGGATTTCTGGGGATGCTGCACATGGAGATTGTACAGGAGCGCCTCGACAGGGAGTTCGACATGAACGTGATTACCACGGTGCCGAACGTGTCGTACAAGGTGTACACCAAAAAAGAGGAGTTGCTGGAGGTGCATAATCCGTCGGGACTGCCTGATATTATGATGATTGAACGCATTGAGGAACCCTATATCCGCGCTTCGATTATTACACGTACCGATTATATTGGTCAGATTATGACGCTTTGTCTCGACAAGCGCGGTGATCTTATCAAACAGGAATATATTTCCGGAAACCGTATGGAGTTGGTATTTGATCTGCCACTGGGTGAGATCGTGTTCGACTTCTACGACCGGTTGAAGAGTATTTCGAAAGGCTATGCCTCGTTCGATTATCATATGAACGGGTATCGACCCTCGAAATTAGTGAAGCTCGACATCCTCCTCAACGGGGAGCCTGTGGATGCACTTTCATCGCTTATCCACGTCGACAATGCCGTGACGCTCGGACGCAGGATGTGCGAAAAACTGAAAGAACTGATCCCACGCCAGCAGTTCGATATCGCCATTCAGGCGGCTATCGGAGCTAAGATTATCTCGCGTGAAACTATCAAGGCAGTGCGCAAGGATGTGACTGCCAAATGTTACGGAGGCGACATCAGCCGCAAACGCAAACTTCTTGAAAAGCAGAAAAAAGGTAAAAAGCGTATGAAGCAAATCGGCAATGTGGAAGTGCCGCAGAAAGCCTTTTTAGCTGTATTAAAACTCGATTAGTACTCGAAGTTAGCCTGTAGAAGAAGGCTGGCTCTCAGTTGAGGTCGTAGTTAGTGAAAATTCTCTTTAACTACAGATTGTAGATGACAACATTGATTGTGACTGTGTTCGTGATCGGCTATATAGCGATAGCGATGGAACACAGTCTGCACGTTAACAAAACAGCGCCCGCATTGATTGCCGGCGTACTTACCTGGGCTATTTATTCGTATTTTACTCCCGACAAGGCCCTGCTCAATATCGAATTACTGGAGCACATGGGAGACATTTCAAGTATCTTATTCTTTTTATTCGGGGCGATGACTATCGTGGAGCTGATTGATGCGCACGATGGGTTTGAACTGGTGACCGACAAGATTCAGCAGACTGAAAAGAGAAAGCTGATATGGACGATCAGTATCCTGACCTTCTTCCTCTCGGCCATCCTCGATAACCTTACCACGACTATCGTGATGGTATCGTTGCTCAGAAAGCTGATTGCCGACAAGAAAGACCGGCTCCGGTTTATCGGGATGGTGGTGATTGCGGCGAATGCCGGCGGGGTGTGGACTCCGATTGGCGACGTGACCACTACCATGTTGTGGATCGGTGGTCAGATATCATCGGCTGATACCATTATGTACCTGTTCCTGCCGGCGCTGGCAACGATGATAATTCCCGCCGGGATATTATCGCTTCGCATGAAAGGCAAGGTGAAGCGGTCGCCGCTGCTTGAAAAAGAATCGAAGTACACGCCTAACAAAAAACAAAAACGGAACATGTTGGTACTCGGGGTACTTACCCTGATTTCGGTACCTGCCTTCAAGTACTTCACGCACCTGCCTCCCTTTATGGGCATGTTGCTGGGTGTGGGTGTGCTGTGGGTGTACACCGATTACCTGCACCGCAAGTCGAATCCGAACGATGTGAAGAAGGTTTCGCTGATAGGAGCCATGCACAGGGTGGATATGTCGAGTATCCTGTTCTTTCTCGGTATCCTGCTGGCAGTAGCTGCCCTGGAGGTTTCGCATGTGTTGGTGAATGTTTCGCTCTGGCTGGAGACAGCCATTGGCAATCAACGACTGATAGTGATGGCGATCGGGGTACTCTCGTCGATCGTCGACAACGTGCCGCTGGTGGCAGCAGCGCAGGGAATGTACGATATTGCTCAGTATCCGATGAACGATCAGTTGTGGCAGTTCCTGGCTTATTGCGCCGGTACGGGGGGTAGCATCCTTATTATCGGTTCGGCAGCCGGGGTGGCAGCCATGGGAATGGAGAAAATCGATTTCTTCTGGTACGTTAAGAATATTAGTCTGCTGGCCCTGCTTGGATACCTGGCCGGGGCAGGGGTGTTTTTAGTGGAAAGATTGCTTTTCTGACAGGGTTTGAGTATATTTGCAATTCCATCCTTTTTTAAGTAAACTATCTGAGCAATGGAATTGAAATACCGGAATAAGAACTTTTACAAGGTCTACGGTTTTATTGAGGACTTCAAAACGAAAATAAATCCGGGCACCTTGTTGATGATTGTTGCACTGGTCACTATGATTGTGGCCAACTCGCCCCTTCAGGATTGGTACGCGTCGCTTTGGCAACTCGACTTCTTCCTGGGAGTAGGTGAATTCAACCTGCTGAGTCACCACGGACATGCACTGAACCTGCTGCATGTTATTAATGATGGTATAATGACCGTTTTCTTCTTTGCCGTAGGACTGGAGATTAAGCGGGAGGTACTGGTAGGCGAGCTGTCGTCGGTGAGGCAGGCCTTGCTGCCCATCATTGCTGCCTTCGGGGGGATGATAATTCCCGTTCTTATCTTCTACGGCACCGGGAACCTCCAGGGTTTCAGTCCGGAAGAGATGAAGGGGATGGCCCTCCCGATGGCTACTGATATTGCCTTTTCGATAGGGATACTTAGTTTATTGGGCAAACGCGTTCCGTTGAGTCTGAAGATATTCCTGCTGGCACTGGCCATCGTGGATGATAAAGGAGGGATACTGGTGATTGCCGTGTTCTACAGTAATTTCACCGCGGCTTCGTTTGTCGACCTGGGACTGTCGCTCATTTTCTTCGTAGTGCTGTTCGTCGGAAACCGCCTGCGGGTAAATAATAAGTTATTTTACTTCCTCAACGGACTGGCTATCTGGTTCCTGTTTCTGCAGGCGGGTATTCATCCGACAATATCGGGGGTACTGGTGGCCTTTATGGTTCCTGCCCGTCCGGCTCTCAACCTGAAGAAGTTTACTTCGGGACTGAAGCATGACATTGAGGTGCTGGAGACGACGATCGACAATCGGGAGGGAGAGAATATTGTGTTGACGAACAACCAGGTGCATTACCTGGGCAGGATAGAGGCGGCTGCCGACCATGCTATCAGTCCGCTGCAGGACATGGAGGACAGTCTGCACGACGTGGTGAATTACCTGATCATGCCCCTCTTTGCCTTTGCCAATGCGGGCGTGGTATTCAATGCCTCGAGCCTGAACCTCTTCGAAGGTGTATCCCTGTCGATTTTCGTCGGACTGGTAGCCGGTAAGGTGCTCGGTATTTTCTCGTTTACCTGGCTGGCCATCAAACTCCGCATTGCCCGCATCCCTTCGGGCATGAAATGGTCGAACCTGGGGGGTGTATCCATGCTGGGAGGTGTCGGCTTTACAGTGGCCCTGTTCCTTGCCGGGCTCTCCTACCCTGCCGGCAGCGAACTGCTGAACGGAGCGAAAATGGGAATCATAGCGGGCTCGGTAGTTGCGGGACTGGGAGGATACTTTTGGCTGAAAGCAACACTTAAGAAATAAGAGCAAAGGGTTAGGCCATTTCAGGTCCTAACCCTTTAATTTAAAAGGGCTGTATCTTTCGGCGCACTTCCTTTGATATTTCAAGGAGGGTATAGTTGCGTGTTCCTGCTTCGAAATGGTCTTTTACCTCCTCAAACTTTTTGTTGGCATACTCTTTCGACTTTTCGAAGGTAATGAGCGACATCTGGTTTTGTGTCATGCCTACCATGGTGGAGTCAAGTTGCTGGTCGGGGAAGAACTCGTCGAGGTTTACATCGCCTATCATCGTAGTTTCAATGAAACTCTTTTTTTGGCGATGGGAATCGGTGTAATATCCGACAAACATATGTCCCGGAATGCGCACGAGAATAGGTTCGATATTAATAGCCCGGAGCAGGGAGGCAAACAGCACACTACCATCCACGCAATTGATTTGCGAGGAGTTTAAGGCATCGCCGAAGGTGCGCACGCGTTGCGAAAACACCACATTGCTCGACAAACTGGTATTGGCCACTGAGCTATACTTGAAGTTTCGTTTTTGAAGCACATTCCAAAGCGCATATACCTGCTTATCGACATAACCGGAATTTCGTCCCTGGTATCCCATAAAGCGATTAACAATGCGGGTGTCAAGGGCTTCTCGCAGGATTTGATCGATCATGGGATGATCTTCGTTGACGTAGGCAGCAAAAAAGATATTCGTATTGACATAGGTTTTACCATTGCTCAGGTAGCCCAGCAAACACTCGTTGATGCTGCGCACCGAGAAGGTTCGCACGCGTTGTCCGAGTTCCTTGCCATTCATCTCCACAGCAACGACTACGCTGATGGGCTCTGCCTGTACGATAGTACGGAGAGCTTCGTAGTTCCAGATCACATCGGGGTAGATACAGTATTCGGTATCCGGTTGTTCGAGAATAAACTCCGACACCGAGCGGGAGAAAAAGCGGGTTTCGCCAATCTCGACACGTACCCTGCTAAATGCTTTTCCTGATCGGATGAGGATGGGCAGGCTCGACTTAGGGTTCCCCACGTACAAGGAATCGGCCGGGACGATTATGTTGGCATCGGTAGTTGCAACAGATAAAATACTGGAAGGGAATATATTCCCTCCCAGCTCATCTTTTATTTCAAAATGAGGCCGAAAGGTGGAGGTGTTGAACCAAAGATATACCAGTATCCCCACACTCTGCAAGATGAGCAGGGGCAGCCACAGCTTTTGAAAATTTAGTTTCTTCACTACAGTTCAAGGTCAATATCGTGCAACTCTACCCACGGCAGTCCGTGCTTGTTGAGCATTTCCATGAACGGATCGGGGTTGAACTCTTCGACATTGAAGACACCCGGTTTGCGCCATTCGCCTTTGAAGAACATCATAGCACCAATCATGGCCGGAACGCCCGTGGTATAGCTGACACCCTGTGCGCCGGTTTCCTTGTAAGCGGCCTGGTGACTGCAATTGTTATAGACATAATAGGTCTTTTCCTGTCCGTCTTTGATACCCTTGATTCGGCATCCGATGGAAGTCCATCCGGTATAGTTTTCGCCCAGATCGCCCGGATCGGGTAATACGGCTTTAAGGAACTGGATAGGAACGATTTTAACGCCATTGTATTCGACCTCGTCGATGCGGGCCATACCAATATTCTGAATCACACGCAGGTGAGTAAGGTATTCCTGTCCGAAGGTCATCCAGAAACGGGCGCGCTTGAGAGTCGGGAAGTTCTTCACCAGCGATTCAAGTTCCTCGTGGTAGATTACATAGGACTCCTTAGGGCCGATTTCGGGGTAGTTGAGCGGCATATGGATTTCGTGCGGTTCGGTTTCGACCCACTTGCCATCCTGCCAGTACTTACCCTTTTGCGTTACCTCGCGGATATTGATTTCGGGGTTGAAGTTGGTGGCGAAGGCCTTGCCATGATCGCCGGCGTTACAATCGACGATGTCGAGGTAATGCATTTCGTCGAAGTGGTGTTTGGCGGCATAGGCAGTGAAGACACTGGTAACGCCCGGGTCGAATCCGCATCCGAGGATAGCGGTAAGTCCGGCCTTCTCAAACTTTTCCTTATAGGCCCATTGCCAGCTGTATTCGTATTTAGCTTCGTCTTTCGGCTCGTAGTTGGCCGTATCGAGGTAGTTAACGCCTGCTTTCAGACACGCATCCATGATGGTAAGGTCCTGGTAGGGTAATGCCACGTTAATGACCAGTTCGGGACGAAACTCGTAGAACAGGGCTACCAGTTCGGCTACACTGTCGGCATCCACGCGGGCAGTCTGTATCGTTACACCTGTCCGTTTCTTAACATCGGCCGCAATGGCATCGCACTTTGATTTGGTGCGGCTTGCCATCATTATTTCGGTAAAGACTTCCGGGTTCTGTGCCACCTTGTGGGCCACCACGGTTCCGACGCCACCGGCGCCAATAATCATAACTTTTCCCATCTTTGCAATAATTTTTGATACAAAAATAACTGTTTATCTGCAGATAGCAAAATCTGCCGTGTAATGCTGCAACGAGCAGTGCGGGAAAGCGGCAAGCAAGGCCGTGCGGCATAGGGAGCACGAGCAATGCAGGGAGCAAGTGCAGGATTGAGCGACGTGGAGAGCATGAGCAGTGCGGGGAAACGACAAGCAAGGTTGTGCGGCGTGGGGAGCATGAGCAGCGCGGGGATGAGTGGGTTTTGTTTTCAGACCTTAGAGGCTGCGAAGCAGAATCGTCAGTCTGAAAACAATACCCACTCATCCAACACCCTCACTCATCCAACACCCCTCCATAGAGCCGATAACTAACAGCTTAACCATTTACAGGACGGGATTTTGCGCTTTGAAGGGAAAGGCGTATTTTTGCGGGTTGAATCACCGCATTGGCGACTAATACAATATTATATGAAAAGACTTCCCGCCGAATGGGAACCGCAACGCTTTGTGCAACTTACATGGCCGCACAAGGCGACCGACTGGGCACCGATGCTCGACGAAGTGAATGCATGTTTCGTGGAACTGGCACTTGCGATAGTGCGCTTTGAACCCCTGTTGATTGTATGTGCCAACGCGACAGCTGTGCGACAGTTGCTGCGCGAAGGCTGCGAGGCAATGGGCATAGAAGAAACCACTTATGGTAAGATTCGCCTGGTAGAGATGCTTACAAACGACACCTGGGCCCGCGATCACGGGGGGATTACGGTGATGGTCGACGGACAGGCGGTGATTTACGACTATGGCTTTAATGGCTGGGGACAGAAATTTGAAGCAGGTCTGGATAATCAGCTCACCCGAAAACTATACGATGCCGGAGCTTTCAACACGAAAGCTGACGAGGATGGAGCCACTCCCGCTTACCTCGACTGCAATGATTTTATACTCGAAGGAGGTAGTCTGGAGTCGGACGGCAACGGAACTCTGCTGACCACCAGCGAATGCCTGTTGTCGGAATTCCGCAACCCGTCGTATACCCGCGAGATGATAGAGCATCGCCTGAAATCGGATTTCGGTCTGTCGCGCGTACTCTGGCTCAACCACGGTTACCTCGAAGGCGATGATACCGACAGCCATATCGACACCCTGGCACGCTTTTGCGACCGTGATACCATTGCCTATGTACGGTGCGACGATCCGGTGGATGCGCATTACGAAGCCCTGCAAAAGATGGAGCAGGAACTGATGCAGTTCCGCACCTTTGCCGGTGTGCCTTATCGCCTGATTCCCCTGCCCATGGCTGATGCCGTGTACGATGAGGAAGGGAACAGGCTACCGGCCACCTATGCTAACTTCCTGATTGTGAACGGGGCCGTACTGATGCCAACGTATGGTAGTCTGTTGAAAGACGAGATGGCACAGAACCAGCTTCAGCTGGCATTTCCCGACAGGGAGATTGTGATGGTTGACTGTCGCATATTAATTGAACAACACGGGTCACTGCATTGTGTGACCATGCAATATTAAGTTATGAGAGTAGCACTAATTCAACAAAGCAATACGGGCAACAGCGACGAGAACATCGCGAAGCTGAGTTCGAACATCGCCCGGGTGGTGGAACAGGGAGCAGAGCTGATTGTTCTGCAGGAGTTGCACAACGGACTCTATTTTTGTCAGACTGAAGACACCTCGGTATTCGACCAGGCAGAACCGGTTCCCGGTCCGTCGACCACCTATTTCGGTAGCCTTGCAGCGCAACACGGCGTGGTGATTGTGCTTTCGCTCTTTGAAAAGCGTGCTCCCGGGTTATACCACAACACGGCCGTAGTACTTGAAAAGGATGGTAGCATTGCCGGGAAGTACCGCAAGATGCACATCCCCGACGATCCGGCATATTACGAGAAGTTTTACTTTACTCCCGGTGATCTGGGCTTTGAGCCTATCGCGACTTCGGTGGGCAAGCTCGGCGTGCTGGTATGCTGGGATCAGTGGTATCCGGAGGCAGCACGGCTGATGGCCATGGCCGGTGCCGATGTGCTCATCTATCCGACGGCCATAGGCTGGGAAAGTACCGATACCGAAGAAGAGAAGAAACGGCAGCAGGATGCCTGGGTAACCGTGCAACGCGGTCATGCTGTGGCCAACGGGCTGCCGGTGATTGCCTGTAACCGTACAGGATACGAGGCCGACCCGTCGGGCGTTACCGGTGGCATTCAGTTCTGGGGACACAGCTTTGTGGCCGGTCCACAGGGAGAGGTACTTGCACTGGCACCCGCTATGGAAGATACCAATTTGCTGGTTGACATCGATTTGGAGCGTGCCGAACAGGTACGCCGCTGGTGGCCCTTCTTCCGCGACCGCCGCATTGATGCCTTCGACGACCTTACCAAACGCTGGCGAAGGTAAAAGAAACAGGCCCTGCGGAACCATGGCTGCGATCATCTCAACGAAACGATGTGACCCAAAAAAAGCAACGCAGAGACGAAACAGTCCCTACGTTGCACACACCAATAATTAACAATTAACAATTACTTCGCGCTTCTATTCTGCTCTTCGCTCGAAGAAGTAGAGCGGTTGGCGCGTGTCTTGAAGTCATCTTTCCCGAAACGGTAGCTGAAGGTTAGGTTGAGTTTTCGCGAATCCCAGGTATTCTTCACCTCGATATCCACATTATCGTACTTCGCATAGGCACTGCCGGTATTGGTATTAAAGATGTCGACCAATGCCACTTTCAGCGTTCCCTGATTATTGAAGAGGCGTTTCTGAACTCCGATATCGAACGAATAGCGGGGACGGAGGATGATGTTGCTGATGAGCTGTTCGGACATATAGCGACCACTTAGTTCCAGGTCGATGCCGAGCGGAAGGGTGAAGTTGTTGCTCATAGTGGCCATCACGCTGAACTTACTGAGTGCATCGGCACTTTCGGCCTTCATGGTAATGGTTTTGTACATCCCGGTTACGGTACCGTTGAGTCGCCACCACTCGAGCGGTTGAAGCTGCAGTGTTTCGGACAGACTAAGATCGGTAGATGCTGACAGGTTCTCGAGGGTTTGGTAGACCGTTTGCGAAGCATCATCCTGACGAATGACTTCGGTAAACATGCCCGAGGTAAAATTAACCCCCAGGTTGGATATCAGCTTATTGTTGAGGTTATGGCTCAAGGCGGCTGTATGGGTAAACTGTGGTTTCAGGTTAGGATTACCCAGGTTGAAGGTATACGGATCGATCATCCATTTAAACGGATTGAGGTGATGGTAGGAGGGGCGACCGATACGATAGCTATAGCGGAAGTTCAGACTACTCCGCTCGTTGAGTTGTTGTTGCACGAATACGGAAGGGAACAACTTAAGATAGGATGTATCGTTCACTATGTTGGCTTCGACCGAATTACCGATAGTACGTGTATTCTCCAGGCGCAGTCCGACCTGCAGGGTAGTTTTGTTAAACTGAGCACGCGCATTGGCATAGGCTGCCCATATATTCTCGGAGTAGATAAAGTGATCGTGCTGACTAAGGGAACCATCCATATCGATAAAGCTTTCGGTAGTAACCTCACTCACCTTGACTCCTGACTCCAGGGTCATGGTTTTGGATAGCGGCAGCGTATGATCGATTTTAGAAGTAAAAATGCGAATATCATTACCCTGGGAAGTGATGGTGAGCAGCTTGTTGTTGGTTGCAGTATTGGCAGCATCGTAGTAGGTACCTTCCTGGTCGTTATAGCTGTTGAAGCGAAAACGGGCATAGTCGATATCGAACAGGAGCACCTGACCCGTGGTGTCGATATCCCACTTATAATTAAGATTATAACTATTGTTTTTCCAGTCGTTATTACCATCGGAGAGTGTTATCAGCGACGAATCGTGGTGTTGAGCCTGATCAACGAAGATCGTTTTGCTTTCCATATCTTCGGAATTACGGCCCTGACTGGTACGCATCATCAGACTAATCACATGACTTTTGGCTATGAAGTAGTCGGCACCCACCTTGTAAGTATGCGAACCACCCTTGTAATTGCCCAGGTTATGGATAAGGTGAGAAGCCCCTTCCATACCCGTGCTGGTAAAGCGGCGAACAGCATCCATCCCGTTCCATCCGGCCCAGTTGTAGGTAGAATAATTTCCATAGAGGTTGATCTTGCCATAGTTCATATTCAGGTTGATGCCCCCGTTCCAACCTATTCGTTCGGATAGGCTTAGTCCGCCGTTGACCGCACCATTAAAACCCGGAGCGCGCACATGTTTGGTTTTTATATTGATAATCCCCGAATTACCTTCGGCATCGTAGCGGGCAGAGGGGTTTTCGATGATTTCGATCTTATCGACATCCTTGCCCTGCATACTTTTAAGCCAGGACGCCAGTTGTTGAGCAGAGAGATAGGTAGGCTTATCGTCGATAAGCACCCGTACGCCCTGCATTCCCTTGAGCGTAATATTATCGCTGTTGTCGATACTTACTCCCGGCAGTTTGCGCAGGAGTTCATAGACATTTTCGGAAGCAGAGGTGATGGAAGCTTCGGGGTTGATTACCAGCTTATCGACATTCTGTTCGATAAACTCCTTGTTACCAACTATCTCGACTGTTTTGAGCAGTTCGGCCTGTTCGTTGAGAACGATGGTTTGTTCGATTACCGAACGCTTACCATCCACCACCAGGGGTTGGGTTTCCACTTTCTTGTAGCCCACCATACTTACGGAGAGTACGTATTCGCCTTTGTCTACCTTATTAATATTGAATTCGCCCTTTTCGTTGCACACTTCGCCTTTCACTACTTCGCCGGTAACCGGACTCAGCAGCACTGCTGTTGCAAATTCGACAGGTTCGTTCTTATCGTTGACTACTTTTCCCTTGATGATAGCAGTTGCCGTTACTGCGAGCAGGGAGAAAGAATTGAGGAGCATAAACAGCCCCGTGAGAAATACTATTTTATACGTTGTTTTCATTTTTTTACTACTACTTACTGAAATCCTGGCGTTTAAAGTTGAGTTCTACATCGATGTTGTGATTTAGACGCAACAACTCCCTGCTCCGGATGTAAGCAGCCAACAACTTTTGCATTTCTTAAGCAAATGAAACCATAACGCCCCGGCGAGTCTGCAAGAATGCGAACCTGCTCAAAACGAGCGTGCCGATGTTATTTTCAGACCGTAGAGGCTACGAACCTACAAGAATGCGAACCTGCTGAACGAGAGCGTGCCGGTATTGTTTTTCAGACCTTAGAGGCTGCGAAGCAGAATCGTCAGTCTGAAAAACAATACCGGCACGCGATAAATAAGAAGCACGCGAAAAGTAAGAAGCTCGCTTAGTGCTTAATTTCAACCCTGTGCGTTGGATCCATGGTTGCATTGCGCAGGTTGACCCGTTCGACCACTTTTTCGGCCAGCTGCAGGAACGCCGCTGACGTTATTGAATCGGAGCTGAACGCGACAGGACGCCCCTCGTCGCCCCCTTCGCGGATACTCTGTACCAGTGGAATTTGTCCGAGTAGCGGCAGTCCGAGTTCTTCGGCGAGGCGTTTACCCCCCTCTTTTCCGAAGATATAATACTTATTTTCCGGAAGCTCGGCAGGAGTAAACCAGGCCATATTTTCGACAAGGCCCAGCACCGGTACGTTGACCTTATCGCCGGTAAACATATTAACCCCTTTGCGGGCATCGGCCAGGGCCACATCCTGCGGAGTAGTAACGGCAACGGCACCCGTGATTCCCATGGTTTGTACCAGGGTAAGGTGGATATCGCCCGTTCCGGGAGGAAGGTCCATCACAAAGAAGTCGAGTTCGCCCCAGTTGGCATCGGTAATCAGCTGTTTGAGTGCATTACTTGCCATGGCGCCGCGCCACACCAGTGCATTTTCGGGGTCGACAAAGAAACCAATCGACAGGAGTTTGACGCCGTATTTCTCGATGGGGACTATCATTTCCTTACCATCCACATCTTCCATATAGGGGCGTTCGTTCTCTACCCCAAACATTTTGGGCATAGACGGACCGTGGATATCGGCATCGAGCAGACCCACCTTATAGCCCAGTTTAGCCAGGGAGATAGCCAGGTTGGAAGATACGGTCGACTTACCCACTCCGCCTTTACCGGAGAAGACAGCGATGATATTCTTTACATTGGGTAAAATGGAGGCCGGTTTAGTGGGGGGAGCTTCTTTATGGAATGGTGTGATATTACCTTTAATCTCAATATCCTCGCCGATATAGGTAAGGATAGCTGTTTCGGCCGCTTTTACCACCGACTTTACAAACGGATCGTTGGGTTTTTCGAAGAGGAGCGATAAGCTAACCTTATTTCCTTCGATGGTGATGTCACCGTAAATCATTCCGGAGGAAACAATATCCTTTCCGGTTCCCGGGTAGCGCACATGTGACAGCGCATCCAGTACATTTTCTTTTGTAGGAGTCATACCTTATATATTATGTTGTTTACTTCGGCCGAAGCTACGGTAGCTATCGGGTTCGATTTCGATATCGGGTTCCACCAGCGCATCGGTGTGATCGAGCACAAAGCGGATATAGTTGATGGTCAGTCCGCGTTCGATCCATTGCTGTTCGTAATAGGTTTTTATCGACAGTAGCGGATCGGGGGGAGTGAGCGCATGCACATCGGTTACCAGTTGCTGCACCGGGAATCGGTTAAGTTCGACCATGGCACGGGTGTAGGTAAAGAGAAAAGGACTATCGGTCTTCAGGTGAATTACGCCTTCGGGTTTGAGGAACTTCCCGTAGTTAGCCAGGAAGTTGGTAGCAGTAAGACGTTTGGTAACCTTTTTCATCTGTGGGTCGGGGAAGGTAATCCAGATTTCCTGCACTTCGCCCGGACCAAAGAAATGAGCTATCATTTCGATATTGGTACGCAGGAAGCCGACGTTGGTTAGACCGCGTTCGAGCGAAGCCTTTGCACCTGTCCACATACGCGCCCCTTTGATATCGATACCGATGTAGTTGCAATCGGGGTTTTGCTGAGCAAGCGCAACGGTATATTCGCCTTTACCGCACCCGAGTTCGAGTACGATAGGGGCACTGTTCTTAAAGAAAAGCTCGTTCCAGCGACCCTTCATCGGGAAGGATTGTCCGGCGCGTAACTCGTTGGAAGGTACCTGAACCACATGCGGAAACTGTTCCATTTCCGCGAATTTAGAGAGTTTATTCTTTCCCATTCTGATAGGCAATTCGAAGTCCGGCATGGCTGACTTCCTTTAACAGGACGTCGTCCATGCAGTGACGGATAGTAAATGTATAAGTTCCGCTTCGGTTGAACCGGTAGTCGGAGAGGAGGAGGTGGGTAAGGTGCAGAATATGACCACTACCCGCTCCTATCCAGTTGCTTTGTTGATCGGCGAGCTTCAGCTCAATGGTATCGCTTAGGAGCGCTGTACTGTCGGGGCTTGCCATTTCGACAGCTATCCACAGATTATCATAGGGATAGCTACCCGTATGACGAATCTGCAGTTCGACGCGACAGGCAGTGAGGGTATCGCTTACAGGCACGCTGAAAGTCAGCGTACTATCGCGATGCCATCCCTCTTTGCCTACGGACTGGTACGCATTGTAGCATTCGTTGGGGTTACAGGCCACCACCAACAAAGGGAGTAGTAATAACAGCAGTTTACTCATTGGCAGGAGGTTGCTGGTCGGGGCGCTTTTTAGGGCGGGCAGGACGCTGGAGGGGCTGATTAGCCTTTTGCTGTCCGCGGTTACCCTTTCCCGAACGTTTTTTCTGGGTATCGAAACGCGTCAGACTATCCTCGCCTACAACATTATCATAATCGATTTTCTTTTCAGCAGTTTTGTTACTCTCGTCGAGCGAACCGGGCTTTTGTCCTTTTTTATTCATCCGGATCACATCGCGGGCACGGTCGGAGTCGATAGTGACCAGGTTGGCTGCGAAGTTAGGAGCAGAGGAATAGGTCATTGCACCCTTGAACGTATCGGTTTTGAAATGATAATAGGTGCCATCGAGCGTTTCGAGCGGAATTTCCTTTGACGGGAAATCCTTGAGTGCATCGACATAAGTATCGAGTTCGTAGTTCATGCAGCATTTCAGTTTACCGCACTGTCCGGCAAGCTTTTGGGGGTTCATCGAGATATCCTGGTAACGGGCGGAGGCAGTGGACACCGAGTTGAAGTTGGTCATCCAGCCAGAGCAGCACAGCTCGCGGCCGCACGGACCGATACCGCCGATTCGTCCGGCTTCCTGACGGGCACCGATTTGTTTCATCTCGATACGCACGCGGAAGGTTTCGGCAAAGACTTTAATCAATTGGCGGAAGTCGACACGCTCATCGGCTATATAATAAAAGATCGCTTTATTGCCATCGCCCTGAAACTCCACGTCGCCGATTTTCATGTTCAGCTGCAGACTTTCGGCTATCTGGCGCGCTTTTATCATGGTTTCCTGTTCGCGGGCCTTGGCTTCGTTGAACTTTTCGAGGTCGACTTCGCGGGCTTTGCGGTAGATTTTACGAATCTCGTATTTCTCGGGATTGATTCTGTTCTTATTCATCTGCAGCAGTACGAGTCGACCGGTGAGGGTTACTTCGCCGATATCATGACCGGGAGAAGCTTCGACGGCAACAATATCGCCTTTATCGAGTGGCAGTTGAGTTGCATTCAGGAAAAAGCCCTTGCGGGTATTTTTAAACTGTACTTCGACATAATCCGTTTCCTTATGCGTTTCGGGTAAATCGCAGAGCCAGTCGTAGGTATTTAGTTTCTGGTGGGAGGTATAGCAGCATCCGCCGCCCTTACTGCCACATCCGCAGCCTTTTTTTTGAGTTGGTATAGTTTCCATTGCTTGTTACTTTTTTAAGAGGAGGATGATTTTCAGCATTAAATCGAAAAAAACCATCTTCGCGTTTACATTTTGTTCGATATGTCGCTCGGCGAGCGCAAACTCTTCGACCAGTGCCTCCACGTTTCCTTCGTTAATAAAGGGGGAGAAATTTTGGGAGAAGTTAGTCTCGTCGGTATTCATGTAATTCAGTTCAGTTTGTTGCAGGTTGAAGATAAAGTTTTCGCGGATGAGGTGTTGCGAATACACCAGAAAACCCTTCTGGCGTTCGCGGCCTACCGCGGCAGCAGCCATCTCGTCGGACCAGCGCTTCAGGGTTTTGAGTGATGCGTGGTCTTTTTGATTGCCTACTTTCCAGGCAAGGCGCATCACGGTAACAAAACGTTCGAAATTTTGTTGCTTCTCGTCGCCTTCTTTTAACAAATTAAGCGCAGCCAGGTAACTGCCGTTGGCAATGCGGGCCGTGAACAAGGCATCGTGTTGCGAGATTCCGGCACCCTGACGGGTAAGCAGGGCAGTTACCATGTCGCCCACATCAATGCGGGGAATGGTGATATGTTGTGTACGCGAAAGGATGGTGGTAATAATCGTATCGGGATTATTGGACACCATCAGGAAAAGCGTCTTTGCAGGAGGCTCTTCGAGTATCTTCAGCAGTTTGTTGGCGCACTGGATGTTCATCCGTTCGGGCAACCATATTATCATTACCTTGTATTCCGACTCGTAGGTCTTGAGGCTGAGCTTCCGAATGATTTCCTGGCTTTCGTTGGCATAGATCATCCCCCGCTTGGCATCGTCGGAGATGCGGGCAAACCACTCGTCGACACCGAAATAGGGTGTAGAGAGCACCATTTCACGGAACTCGGCCACATAGTCGTCGCACACTACCGAACTTTTGTTGGCAGGTTTGATGACCGGAAAGACAAGGTGGAGGTCGGGATGCGCCAGTTTGGCGTATTTAACACAGGACGGACAACGGCCGCAGGAGTCGGTTTCGGTACGGTGTTCGCAGCTGATATACTGTGCGTAAGCCAGCGCCAGTGCCAGTTTACCAATGCCTGCAGGACCCCGGAATAACTGAGCGTGTGGAATCCGCTGTTCCGCTACGGAGCGAATCAGCCGGTCTTTCACAGCCTGTTGACCGATTATTTGGGAGAATAACATAACAAATTGCCTGCAGTTAACGTTAGAAAGCGCAAACTTACAGAAAATTTTTGACTACGGAAAGGGGACTCCCTATGGGAGAATGGATTAATTTCCTGATTACGTCAAATTTAACTATCTTTGCGATGCGTATTAAACAAAAAAGAAATGAAGAACTTAGAACCACGACTGCTCTGGAATTTTTTCCATCAGATTACACAAATCCCCCGTCCTTCGAAGAAGGAAGAACGCATATTGGCCTTTGTAAAACAGGTTGCTACCGAGAATAACCTTCCTTATGTAGAGGATGCTGTCGGCAATTTAGTGATCCGCAAAGCTGCCAGTCCCGGTTACGAAAATCACCCGGGAGTGATCCTGCAATCGCATGTCGACATGGTATGTGAGAAGAATGCAGATACTGAATTTAATTTTGATACGGATGCTATTCAGGCCTATATTGATGGCGACTGGATTAAGGCTAAGGGTACTACCCTGGGAGCCGACAATGGTATCGGGATGGCCATGGCCCTGTCGGTACTTTCGTCGTCGAATCTGAAACATCCTGCACTGGAGTGCTTATTCACTGTCGACGAGGAAACCGGATTGACCGGAGCCTTTGCACTGGAAACCGGCTTGCTGAAAGGTGAGGTACTGATTAACCTTGACTCGGAAGACGATGGTGAAGTATTTATCGGCTGTGCCGGTGGTATAGGTACTAAGGCAACTTTTGGCTATAAAAAAGAAACAACACCGCATGGCATGTTTGCTTTCAGGGTAGAGGTAAGCGGTCTGAAGGGCGGTCACTCGGGTGGCGATATACACCTCGGACTGGCAAACGCATTAAAGTTACTGGCAGGCTACCTGGGGAAGCTAACCGAAACAATGCCGGTGCACCTGGAACAGATTAAGGGAGGTAACCTTCACAATGCTATTCCGCGTGAAGCAGGAGCAGTGGTAGCGGTACCCTATGCCGAAAAGGAAACGATACGGGTAATTCTCAATGTTTACCTTGCTGATGTAGAAGCACAGTACAAGGAAACCGAGCCCGGCTTAAAAATCAGTCTTTCGTCGGTCGAAGCACCTGCCGAAGTGATCGACAAGGCTACTACCGACCGCCTTATTGCAGCACTGAATGCCTGTCCGCATGGTGTTATGGCTATGAGTACTGATATGCCCGGACTGGTAGAGACATCGACCAACCTGGCTTCGGTAAAGATGGACGATGCAACCATTACCATCGTTACCAGTCAGCGTAGCATGGGAGAAGCCGGAAAGAAGGAAATTGCTGATAAGGTGTTCGAAGTATTTAAGAATGCGGGAGCGGAAGTGGAGCAAAACGATGGCTATCCGGGCTGGAAGCCAAACCTCAACTCACGCATCCTTACCATCACAAGAGAGGCTTACAAAACCCTCTTCGGTCAGGATCCTGCTATTAAGGCTATCCACGCCGGACTCGAATGCGGACTCTTCCTGGAGAAATATCCGCAGCTCGACATGGTATCGGTTGGTCCGCAGATGTACGGAGTACACTCGCCCGACGAAAAACTAAGTATTGCTTCGACTCAGAAGAGCTGGGCATGGCTGGTAGAGATTTTGAAGAACAGCTGATAGAACATCCCCGATGAACAAACGCAAGATCATCAATGATCCCGTGTTCGGGTTTATAAACATACCCGACGGGGTGGTATACGATATTATTCAGCATCCGTTTTTTCAACGCCTGCACCGCATCAAGCAACTCGGATTATCGATGTATGTATATCCGGGTGCACAACATACCCGCATGCAACATTCGCTGGGAGCTATGCATCTGATGGGGGAAGCAATCGGCCAGCTTCGTGCTGCCGGGCATGACATAACACCGGACGAGGAAACCGGTGCCAAGGCCTGTATCCTGATGCACGACATCGGACACGGGCCATTTTCGCATGCACTGGAGCACAGTCTGGTACCCGGTGTCAGCCATGAAGAGTTATCGCTGATACTGATGGAAGAGATGAACCGGCAGTTCGACGGACAGCTGACTACGGCCATTCAGATATTCAGGAATGAATACCCGAAGTACTACCTGCATCAGCTGGTTTCGGGGCAACTGGACATGGATAGGCTGGATTACCTGAGTCGTGATAGTTTTTTCAGCGGGGTAAGTGAAGGAATCATCGGTTCGTCGCGTATCATCAAGATGTTGAACCTTCACCAGGGGAAGTTGGTTGTAGAAGCCAAAGGAATCTACTCTATCGAGAAGTTTCTGGTGGCGCGCCGCCTGATGTACTGGCAGGTATACCTTCACAAGACTTCGGTTGCTGCCGAGAAGATGCTGGTAAATATCCTGAAACGTGCAAAAGAGCTGGCTTCGGGAGGATACGACCTGTTCGGATCGCCATCGTTGAAGTATTTTCTGTATCATGATGCCCGCCTGAAAGAATTTGAGGAGAAAGGACCGGCACTGCATCATTTTGTGATGCTCGACGATTCGGACTTCATGTCGGCGATTAAGGTTTGGTCGGAAGACCCGGATACGGTGTTGCGTGAACTATGCGACGCTTTTATCAACCGCAGGTTATTCAAGGTGGAGATTAAACCGCAGGCAAGTACGGAAGAGGAACTGGAGGTGTGGACGGATCGTTACAGCAGGCACTTTGGCGTTAGCCGCGAAGAAGCCCGGTATTTTATGGCGGATGAGACGGTGACTACCGACACTTACTCGTCGGAAGATGACAATATTAATATCCTTATGAAGGACGGAACAACAAAGGATATTGCTGAAGCTTCGGACATGTTGAACATCACTGTTCTGACCCGTAAAGTGCAGAAACATTATTTCTGTTTTTACAAATTGTCGGACAAAAGTGCCGGCTATCGGCAGTAATTAGTATTTTTTATTACAAAATAATGTTACAATAAGACTTCAACACTCGAAATAGTTTATTAATTTTGCGCCCAAATATTTTTTATGGAATTTTCTGCCCGACAAATAGCTGAGTTTTTAAAAGGAGACGTGGATGGTGATCCTTCCGTGATGGTAAGTGATTTCTCAAAGATTGAAGAAGGTCGGCCGGCGACTATCAGTTTTTTGTCGAATCCCCGTTACGAGCATTTTATATACGACAGCAAAGCTTCGGTTGTGCTGGTCAATAAAGATTTCAGTCCTTCGAAACCGGTTTCGGCAACGCTGATACGGGTAGAGAATGCCTACGAATCGCTGGCAAAGCTCATGACGCTGGCATCGGGACAGGGAAGCCGTAAAACAGGAATATCGACGCTGGCATCGGTGGATGAAAGTGCGGTACTGGGCGACAAGCTGTTTATCGACAGTTATGTGAGTATAGCTGCCGGCGCCACGATAGGCAACGGAGTTCAGCTTCACAGCAAAGTGAGTATCGGGGAGAATGTGACCATCGGCGAAGGTACGGTGATTTATCCCGGCGCAGTGATTTACAGTGATACCCGCATTGGGAAGAACTGTGTAATCCACGCCAACGCGGTGATAGGTTCGGATGGTTTCGGGTTTGCTCCTAAAGAAGATGGCAGCTACCAGAAGATTCCTCAGCTGGGGAATGTGGTGCTGGAAGATGATGTGGAAATAGGATCATGTTCGACCATCGACCGGGCCACCATGGGCAGCACGATTATACGGCGTGGCGTGAAA
>JAQUYE010000144.1 GCA_028691965.1 Paludibacter sp. | reverse complement strand
ATAGAAGGGTGCTATCGGTGCCATCAGCAGGGAGATGGTTTCCAGACAGCTGTAGAGGGTCTGGTAAGCTGCCAGCTTGTCGGCATTCATCTCACCACCCCAGTAGCGTCGGCGGTTCAGACGAACGTACCAGTTGCTGAGGTTTTCGCCTACAAAATCGGAAATAGCGCGTCCGGCCTTCGTGGGTTCGTAGTTTTCGTAGTGGCTCTTCACCTCTTCGACCAGGGTGTTTAACAGGGATAAGATCCATCGGTCGATTTCGGGACGGTCGGCCACCGGAACTTCAGCTTCCTGGTGGGTGTAGCCGTCGACATTGGCATAGAGTGCGAAGAACGAGTAGGTATTGTAGAGGGTACCGAAGAATTTGCGGCGCACTTCTTCGATGCCTTCGGTGTCGAATTTCAGGTTATCCCAGGGCGATGCATTGGTCATCATGTACCAGCGCAAAGGATCCGAACCGTAGGTCTCGATCGTCGAGAAAGGATCGACGGCGTTACCAAGGCGCTTCGACATCTTATTCCCGTTTTTATCCAGTACGAGTCCGTTGGAGATCACATTTTTAAAGGCTACCGATCCACGCACCATGGTGCTGATGGCATGGAGGGTGAAGAACCATCCACGGGTCTGATCGACCCCTTCGGAGATAAAGTCGGCCGGGAAGAAACTGCCCGAATCGACCAGTTCCTTGTTTTCGAACGGATAGTGTAACTGTGCATAAGGCATGGCACCGGAGTCGAACCATACGTCGATCAGGTCGAGTTCGCGCTTCATCGGCTTGCCGGAGGGCGATACCAGGATGATGCCATCAACATACGGACGGTGAAGGTCGATGTTTTCGACTGCGTAGTTGTCGGCCGAATATACGCCCGGTTTGAACTTGCTATACGGATTGGAGCTCATGAAGCCGGCTTTCACCGACTTTTCAATTTCTTCGAACAGCTCTTGTGCTGAGCCAATGCAGAGTTCTTCGGTTCCATCTTCGGAACGCCAGATAGGAAGCGGCGTACCCCAGTAGCGACTGCGACTCAGGTTCCAGTCCTGCAGGTTTTCGAGCCACTTGCCAAAGCGGCCGGTACCGGTTGATTGCGGTTTCCAGTTGATGGTGTTGTTTAATTCGATCATCTCGTCGCGACAGGCAGTGGTACGGATAAACCAGCTGTCGAGCGGGTAATAGAGTACCGGCTTATCGGTGCGCCAGCAATGCGGATAGCTGTGGACATGCTTCTCGATTTTGAAGGCAAGTCCCTGTTGCTTGAGTAGTACGCTCAGGTCGATATCGAGGGTAGTTTCGCTATCCTTCAGTTCGTCGCTGTATGCATTTTTTACATAGCTGCCTGCAAATTCGCTGTAGAGGTCGGTGTTCATCTTTTCCGCAACAAATGCCGGGTCGAGGTCTTCGAGCCGGAAAAACCGTCCGCTCTTATCAACCATAGGCTGGCGGTTTCCGTCTTTGTCGATCAGCAACAGGGCAGGTACGCCATGTGCTTTTGCAACACGATCGTCGTCGGCACCAAAGGTAGGTGCTATGTGTACGATACCTGTTCCATCCTCGGTAGTTACAAAGTCGCCGGTGATTACCCTGAATGCACCTTCGCCCGGATTCACCCAGGGGATCAGTTGTTCGTAGCTGATACCCTGAAGATCGGTTCCTTTACAGCTTCCTGCAATTTCGTAGGGGATGTTCTTATCGCCTTCGACGTAGTCGGCCAGCTTCAGCTCAGCATTTTTCGGATTGAAATGTGCGGCTACCAGTTCCTTTGCCAGTACCAGCGATACCGGTTGATGGGTATAGGGATTAAAGGTGTTTACCACCACATACTCGATAGCTGGGCCAACACAGAGTGCCGTATTGGAGGGCAAGGTCCATGGGGTGGTAGTCCACGCCAGGAAGTAGCAGCTATCAGGATGCTGCACGGGGAAGGGGAGAGCCGCCGGGTTGTTGATTTTAAATTGAGCCACGCAGGTGGTATCTTTCACATCGCGGTAGCAGCCCGGTTGGTTCAGCTCGTGTGTGCTCAGTCCGGTACCTGCGGCAGGAGAGTAAGGTTGTATGGTATAACCCTTGTACAGCAGTCCTTTGGAGTACAGTTGTTTGAGCAACCACCACAATGATTCAATGTAGCGGTTGTCGTAGGTAATATAGGGGTCGTTCATATCTACCCAATACCCCATCTTTTCGGTAAGGTCTTCCCATTCGCGGGTGTACTTCATCACATCGCGTCGGCAGGCAGCATTGTACTCGTCGACGGAAATTGATTTACCGATATCTTCTTTGGTGATACCCAGTGCTTTTTCGACACCCAGTTCGACCGGCAGACCGTGAGTATCCCATCCTGCTTTACGTTTTACCTGGAAACCCTGCATGGTTTTGTAACGGCAGAAGATGTCCTTGATAGCACGAGCCATCACGTGGTGAATTCCCGGCATACCATTCGCGGATGGCGGTCCCTCGTAAAACACGAAGGTAGGTTGGCCATCACGTATTTCCACACTCTTTTGAAAAAGTTGATGTTCTTTCCAGTAGGAAAGCATTTCCTTGTTAATGTCGGACAGGTTCAGACGGGAATATTCGTTAAATTGCATAAGATAGTTGGATGAACGACTCAGTATATGATTAATATTCTTACAATCAGCGCGCAAAATTACAAAAAAAAAGAAAAAGTCACAACCGAATTCGGCTGTGACTTAATCCTATCTGCGGTATTTGCTTCTTAGAAAGCCTTACGGGCACCTGCCTGATACACGATCTTGAGGGCGTAGGCTCTTCGTAATGCTTGTTTGATGTCGGTGATGATACCCATCTTGGTGTCTTTATCAGCCTTGATAGATACGGTCATTACATTTTGATCTTCTTCTTTCATCGCACTTCTTTCGAGTGTAATGAACTGTTCCAGATCAGCAATGTCGGCAAACTGGTCGTTTAACTGAATGCGGGTAGATGTACCGTATTGTTCACGGAAGTCGCGCATTGGCTCTCCGACATAAATATAACGCACCAGCGATTTATTTTCCAGTTTCTGAATTTCGGTAGCCGACGGAGGTGATACTTTTACTTTATAGGTAACTTCCTTCATAGAAGTAACAGCCATAAAGAAGAACAGGAGGATAAAGATAATGTCGGGTAATGAGGTTGTCGACATTGCCGGCGTTTCTCTTGTACCTTTTTTTCTGATTTGTGCCATTAGTTGGTTCCTCCATAATTTTTAGGTTCAGCCTCTGAAATCTTCTGAGGATAAACTTCCTGTATCACTTTCTGTTGCTGTTCATCGCACTCTTCGAATGCTTTGCCAAATTTATCTTTGGCCAGTTCATTTCTGAGTTCGTTGTAGGCAGCTACCAATTCATTCTGAACATCAATATAGGTCTGGTACTGTGTGTCAACGTCGTTGCCGACAGAGATAACATGTTCCTTTGTATATTCCATGGTCCCTAACAGGTCAAACTCTTTCGAGAATCGTGCCGGTAGATCGGGATCATTGCTTTTGTTTTGGATGAATTCTTTGGCCTTTTCTTTCAGGTCTCTGATGTCCAACTCTTCTCCTTGTACCAACAGCTGGTTCATGCTGTTAATCTTTACAACGAACAGGTTTCGTTTGTTAATGTCGATATCCTGTGGTTGCTGGTCAGGGGGCAGAGGCGGCGGGAGTCGCCGGGTCAAACCTGTACTGACATTCATTGATGTGGTTACAAGGAAGAAAATCAGCAGCAGAAACGAGATGTCTGCCATCGAGCTCGCGTTTATGGGTGATAATTTTCTTGCCATTATTGTAATGCGTTTTTTGTATTATTTGAGCGAAGTGTAAATCCTGGATCCGACAATTGCTAAGATTACCAAGCCAAACAATGTGTAGGCTGTGTAAATAAACATATCAGCAACCTGTGCCCAAACACCTTCGTTTTGAGTTCCGTCATATCCGATAATCGACATTCTTTCGCTGCTACCAAGAAGGTAAGATACAATGAAGATACCTGCAAACAGGACAAGAGGAATCAATGCCTTTAAGGCTTTACCCGGAGCGGTGGCAAGTGACTTAACAAATTTTGTCAGCGAGAATCCCACTGTTACCAGGATAGCCAGAGCAAACAGTCCGTAGGCCCAGTAAAGCAGCGTGTCGGTTAATAATGGTACGTGTATCGCTTCACCGGCAGCACTCTCAAGTGATTCTGATCCCTGGCCGATGGTAGCAAAGAATGCTGCCAGCATCAGGAAGGAAACCACTAGTAGAACTAGTCCGATTATTTTTACTGTTTTTTCCATGTTTACTGTTTATTTTGAATGTTTAACGATAATGTCGAGCAATGAAATTGAAGCGTCTTCCATATCGTTAGTAAGACCTTCGATGATTGTCAGGATATAGTTGTAGAATACCTGAAGAAACATTGCTGTGATAAGTACGAATACCGTTGTTAAAAGCGCCACTTTAATACAACCTGCTAC
>JAQUYE010000002.1:17205-83974 GCA_028691965.1 Paludibacter sp. | reverse complement strand
CCGCATCCATCTCTCCCCTGTCGTACAAAAAAGCAACCACCGGTTCGGCAGCCGCTATCAGGAATGGAATCACGAAAGCCTGGAAGATAAACATCAGGTGCAGGTTCTCCAGCACCAGGGCCGAAAAGCCACGCTTGTCGCCACGGGCATGTGCCGACGATAACAGGGGCACCATCATGGTGGTGAGTACGCTGGCGATGACCGACTGCAGGATGATGCGAAACTGTCCCGAATAGTTCACCACCGAAACAATGCCGATACCCAGCTGATTCGCCAGGTTCTTCTCGAGCAGGGTGTTGAACTGTCCGACTATATACGGAAAAAAGAAAGGCAGCGAGAAATACACGAAAGGCTTCACCTGGTCCCAGCTCAGCGACACACCCCCCTTCAGCAGCGGAACCTGCAGCTTGCGCAGGTAAAGGGCTATCACCACCAGCAGCAATCCCGAACTTAGGTACAGGGCTATCAGCAGGGAGTAGATACCTACCGAAGATGCCAGCAGGGCTATCGAGGCGATATTAATAACCGCAGTGACGATGCCCATCACTTCGGGCAGGAAGAACACATTGTAAGCATTCAGGATGCTCGTACCTATGCTCACCAGTTCCGAGATCAGGAACGAAGGGATCAGCAGCAACAGTAGCACAGTAAAGCCCAGTCGGTCGTCACCCTGTATCGAAGGCGCAAGCACAGCTGACAGATCGGATGCGAACACAAACAGCAGTGCCGAGAATACCAGCGTCACCAGCAGCACCACCAGCAGCAGCGAGCGCACCCGCGCCAGGGTAGGCAGTTCGCCCTCCTTCTCGCGCAGCAGCACGAACTTCGCCCTGAAGGTCTCGTTGAGCGGTCCCCACAGCGACAGGGCTATCGTTGTCATCACCGTAGTGGCAATCACCCAGCTATCCATCTCCACGCCGACTCCGAAATAACGGGCTGTCAGCATCAGGGTGAAGATATTAAAGGCAATCTTACCAAAGCGCAGTAACAACAGGTACACCGATGTCGACTTCGTATTCATGGGCTACACCTTTCCCTTCGGTGTGTTTCCGTAGCCATAGCCGTAGCTGTAGCCGTACTTCTTGTAATAGGCGTTTTTCTTCGATTCGAAATCCACATCGTTGATGATGATGTGCACGCGCTTCAGGGTACCTTCTTCGGCCAGCCGGTTGATAAAGCTGATATTGCGACGGTCGGAGTATTCGGAGCGACATACATACAGACTGATGTCGGCGATGCGGTCGACCAGGTAGGTATCCGACACCGCTCCCACCGGGGCAGTATCCAGCACTATAAAGTCAAATTCCTCCCGCAACTCAGTAAAGAGAATGTCGAGCCTGTCCTTCATCAGCAACTCGTTCGCATTGGGCGGGATGATACCCGCCGGCAGTACCGACAGGTTCGGATAGCCGGGGATAGCGCACATCAGCTTGTGAATGTCGCGTTCGCTGCCCGACAGGTACGATGAGATACCTTCTTTTTGCGTAAGTTTGAGGTGCTTGGCCACCGTAGGCTTGCGCAGGTCGAGTCCCACGAGCAACACCTTCTTATCCATAATCGAGAGATTCATGGCGAGGTTCACACTCACGAACGATTTCCCTTCCCCCGGCTGGGTAGAAGTTACCAGTATCACCTTCTCGCGCGGATGCTCCATCACGAACTGCACCTTGGCGCGCAGCAGGCGGAAGAGCTCAGCATTCGTATTCTCCGTATCGGTATGATCAAAAGCATGTTCGAAGTCGCCGTTGCGCGCCAGCTCCGTAAGGATAGGCAGCTGCGTCAGCTTCTCCACATCCAGGCGATTCACGATGGTGGTCTGCAGCAGATCGCGCACAAAGAGGAAGAGCGCCGGCAGCAGCAATCCCAGCAAGCCGGCTACAAGTCCCACGAGCATCAACCGCGGCTTCACGACCCCCTGCAGATCCGGACGGTTCAGCAGTCGTGCCTTGTTGGTAGCGATGGCCATATTCAGCGACGCCTCCTCACGTTTCTGGAGCAGGAACACATACAACCCCGCCTTCACCTGTTGCTGACGCTGGATGTCGATATACTCGCGCTCCTTCTGAGGCAGCGATAATAACTTGGCTTTTATAATATCATTCTGCAGTTGAAGCTCCTTGCGGGTGGTCTGCAGTGCCCGGCGGGAGTTGGCCATGGCAGCGAGTATCGACTCGCGACTACTGGCCAGTTGCGCGTTGAGGCGTTGAAGTGCGGGGTTCGACTCGTTCGAAGTCTCCAGCAACTCACTCCGGTACAGCACCAGCTGGTTATAGCCACTCAGCACCTGAATCAATCCCTTATCCGTCAGCCCGATATCCGGAATCATCTTATAGCGGTTCTCCTCGCGGCGCACATAGCTCTCTATATCCTTCATCAGCTGAAGCTGAATCTCCGTCTCGATAAGGCGGTTGTAATATTCCGAGTTTGTTTCCAGAAATACCTCCGCATCCTTTGTCACATCGGTAAGCTCGTTGCGTTGCTTGTACTTCTCCAGCTCACTTTCCACCGTACTCAGCTCATCATCGAGCAGGGTGAGGCGGTCGTCGATAAATACCGAGGTAAAGGCGGCCGACTGCTTCAGCTGATTCACCGCATCCAGGTTATATTCATTGATAAGGGCGTTCAGCATGTCCTTCCCCAACACCTCATGACCGGCAGTACAAGTTATCACTATATCATCCGAGGTTTTCGATATCAGGGTATTAAAGTTGTACCGCGACAAGGTTTTGGTCACATTCTCGGGATTGAAGATTTTCACCCACACGCGCTCGTCGGCGAGGGCCGTCTGATCCGTAGCGCTGATGGTCATGGTTCCGCGCTTCAGCTTCACCGTATACGGCAGCGAGGGCGCCATCACCTCAAACTTCGTCTTGCGCTTGAGCTTATCCACCTCGCCCCCTTTAATGCGGTAACCCTTATCCGTGCGGTCGATGGTAAAGTAAATCTCGCGCCCTATCGTGTGCAGCAGGGCACTGTCGGCCTCCACTGTATAAGGTGTTTCCGTGTAGAGTTCCGTCATGCGCAGGCGCGGACGGTACCGATAGGTAGTGTGCAGCTTCAGCTTATCCACCACGCGCTCCACGATCATCCCGGATCGGATAACCAGTTCCTCGTTGTTGGTGGTACTCTTGGCAATTCCCGACGTAATACCACCCATGCTGCTCAGTTCATTGAGCACCGACATCTGCGACATCTCATTGTTCGGATCCACCACCAGTACCTGCGCCTTAAACGAGAAGGTCATGGGCGTTGACAGGTAGTAGAGGGCACCTAAGGCCAGGCAGACAACCAGCGACACAGCGAACCATCGCCAGTAGCTGAGGTATTTCTCGAACAATTCCCGTACATTAATTAATTCCTCTTTTTGTTTAGTAGTGTTTTGCATACTCCTCCACCTCTTTATTAATTAATTAATGTGATTACCAATGTTGCCAGCGATATAAAGGTCCCCACCACCGAGATGGTAAGCGATTCGGCCGAACCCACACCCGCCGAACGGGAACGTGCACCGTTTGGTTCCACGTAGATCACGTCGCCCTGCTGCAGGTAGAAATAAGGCGAATGCACCAGGAACTTATCGCGCAGGTCGATGCGCACCATCTCTTTCACCCCGTTGGTCTCGCGCACCAGCAACAAATTGGAGCGTTCGCCGTAGATGGTCATATCCCCCGCAATGGCCAGGGCCTCGAGCAGGGTAGCCTTTTCGTTATTGATGGGATACTGTCCCGGCTTCGACACCTCCCCCAGCACCGACACCATAAAGTTGGCATAGCGCACCAGCACCATAGGCTCTTCCTTTATATATTCGGGATAGATCTTCGACTTTATCAGCTCCACCAGCTCCGATTTATGCAGTCCGGCTACCTTCAGCTTCCCGATTACCGGAAAGGCCAGGTACCCGTCGCTCTCCACCAGGTAGTTCTGCATCCCGTACCCCATGGCAAGCGAAGCCCCCTTATCGAGGGTATAGCCGCGCGTACTCTCATTCCCCGAAGGGATCAGGGGCAGGTTAAAGGCCGCCGAAGCCTCGGGTGTCGAGGTATTCACTGTTATCAGCAACACATCACCCACCTTGATAAGCGGGTCGGGAGTGGTATAATTCACGGTACTATCGCCCGCAACGCTGATCCCCGACTCCCTCATGTAGGCTACCTTTTCGTACGACCGGCACGAGGCCATCAGTACCACGGGCAGCACTATCCACAACAATCGTTTTACAAATGACATATATTCTGATTTTTTTAAGCACACTTCATCTCAGTACAAACGAAACGAACGACTTATTAGTATAGTTAAATTTAAAAAAACACAACTTGTATTAAACATTTACCTTCAGCTTTAACAGTATCCGCACCAGGGAGGTACTAAACAGGCGCGCCACCTTGTTCTCCACATGGATCAGCCGCGTGAGCAGCTTTCCCTCTATCTTTCGTTTCGCGAGCAGGTGTTCAAAGCCGTGACTGATAAGGAAGTCGACGCCGTTCTGCGACCACATCCCTTTGTGTACCGCCGTATCGGGCACATAATAAAAGCCTTTCTCCGGATAGTGCAACGAGAGCAGTACCCTGCTGTTCACCTCCCACTGCTGCTTACGGATATAACTTTCTATCTCCCGTTCAAACTGCCAGGCATTAAAACCAGGTATCAGGAGCTTGTCGAGGGTATCCTTTTTCCAGAGGGCAGCCTGCAGACAGAGGCGGTAGGGAGCCGACGGGGGACTCACGGCATAGTCGCTACCGGGGAGAATGTGCGCATCAAAAAAAGGAGGGGTGAGTCGCAGGTAATCCACCCGCTCCGCCCGGCAATACTCCAGCTGTTCGCGCAACACTTCCGTCTTCACCCTCCGGTTCAGGAAATAATCTTCCTGAAGGTAGAGGATATACTCAGCTTCCACCTGCTGCAAGGCCAGCTTCAGGTTCGACGCCCAGCCACGGTCGTCGCCCACCCTTATAAACTTCACCTTGTCGTGTGGCATCGCCTGCTCGTTCGACACCATATACACCGGCCATTGACAATCCGGCCAGTAGGTATCCAGCGAATACAGAAACGGTTCCCAACAGTCGCGGAAGGCATCACAGGACGAAACGACAACAGCAAGCTTCATCATTTGTTTTTCGTTTTAAAAGGGCGAAACTGGTACACGAGCGATAGCTCCGCGTTTACATTATAGCGTGTTTTACCTACGTCCCATAAGTAAGGCGGCTCGGTGGGGATCGGATCGTACAGGAACATATAATTATGCACAGCTACTGTCTGCAGCTTCACGTTCACCAGAAAATTGCGGTAGTTCCAGTCGGCCACCAATGCCCCGCTGATATCCACCCAGTGCGTACGATGATCAAAATACCCATCCCAGCGCAGGTTACTCCACAGGTCCTGATCGTGATTAAGGCGATACAGTTCCAGTCCGACACGCTTCCTCCCCCTCACCCAGGCGATATTCAGCAGCTGCATATTACTACTTGTACCGATGCCCGCACCGAGAATTTGTCCCTCGTGCGTATACCCCTGCGACACCCCGTAATGGTTGTACCACATCGAGTAACCCTTCTGCGTGCGCAGGTAGGTAGGCACATTCATACTGAACTGGGTAAGTTCCAGGTGGATGTCGAGGTAATCGCCGCGCCCCTTACTCAGCGGCACCAGCTTGCGGTAGCCGAGGATGTAGGCGCGCCCGTGCCCCGGTTCCAGCAGGAAGTCGTTGAGGTGCCAGCTATGGTCCGACCTCCCAAACTCCAGGTACACCTCGGCATGGTCGTCCGGCATCAGCCAGCGCACCCAGGCAGAGGCCACCTGGTCGGAGGCAAGGGTATCGGCCGACTGTATCCCGGTTTTATCTTTGAGGAAGGATTCGAACACCGGCAGCCAGGTGCGGATGCCGTATTTCTTCAGTGATTCGCCGTAAAGGGTATAGGCACGGGCAGCGCCCAGACTCAGTCCCGGTAACCAGCGGGGCTGGTAGTTCACGGTAATGCCGTTTATATAGCGCCAGCTCGATGGCTTCTCGCGGGGCTTGAGGGTACGGGCAGCAAGGGCAGCCGTATCCAGTCCGGGGAATCCCGATTCATCGAGCCTGCCGCTCACCACCTGCCACTCGAAACTGCCCACGGGGGTATTCAGCGGACGGGTAGAGTTGAAGGTAAGGTGCTTGAAGCCCGGGGCATTATTGGTCATCATCAGCGCATTCTTTTGTCCGGGCCCCCACCAGAGGTTCTCGTTCGAGAGTCCCAGCGACACAGCCTTATAACTCAGTCGCACGTTGCTTTGTCCCCAGAACACCCTTCGGTACGCTTCGTCTCCAAAACGTTCGGGCAGGTCGATAGTACCTTTATAGGAGTTATAGCGATCCCAGATCACGAAGTAATGCTCGTCGGGGAAGCCGTCGAAGTCCCTGTTCTCAGCAAACACCAGTTCAGGCATCAGCTGTGCCGACAGTATCCCCCATCGTGCAAAGAAGCCGGTCGACAGCATCGTCTGATAGCCGCGTGCGGGAATCATGGCTCCGTCGTTAATGCTCAGCGGATGATCGGTAACGTACTGCTGCTTCCACACCAGCGGCATCAGGTGCAGCTCTGTTCCTTTAAATCCTTCGGAAGTGCTGTGCAGCGGACGCAACATCAGCGATGCTTTCACCGAACTATCGCCGAGCAATTGTTGGCGGCGCAGGTAATCATCCATTGTGGGGAGTCCCACGGGTGTCGACTGAGCATTCAGGTCTTGGTGTGCCAGCAGGAAACAACTAATAAATAGTACTATTACCAACTTATTCATGGGGGTAAAGGTGAGTATTGCTACGCTGAAAGCGGTTACTACTGTTAAAAATTCCTCAAAAATACGCTTCTTTCGTGATAACACAAAATGTAGGGGATAAAAACATGTACTGCGGGGGCTTTTACCCGCGGAGTGTTACTCGTCTTCCTTGACTCGTCTTCTTTGACTCGCGGGGTGTTGCCCGCAGGCTTTCACTCGCGGGGTGTTGCCGGGTTCCAACTGTCGTCGCTTCGCTCAACAAGGCGACCTTCGGAAAGCGAAATCCTCCAAACTCGCCCTAAAGGGCTCAGACAAGGAGGATTTCCGGCTTTCCTTCAGGGGCCTTGTTGGCTCACCGCCGAAGGTTGTCACCGGCAATACCCCGCTCCGCTGAACGTGTGAATTGATCTTCGGGGGGTGAAATTGCCCACAATTGTGCAATTTTTGACCACAAACGTGCAATTTTTCCATTTTATCGCACTCTATCTTTGCAACCGTCATTTCGTTACATTCTGATCAGATGTTCGCTATGCGAAAAGTAAACAATTTATTCATTTTTAAAAATTACAAGTATGTTAAAGTACGTTTTATTGAAGAATCACCTGACTAAGGGCGACGAAAAGTATGTAGCCCTGGTAACCAACACCGGCACGAAGAACCTCGACGACATTCTCGAGATGATGATCGACGAGGGTACGGGGCTGACCCGTCCGCAGGCCCTGGCCTATTTCGAACGCCTCATGCAGTCGATTTCCTTCTGGCTCAGTAAGGGTTATGCTGTCAGCACCCCGCTCGTGAAGTTCAAGGCCAGTATTACCGGCAAGTTTTACGAGGAGTACGACCTGTTCGACCCCGAACGTCATCAGGTTCGCCTGCGCAGCACCCCGGGTTCCCGTTTCAATGATTTATTGGAACTCATTAAGCCCGAGCGCGTTCGCATCAGCGATCAGTCGCCGGAAGTGACCAACTTTATCGATGTTTGCTCGAACACCAACAACGAGCAAATCAGCTCGGGAGGTATCGCGATGGTACGTGGCACCCAGCTGGCCTTCGATAAGGACGACCAGGCACAGGGCATCTTCCTGCAGCCGGTCGACGAATCGGAACCCGAAGTACGTATCGAAACCTACGCGAAGATCCTTCCGAAGGAAGTACACTTACAGCTGCCTGCCATCGCCGCGGGAGAGTATGTGTGTACCGTGCGTACCAGGGGCAAGAATGGTAAGGAACTGTGTACAGGGTCGCTGAAGACAACTCTCACCACTGCCGCTTAATGGATGTAAGTGCATCTTTGCTACAGGAAACCGGCAGGGCAATTGCCGATGACGGTTTCCTTATCACCGCTGCTGCTGCCTATATCGTATATTCATCGGCGCTCATCTTCATCTTTATGAAATGGACCATGCGCATCGTCAACGATATAATTGTCAAGCAACAGGAATTGCTCGAAGAGGTACTCTCCCTGCAAAAGCAACAGCACGAGATGCTAACTGAAATGAACTCAACTCTTAACGACTAATCATGGCTGATATCTCGCAATATATTCCTTTTTTACGCCGGTGGGAAGGTGGTTTTGTAAACCATGCGGCCGATCGCGGAGGCCCTACCAACCAGGGCGTTACCCTGCGTACCTGGCAACAGGTGGGCGTGGATAAGGATGGGAATGGGATTATCAACACCGATGATCTGCTACGGATGTCGACCCACGACCTGGTAGAGCGGGTACTACGCCCGCACTTCTGGAACCGCTGGCAAGCCGACCGCATCCGTACGCAGGCCATTGCCGAGGTGCTGGTCGACTGGATGTGGATGTGCGGACCGTACTCCATCCGCCTGGCACAAAAAGAGTTGAAGGTGAAGATGGACGGGATTGTCGGCAACAAAACCCTCTCGGCCATCAATACCTACGGCAACCAGCGGGAGTTGTTTTACCGCTTGAAGGTAGCCCGCTATGCCCATCTGTACCGCATCTGCGATTACCGTCCCGCCAACCGGATCTTCCTTGCGGGCTGGATCAACCGCGTACGTGCCCTGAAGTTCACCTTGTCAGTAGTCCTGCTGATGGTGCTTACTTCCATCGCCGCGTGCCGGTCGACCGCCCCGAAGCTGACCACTCAGCACCAGGTCCGGGAAATGGCGGCGCAGGCCGACAGCACTTCACACCGCGAAAGCGTGGTTACAACGCACGACCGGGTGGAGGAAAGCACCGACGAATGGCAGGTGGTATGGATGGGTAAGCCCGCTCAGGTGACCCGGTTGGACAAGCAGGCACCGGCAGGTTGGATGGACAGTTTGGTACCGGTGGCATCGATTGACAGTCAGGTGCCGGAGGTTCGGATTGACAACCTGATGCCGATAGTATGGATGGACAGTCTGGTACCTGTGGTGCGGATGGAGCGGCGGATACAGCGCAGGGTCGTTACCCGGGCTGCCGAAGCTGCCAGCACCGATGCCCGCAGTACCGGCGCTACCGTCCGGCTCGACGACTCGGTGACCATTAACCGCCCCCTCACCGGGGCTTCCCCCGACCCAACCAACCGGTCCCGACCGCAACGTATCCTTCGATGGATCCTGGTCGTCGCCCTCCTGCTGATTGTCAGTATCGTCGGATGGAAAAGGGTACACCGATCGTAAGCTACCAGGGCTCGTCCTTCTAACCTGAAAGGTTCGACCTTCTACACTAAGTTGTCCCGTGCAAACGGGGCAACTTTTTTTTGTTTTAAACTTAACCTTTTTGTCAGAAAGCTCCCCGCAAAACGATCAAACTGACCTGATGTATCTGTCTGTTACGCCCAACCTTATCAGCTGTAACGCCCTGCCAAACTGACCCACACATCCTGCATGGCAGATCATCACATCCTGCATGGCAGATCATCACGCGAGATGTGCCAGACGCGCACACGAGATATGGCAGATCATCACGCGAGATGTGCCAGACGCACACGCGAGATGTGGCAAGCTATCACGCGAGATGTGGCAGACCATCACACGAGATATGCCGGTCTGTCACAAAGGATGTGCGGGTCAATCATGCAGGGTGTGTGGGTCAGTTTGACAGGACAAAATAAGCAATTACGCAGAATAGAACAACCAAAAACACCCCGTTTGCGACTCACGCAGACGGGGTGTTTTTGGTTAAACGACCTGGCGAAACGATCAGGATTATACGGCAATACGCTGAGTTACCCGCTGGGGAACGATTAACTGGCGGTAACGGGAAGGTGAAACCGTAAATTCACGTGAAAAAAGGCGAATAAGATGCGATTCATGCTGAAAACCACATTCTTCGGCAATAGCGGCAATCGGATGCTGGGTAGTCATGAGCCTATCCACTGCCATAATCAGTCGTAATTGGTTAACATACTGATGGATAGTACTTCCCAAACAGGATTTGAAAAGTTTACTCAGCGCCGAGCGGTCCATCCCCACCGCCACCGCAATAGCGTCGCCCTGAATTTTTTTAGTCTGCGTAAAATATTTATCAATATAGTCTACAGCTTTGCGCACTACCAGCGGATAGCGGTTATCGCTCATTAATTCAATCAGCACCTCCTCCATCCGGGGCATCAGTGCCTGTAATCTACTCAGCAGTTCTTCCCTATCTGAATCAGTGTTGTGATACAGATTGTTGTAGATAAACAACTCGATACTCAGTTCCGGGGTAGAACTCATTTTCACAATTTGGCAAAGGTTTTTGCTAAACTGTCGAATACAATTTCTGTGCATATTTATTAGTATTTAACGGTGTTAGTCTTTGACAGTCAGCTACAAATATACTCATTATCAGCCATATGACAAAGTTTTAACACACCAAATACTTACATAAATATTACAAGTTTTTTGCTCTCTGTTACATACTTTTGCAGTTGTAACATTTAGTTTTCTATTCGTTACATGGAGAATTTTATTCCGTTAGCGAATCTACAAATTCGCCGAAACGCAACACCCGCTCACCGGAAGTTTTATTAAAAAGCAAGTGTTCAAAATCCTTCTGTTTATTCTTCAAATCGATTGTCTTTAGCAAATCGGAAGTAGCCTTTTTGAACTCCTGTAAACTTGTCACACCGCAACGGTTGGAAAGAAAATCATAATCAGGTTTCGATTGTGACAATAAGAACATAAGGTCATAAAAATCACGTCCTTTTGCCCGGGAAAGCATGGCAGCAATTTTCATGCTGCACATGATACTATCGGAAGGTACCGGAAATGGGAAAAAGAATCCGCAACCCTTAATATTAACGATCACGGGAGAATAAACTATTCTCTGATCCTGACTTTCGATTTTAATTAGAAAACGCTCTTCCTTGTGACCGCTTAATCCCAAATCAAACAATAATTCAGGGAAGTGAATATTACGTCGAAAAGCGGTCAGTTTCGGACTCTCTTTATCTTTCACCTGAACCCGCAGTCCCGAACGTTCCAGGAATTGGATTACCCCGTTTGTCATCTCAATAAATTCGTCATTCGTCAGATCTTTGCAGTCAAAGTCCAGGTCTTCAGAAAACCGGTCGATCCCTTTTATCAGCCTCAGGTGTGTTCCACCGATAAAAGCCATCTTTTGAACAAAAGGAGTAGAAGAAAGATAATCCAAAATCATCAATTGCAAATACTCTTTCAGTAAGTACTTATCAAAACCTGACTTTCCACGAATGTGAGCCGGGAAATAATTACGTATCTGTTCTATCTGTATCATAAATGGTAGGTTTTAAAAAGTAAATTTACCCGACTCTCAAGCACCTTGCTTTGAAACTTCGTGCAATAATCCATCAGCAACTCCCTATTTAATTCATTATGCAGAAAATCTTCATCAAGGCGAAGTTCTTCCAACTCCTGTTCGTTGTCATAAAATGGATACAGATACAGCAAATCAAGCAAAGCCTTTTCGGGCGATGCAAACTGCAAGCTTCGGCCATCAGCCATGGGCTTCAATTCATACCCAAATATCAGATTTTCCTTTACGTTCTTATAGGCATATTCGCTGAAGTCATTTTTAAAGAATGCGGTCTTTAACGAAGTTATACTGGTAATTTGAACCACCGCTTCGGGAATCATTCCATAGAACGACAATGCCGTGTGAAGACTTATATAGGAGGGACGATAAATTCGATTGGCAAAATAAAGCGCATAATCCGGCTTGCTCTTATATTCGGGAAATGCATAAAATCCCTGACGAAGTCGGATTAGATACCCCTTCTTCACCCAGCGGGTAAGGTTATTCCGGTCGAAACCGGGCTTCCATGCGTACACCTGAAAACCGGTGAAGCATGCCAGATCAAACAACTGATTTTTAAACTCCGGAAAGGTCATAACTTGATTTCATTTCCATTATGCTGCAAATATAGTGCATTTCGGAAACAAAACAAAGCATTTAACACATTAAGAGTGTAAAAAAGTTAACACATCAATTAATCCTTTTTATATATCACCAATCATTACTGTAAGGTCACATTACAACTTCATATTTCAAGGTAATTATTTTTTGATTATTTTTTGCATAACCCAAAAACTATTCTTAACATTGCACATCCAACTAATTGACAACCAAAACCTTTATGTTTTTCAACATGGAAATACTTAGATATACTAACACATATTTGATTTCTACAAACTTCAACTCAAGACATATTAAGCGTGAAATTATGCACATCCCGACTGAGCAAATCATTGCAATCGGCTTTACCACGTTACTTAATAACACATAAATAATGAATGATTGATACTAAATAAATTCATGAAAAATCAAAAATAAATAACCAACTAACTTTAAAAAGAAGAACTATGGCAGATTATTATTTAAACAGAGTTGCTCAACCAACTAGTGAACATGAGGTACACATTTCAACATGTTCTTTCATGCCCTCAATAGAAAATCGTATCTATTTAGGTAATTTTTATGACTGTGAATCAGCTATCAAGGAGGCAAAAAAACACTTCTACAAAGTAGATGGTTGTTATTATTGCTGTCGTAAGTGTCACACAAGGTAATAAAAAGTAAAAAACAGTTGAATGATGAATTTAACATGAGATGTACAGACAAGTGAGTGAACAGAGTTAGACATGCTAATAACAGTTCCTATATTTTCATGACTTTCACATCACCAATTTTGTGTTTATCCGAAAACAAGCACAAATAATAGATCCCGTTCGGTAGTTCCTTTAAGGAAACACTTCCATTCAGCATCTTTTTTGAGGCTATTAATTCTCCGGATACACTGTATACATCTGCTCTGTTTGCCATCTCCATTCCGGAACACTGTATGAATACCCTGTCATTAACCGGATTGGGATAAACTATTAATTTATCCTGATCCCGGGGAGAAACTGTTATCTGTGTGTTTACTTCATCCACGATAACATGAAGAATCGTGAAGTCAACATCTTTTCCGTCATCAACTATTAATTTGAAATAATACGTACCTCCCGGGACATTTGAGATGGTGGCCGATAACTGAGTTGCATTGGTTAAAGTTACATAAGCAGGACCGGCTATTTGTTCCCACTTGTATGTCAGATTATCGCCATCGGCATCCGAACTTTCGCCGGCCTTTAGGGTAATCAGGCTTCCTTGCATTTCATAGTTAGCTTTAGCAACCGGGACCTTGTTTGTCGTAGTGACAAAATCACCATATAAATTGAAGGTTTTGATAGAGTTCTCCCATTGACCAGAACGTTCTATACAGTTTAGCCTGACATAACGACCCGAGACATTACCTTCATTATTACTTTTCGAAGTTCCTCCCGAAAAAGCATCATTCGTAGCATAAGTTTGCCAGGTCTGTCCATCAGGGGAAACCTGAATATTAAACTTCTTTGCATATTCAGTATGCCAAACGATCGAAATTTGCGATGGTTTAACCTGATGTTGTAAATCGACCTGCCACCATTCGCCATTTCTATGTGTCGATGACCAACGGGTATTATCATTAGCATCAACACCCGCCTGCGGATACATGTTTACTTTTTCCGACGAAGAGGCTGAAGCCGATTTCTTAAGTGCCAGATCATGGGCCATAGTTGGATAACTCACAACAATCGGGAAATTCCTGAAAGCCATATCGACGCCATTTGTCACTGTCAATCGAAACAGGTAAGTACCTGCTGTATTGAATAATATTTCTGTCAGAGACAGATCAGGGGATACTATATTAGCTTGTTCCGGTCCGCTGATTTGCTCCCATTGATAAGTCAGCTCACCATCTATCGGATTAGTCGAGGCTGTTCCATCTACGTAGGTTTTAGCATGAGGGAGTAACACCGCCTTCTCTTGTAACATCACCCTGGCTGCAGGCATTTTACTCTTTTCAGTTCCAAACACCCTTATTTCACGTAATGAAAATTTACCTGCACCGGAATTTCTTTCAGTAAATCGGATGCGGATATAACGCGTATCAAACACTGAAAAGCTATGATATTCTGCCGAACCGGCACCCTCTGTAACATTTTTTAATTCAGCCCAGTTTGAACCATCTAACGATTTCTCCAGCACATAGTGCTTAGCAAAATCAGTATCCCAAAACAGTTCTATCTTATCAACATCGCATAAAGCTGCCAAATCGACTATAGCCGACTCTTCGGTACCGTTCCCCGAATCCCAACGGGTAGACAAGTCACCATCGACCATCTGTTTACCCCTGTATTTGCCAATTTCAGAAGAAACAGTAAGCTCTTTCAGATACGCCAGATTTTTATATTCAGAAGCTACAACATCCGGATTATAAATCTTAATATCAGTAGTATAAAGATTATTACTTGTATCCCATTCGGCATTTCCATTGACAAATGCAAGCTGAGCTCCCAGTTGCATACTCCCGGCTGTTTCTGCATTCCACACTCCTTCTGATCCTATCAGCCGGACTTGTCCCGGTGCAATAATTGTTTTCGTTTGCCCTGTAGTAGCGACATCCTGCCCCGCAACTGAAAATGAAATTCCATACACAGAAGCCGAGGTAGTAGCTGCATTACCCTGGTTTTTCACTAAAGCATAAAAACTTACTTTCTGACCTTTCAGCGGATATCGTGGCATGGTATACACACGGGTGACACGCAAATCGGGTTTGGCAGTCCCCGCGACAAATGGAAGCGTTTGCGAGAGCGGTAAATTATCAGAGCTACCTCCCACACGGAATATATAGTTACCTGATTGAACTTCATATTTACGTCCGGTCTGATTCCAGTAATAAAAATCATCAGCACAGAACTTAAATGTAATCGTTTGAGTTTCGCCAACTTCAAGTTTTATTCGCCGAAATCCTCTCAGTTCCTTTTTAGGCATCCACACTTTATCAGTGGGTGCACTTACATAAAGCTGAACTACTTCTTCACCTGCACGCTCTCCGGTATTCTTCACGTCAACACTTACAGTAAATGGCTCACCTGTAGTTACTGTAGCTGGCAGTTGAAGGTTTGAATAGGCAAATTCAGTATAACTCAGGCCATATCCAAATGCATACCGGGGTTTAATACCTTTTTCATCCAACCAGCGGTAACCTCCATCCAGATTTTGTTCAAATTTACGGAACACTTCTTCTTCCCATACCGGGAAATCGCTGTCCTGCATAGGCATTGAAAGCGGCATACGACCAGCAGGATTGTAATCTCCAAAAACCACGTCGGCAATCGCATGCCCGGCTTCCTGTGCCGCATAAAAGGAATAAATGAGTCCTTTGAGTGAAGAAAAACAAGTATTAAGTGTACAGACTCCGCCACTTTGAATAATTGCAATCAGATTTGGATTCACACTTGCCAATTCATTCATCAGTTCCTGTTGGATAGCCGGCAATGCAAATGAGCCTCCAACGCGATCGTTATGAGGACCAAAACTTTGTTCTCCTTCCTGCGTATTATCCAGTCCACCGGCAAAAATCACATAATCTGCTGTAGCTGCCAACGCTTTCGCTTCAGCAAAACCGGTTCTGGATGTAGAGTTGATATCACAACCCTTAACATAGGTTATAACGGCACTTCCTATTTTATCTTCCAATCCTTTTCTGATACTAATAGCATATGGAGGATTTGTAGCACTACTTCCCGAACAATTCAGGTTTTCGGCCATGGCATTAGGTCCGATAAGGGCTATCTTTATTCCCGTTTTCTGCAGTGGGAGAATAGGGGTAGTTCCTGAAATCTCATTTTTAAGTAAAATTATCGATTTCCTGGCAGCTAACAGATTCACATCTGAAATTTCTTTTGACTTAACGTTAGATTCACTACCTGCCGGATAATAGTCTAACATCCCATTGAGGATTTTTGTCCTCAAAATATTCTTTACTGCATTATCGATCTGCACCATGGTTATGTGTCCATTCTCAACCAACGACGGCAAGTCAGCTTCATAGATTGATGAACCCATACATAGCTCGGTTCCTGCACGTGCCGCATTTCTTGCATCATCGATATTAGCCCAGTCCGAAACCACATAAAACGGAAATCCCCAGCGTTCACGCAAGATTGTTCTTAACAACATACTGTTCTCAGCAGCTTTAGTCCCGTTAATCTTATTATAAGACCCCATAACACTCATGGCGCCTGCATCCTGTATTGGAATACGGAAATTATATCCTGAAAAATCCATCATCCACCGCTGACTGGCAATCACATCCATTTTCAGGCGGTTCGACTGCATACTCTCGCCCATAAAATGCTTTAAGGTAGCAATTACCGGATATTTCTGCATACCAATGGTAAATGATTTTGCTAAATGTCCGGCTAAATACGGATCTTCGCCTCCGCTTTCAGCAGTTCGTCCTCCACGGGAATCACGTGCCAGATCAAGACACGGACCTAAAGCCTGATGGCGACCAAACGACCAGAATTCAAGGCCCATTGACTCACCGATCCTGCCTACCAATTCTTCATCCCATGAAGCAGCCATAGCGATCCCTGTAGGGAAAGCTGTCGCAGTACGATCAAAACGATCAGCGGTTAAACGTACTCCATGAGGACTATCCCCCATTACAAAACCGGGTATTCCTAAACGCACATTAGCCAAAGTTCCTCCGAAGCTGGTACGGTTAGTATACATCTGCTCCAATTTATCCTGCGTGGTCATGGCATTTAACAGCTCATCGATACGCAGATCCAGTGGCGACTGAGCATAAGTAGTAAAAATACCTGACAATACCAGTAAAACAATTAAAATGTTCTTCATATATTTATTTGAATGTTTATACCTGAATAGGTGAATGATTCGGTACGAGATTCAGACCTATTTTAGTAATTTGGTTATATATACCGAGTCGCCTTTTATGATCTTACACAGATACACACCTTTAGGTAGCGATGAAATACGTATAAATTCTAATTCTGATGATAGTTGCCGTTTTTTTAAACATCTTCCGCCACTATCATAAAGCGTCAGACTTGCACCTAATCCTTTGGCAACCTGAATATAGTCGAAGTAAGAAACAACTTTCAACTCATCATATACCGGTAATATATCAACCGATAAGGGAAAATCGCCGGTAGCATATAATACCGTATTCGCCTCGTTCACCTCTACCGGTTCCGATACAACAACATCATCAGTTTTACTTGTGAGCTGAATGGCAACTTTGTAAATTCCGGCTTCCGTTGCCGTGTAGTTATACGTAGTTGCATCATGTATAAGTGCATCGTCCTTATACCAATAATACGCTGCATAAGAGGCCGAAGTCGTGCTACTGTTTGTTTGTATTACCGGTTTTTTCAGCTGCATAATGTCTGCAATTTTTCGTGCCATAATCCGCAATCCTTCATCCCCGGGATGAATTCCGTCGGATGCCATTAAATTTGCGATATTAGTTGTCACAGCATATAAGTCAATAAGAGTAAGTCCCTTTTCTTTTGCTATTTCCTTCATGGCAGGGATTACCTGCTCCCGTATAGTCTGATCGTTTATCGACCAGGTACTGCTATATGCCCTGATCGGTGTTGCCATATAAATTTCAGGGTCGGCAGAATAACTTTTGAACTCATTAATTAAATCGATGTACGAATTTTTAAACTTCACAGCATCCCAATAACCATCTTTGGAGTCATTTGTTCCTAAAGCGATTACGATAATATCCGGATCATAAGCTTTATTCCCGCTGTAAGCAGTTTTATTCTTCCATGCATCATTCAGGTGGTTCATCATAAGCGCACCGTTGACCCCAAAATTCCGGGTTTCATAGGTATCGCCTAGCATTTCGCGTATCTGCACAGGCCACGCATATTTTAACCTGTCGGTAGCCTCTGCACCGTAGGTATTACTATCGCCCACACATCCCACTTTTATGATATCCGAATGAAATGCCCAGGCTGAATAAAATCCGTTGTTCATGGTTCTCACGTACACAACAGTGTTAGCGTCTAAACCTGTCAGCGCAAATGATTTTTCTGTTACAATTTCAGATTTTAAAACAGCGTTATCAACCAGTGAACGTACTTCCACCTCCCATGCTTCACCTTCGGCTGTCCATGTCAGGCTATCGTTTACTATCAAAAGATTAACCGGCTTTTGGGCAAACACCTCATCGTCGAAAGTATAATATTTGTGCAAGCCGGATTCGTTTCCTGTCAGGAATTTTGTATAGTTTGCCTTAACTTCATCTACACTCCGCGCTGTATTCCACACCCTGAAATCAGCAATTTTACCGTTGAATTTGGGAGCAGTATACCAGGAAGCCAACCACAAATTGCCTACATTAGTACCATCAGATTTGATGTTTCCTTTCCAGTCTCCGTTGATCGTTTCGATAACACTATACAATTCCGTATTCAAATAAGCCGATGCTTTTTTATCTTTCGATGAAATGACAAAAGCCACATGATTCCACTTGCCGGAGAAATTTTCACGGGGTATCCAAAAAGCGTAGATGGCATCATTAACCGTTTTAAACCAAAAACGAAGATCAATCTTATCCTGGTTTTTAGCATTTTTATTCAGGCTGACAGTAAAACCATGACTTCCATCATGTCTGTTACTTATGATGGCTGTGCCATCCATATTTTTTCCATCCTTTTCATCAATGTAAATCCAAAACTCTACAGTAAGCTCTTTCTCTGTAAAAGTTATATTACCGCAATTCAACCCATTGTGATCAGCAGTTAAGTTCCATGCTCCAAAATCACCACTCCCGGCTTTTACACTGATCGGGTTTAAAAAACAAAGCAGGAAGATCAATAGCCAAAATGGAAATGTAATATTTTTTTTCATTCGTAATTTTACGCTTAAGGTGGGGGGATGGAGATTTCTGTGAATAGTACAATGGGGCATTTTTTTCTATTGCCCCATTGTAATTCACTTAAAAGATCAATTAATTATCTGACAACTACTTTCTGATTATTAACCAGATACAACCCTTTTGATAAGTTTGACACGGTATTTTCACCCGCAACGACTTTGACACTACGAATCAACTGTCCGTTAACAGTATAGATTGCAAGTGTTTGAGGAAACTCAGCATGTATGATTAACGTACCATTATTCACACTCAGTTTAGTTTGGTTCTCAACATTATCAACGCCTGTCGAAACTCTGGATACAGTAAAGGCTTCAGAAGTGACTTGTCCAGACCAAACATTAGTGTTTAGCGTCCTTACTTTCGCATAATAACTGGTATTTGTAGTTAGCGCATTAATTTCATTTACTGTGATCTGGTTTGTAGAAATGGTATCTGTAAAAACATTTGTGTCATCTGCAGATTTATAAAAAGAAACTTCCCATTCGCCGACACCGGTATCCCAGGAAAGAACCTGGTCATTCACAGTCAGATTTTCGGGATAGGCCGACAAGGTTTCACGTTTGTAATAAGTATTCCAATCAGTTTCCGGGTTACACCAGGCTTTGTTCGTTGTAACAGTCGGGTTTGCATCGTTAACTAAGCCTCTTTCGTAGGTATAAAATCTGTAATTCAAATATAATCCGGGATGTTCTTCATATGTACCTGTCAGGTTTTTAGTATAGTTGGCTTTAATTTGCTCATCAGTACGTCCCACAGACCATATACGAAAATCTGCAATTTTAGCATTTAATTTTGCTTTTGCTTCGTACCAGTAACCTAAACGCATGGCACCAGTAGCATTACCAATCCAACCAATTTCATAGGGTAAATAGGGGTCTTCACTTTTTACAAGATCCTGATAAACTTCCCCGTTAAGGTAACTGCGTGCCACATTATCTGTTGATGAGAAAACAATCGCGATATGCACCCATTTATCAACAATATCTGCTTTTTCAAAGAAAAACGGAAATACAAAATCAGTTCTACCGTTTAACTTATCACCATTATCGTTACGAAAAAAACCTCTGAGTCTACCATCATTACTAACATCAAGACTAAAACCCTTCACACCATCATGTCTTGTTGAAACAATTGTTACCCCACTTGTAAAATTCTCAGTGGAGATATTGAGCCACATCTCAATAGTAATATCAGTTTCTGTAAAGCCGAGTGCGCCACAGGCCATCCCATCTGTAGCACCGGGTCGGGCCGTGGTCATATCCCAGGCATAAAAGTTGTTTTGAGCATGCAATCCACAGGATAAAAGCACTACTGAAACGAACAATAACATACGATTAAAAGCATAAAATTTTTTCATGATACTTAAATTAAAAAATTATTATTAACACGTTATTTATATTATATAGCTGACTTATTTCACAACTATCTTTTGCTTTTCAGCCAGGTAAAAACCCCTTGCAAGTCCGCTGATTTCGTTTCTACCCGGAATCAGATTTACCGAACGAACCAGACGCCCATCAACTGCAAAAAAATTGAACGAACGGGCAACATCAGAATTTACAACCAGCAAATCACCTTCAAAAGAAAGCTTTACATCTGTCTGCGCTCCGGTTAATCCGGTCGTACTCACATCAATAGTAGCCCAATCCGAGTACACCTGATTATTGAAAGTTCGCACACGGATAAAATACGCTGCACCATACGGCAAATTGATATTTTCAAGGGAGTATGAGGTCGTTACAACCTGTTCACTCAGCAAAATATTTCCGCTTGTTTTTTCAACACACTCAACCATCCAACTATCGCCGGTGGCTTCCCATGTAAGCATATTGTTCACAATAGCCAGGTTTAAAGGTATCCCTGAAAGAACTTCAGAAGAATGCATAGTTGTCCAGGTAGTAGCCGGTAGCAAAGATCCATTATTGGTACCGGGATTTGCAGCATTTATGATAGTCTGATCAAAATTGTCGAAGTTATAATACACATTCAGACCTGTTTCGTTTCCTTTCAATCGTTGATTGTAGTTTTCTGCAATTTCAGATGCACTCCGGGCAACATTCCAGACACGAATATCTGCCATTTTCCCATAAAAGGTGGGACTGTTCGAGTACCAGCGTCCTATCCACAACTGATCAGTCAACCTGTTGCCAACCCAACTTGTGAAAATATCTTCAATCACTTCGTATAGTTCTCCATTCAGATAGGCATACGCTTTTAATTCATCCGAAGAAATTACAAAAGCAAGGTGCCCCCACTGATTAGAAAATGCCGCACGAGGCAAGTAAATACCGAAGGCCTGATCATACGTTCCATCGTTCTTTGTATTCTTAAAAAAGAATCTCACATCCTCGGTACTGGTAGCACTATTGTTTGCTAAATTAAGCGAGAACCCCTGATTTCCGTTGTGCCTGTTTGAGATGACATTTACACCTGCTGCATTATTACCACTTGCATCATCAATATAAAGCCAGCATTCCAGTGTCATACTTTTTTCAGGAAAAGCAAGAACACCGCTATTCAAACCATTATGACCCACATTAGTCAGGTTCCATGCATAGAAATTCCCATCTGGTTGTTGTAGTTCTACATCCACATCGGTAACCTTTGATGGATATTGTACAGCACTATGGGCTGCCTTTCTGGCAACTTCAGCATTTCTATCTGAGAGGCCTGAAGGTGTATATGTATTACTAAGCACATCATTTCCGGTTATTCTTTCATACCATGTACATGCAGCTGTGAAGCGTCCAATCTCATAATCCAGATGATATCCATCGCGACAAAGGTTATCACCTATGAAACTGGTGCGAGCATTTTGTATTGCCGTTCCTGAAGGAATCACAATACTTATATTTTCTGCTGTAGCACAGCGGCTTACCGCATCAAGGATACCATTAAACATAGTCATCTGGTCCTTGTTGTAATTCGCAAAGCCCGAATGAGTTGAGTTTTGTTGATAAGCCCATGTCATATGCAAAGCATATTTCACATTCGGATTAGTTGCCTTCTCTTTCACATAAGCCAGCAAATTGGTTATATAGGGGAAATAGCTGGAGTACACACCGGAATTTTGACTCACCTGCTGAAAAGTGATATAATCCCAATCCTCATCAGCAATGGCTGTTTCGAGATTCGTACCTGCCGTTTTTGACTTAACTCCGTTCACTATTTTACGGTATTCGTATGCTGCACTGTTATTGGAGGCATTATTCCAGTGTGTTTCCAGGCTGCAACCACCGATATACATATTACCTATAACGAAGGTAACATCATCAGCCTGTCCCAATTCATACAAATAATTCTCAATCGCATCTTCGGAAAAGCTGTTCCCGATGGCTAAAATCTTAATCGTTTCAGCATAACCATTCAAACTAAGTAACAGGAATGCAACTACCGATAAAAGTTTCAATTTCAATTTTTTCTTGTTCATTTTATAATCTTTAAGGTAATCTGTTTTAAAAGAGCACTAATCCACTAATTCTATTTTTATTTTCTTATCTTTTACCATCACATAATAATCACCCGATTCTAAAAATCGTTTCCCGGTGCTATCCACAAATGCGAAATCACGCATCAAATCAACTTCAAACCTATAAACCCTTGTTTCTCCGGCTTTTAGCAACTTCTTTTCAAAATACTTCAGTTCTTTTACCGGGCGTGATATGGTTGAGACAGGATCAGTAATAAACCAATGTACAGTTTCCTTCCCATCCATTTTTCCTGCATTTGTAACAGCTATCTCAAACGACAATTTATCTCCGCGTTTTATTGTAGTTGCAGAAGCCTTTATGTCACTGTACACATAGTTTGTATAGCTCAGGCCATGGGCAAATTCATAAAGAGGAATTGTTGGTATATCCTGATAGTTCCCCTGATGGGTTCGTGCACTTTGTCGGGCATTGTAATAAACCGGAATTTGTCCTGTAGCGTAAGGAAATGTCATCGATAACTTTCCGGATGGATTCACCCGTCCGCTTAGTATGCCCGCAACGGCTTTGCCCGTCATAATACCGGGCTGCCATATTGCTACCATGGCATCACTCAACGGTTCTAATCTGTTAAGTTCGAGTGGACGTCCGCTTGAAAGCAGTAAAATAAGCGGTTTACCTGCCTTTTTCAATTCCATTACCAAATCCTCCTGGATCTTGGGTAAAGCGATAGTCGAACGTGATGCATTTTCTCCACTCCAGTCTTTTTTCTCTCCCAGACAAAGAATTACGACATCCGATTTTGTTGCGGCATCCAGAGCTTCAGCAAATTTTGATGTATCATTACCATCAAATGCGCATCCTTCAGCATACGAAAGTTGAACGTTATTTCCCAATTCAGTTTCCAGTCCATCATAAATCGTTATCACATCATCCGTATTTCCATGTGCTGCCCAGGAACCCAGCAAATGCCACCTGCTTTTTGCCAATGGTCCTATTACGGCTATCTTCGTTTGACCCGACAATGGCAAAGTATTATTTTCATTTTTAAGCAACACCAGCGACTCTTCTGCAAGTTGTTCAGCAATCTTCAAACTGGCGGGCAAGAGGAAACGTTCTTTTTCATCTGTTTCCGGAGTATACGGATTTTCAAAAAGTCCCAGGCGAAATTTCACACGCAACACACGTTTTACCGCATCATCGAGCATCGACATTGGTACTTTTCCTTCCTTTACCAATTCAGCCAGATGCATATCATAGCAATTATTCATCATGTCCATTTCCACACCGGCAGTAAAAGCTTTAAGTGCAGCTTCCTTTTTATCACCTGCCACTCCCTGAGACCTGAGTTGCTGAATGGCTCCCCAATCGGAAACGACAAAACCATCGTGTTTCCAACGGTTCTTTAATATGTCGCGCAGGATGTATGCATTAGCAGTACCGGGCGTTCCGCTTATGTCGTTGAAAGAACTCATCAGTGTCGCTGCTCCGGCCTTAACTCCTGCTTCATAAGGTAACATATAGGTATCCCACAGCGACTGGGCAGATATTTCGGTATAAACATAATCACGTCCACCCTCCGAAGCTCCGTAACCAATATAATGTTTAAGACAGGCCGCTACTTTCTTGGGATCAGACATGTCTTTTCCCTGATAACCTTTTACCGAAGCCACACAGAAAACCGCATTTGTATAAGGATCTTCACCATATCCTTCAGCTACCCGTCCCCAACGTCCATCGCGTGCTACATCGATCATAGGAGAGAAAGTCCAGTCAACACCCGACATTCTTGCCTCCTGAGCTGCAACTGCACAAGCCTGCTCCACCAGTTCAGGATTCCACGAACAGGCCTGCGCCAGTGATATTGGATAAACTGTTCTGTAACCATGGATCACATCATAACCGAATATCATCGGGATACCCAAACGCGATTTCTCCATCGCCTGACGTTGCACTTCGTTACGTAGTTTCGGATCATTGTTGAAGTAGATAACCGATCCCAACTCTGCCGGTTTTTGTTTCAACACTTCCTCAATATTGTTCTTATTGTCATTACGTCCGAGCGTATATTGGTTCAACTGGTATACTTTTTCCTCCAGGGTCATTCTGGAAAGCAAGTCATCCACCCGTTTCTCTATGTCTTGTTTCGGGTTTTTGTATACAGGACTTTCTTTCTCGTTTTGCGAAAAGACAACCATGCTTAAAAAAACAAACAATACTGAATAAATTGCTTTGTACTTTCTCATTTGATTCTGGAAATTTATTGTAAATAAAAATTTATTTTAGATCGGATATCTGTCGAAGAACTCCCTATTAAAGCTTCAAATTCACCCGCTTCGGCAATCCATTTATGCTGAACATCATCAAAATAACTCAATGACTCTTTGTCGATTGTGAAAGTCACACTCTGACTGCTTCCTGATTTTAAAAAAACTTTACTAAAGCCCTTTAATTCTTTAACTGGTCGGGGCAAGGATGACTTTTTATCCGAAATGTATAATTGAACTGTTTCATATCCATCTTCCTCCCCTGTATTCGTTATTTCAATAGTAAATGTTATTTGTTCATCTTTTGTCATTTCGCATGTATCAACTTTTACTTCTCCGTATTCGAAAGTTGTGTAACTCAAACCATGGCCGAAAGAAAACAGCGGCTTGATATTTTCTTTGTCACTCCATCTGTAACCGACATAAATACTTTCCCTATACGTTTGTTCCTTATTAATACCGGGATAATCTCCCAGTTTGTGCGCACCAATATCTTCAAGCTTTTCGAAAAAAGTAAAAGGTAATTTTCCCGAAGGATTTACATCACCGAATAATATTGATGCAATGGCATTACCAGCCTCAGTACCTGAATACCATGCCTGCAATATTGCAGGAACTTGCTTCACCCATGGCATTGCTACTGCATTTCCCGAAATATTTACGAAAACAATATTTTTATTTGCTTTACACAGTTCGATTATTAGTTCATCCTGATTGTATGGCAATCCCAGGTCCCGTCGGTCATGTGACTCACAGTCTTGTCTCTCAGCTTTATTCAAACCTCCGATAAAAATGATAACATCAGCCAATTTTGCCTCGTCACAAGCCTCTTTCAGTAACTCTTCGTCACTTCTGTGGTCATCAGGAATTTGTCTGGCCAACACACCATTGTATGATTTTAATTCGGGCCCTCTATATCCTCTTGCATAAACAACCTGTATATTATCTCCAACTCTTTTCCTTATTCCATCAAGAGGTGAAATTTCATATTTTGCTTTTAGTGAAGAACTGCCTCCACCTACTGTCATCATTCTCACTGCATTGTCGCCAACAACCAATATTCTTTTTAGTTTCTCTGTAATTAATGGTAACACATTATCCTGATTCTTCAACAACACAATTCCTTCTGCTGCAATTTTACGGCCGGCTAAAGCATGTTCCTCTGTACCAAAAGCACCCCAAGGTCGTTTACTATTCATCGTTGTGCGATAAATCAAACGAAGCACATTCCGAACCTTCTTATCCAGCTCACAAACAGGGACTTGACCCGTCCTCAACTTCTCCAGAAAAGAATCTGCCAGATAATACTGATTGTATCCTCCGGTTTTGCTCTTTGACATACCATCTGTCCATGTACCAAATTCCATATCCAATCCATTATAAATGGCTTGCATGGTATCATGAACACCTCCCCAATCGGACACAACCACACCATCAAAATCCCACTCTCCTCTTAAAATGTCATTCAACAAATATTGATTATGGCAGCACCATTGATTCTTATACTTATTGTATGCGCCCATGATTGCCCATGCATTTCCTTTCTGTACTGCAGCTTTAAATGCTGGTAGATATATCTCATACAAGGCTCTGTCATCTACAACAACGTTGATGTTGTGTCGCTCTGTCTCCTGATTATTCAACGCAAAATGCTTTACACAAGCAGCTACACCGTTCGACTGCACTCCTTTAACATAAGGTACAACCATCCGTGAGGCCAAAAAAGGATCCTCTCCCATGTATTCAAAATTACGTCCGTTTAAGGGTGTACGATAAATATTCACCCCGGGTCCTAACAGCACATTCTTGTTGCGATATCGAGCCTCTTCTCCAATAGATTTTCCATAGAGTAATGCCATATCGGTGTTCCATGTAGCGGCAAGACAAGTTAAAGCCGGAAATGCGATACAGGAATCGTTGGTCCAATCGGCCTGATACCATTTATCCCAAGCTACTTCGGGACGTATACCATGCGGACCGTCAGTCATCCAATTCTCAGGTATCCCCAAGCGAGGAACCCCGGGAGAGCTGAATTTAGATTGAGCATGACACATTGCTACCTTTTCTTCCAATGTCATTCTCGATAATGCATCTTCAATGCGTTTCTCCATCGGCTGATTTTCATCCAGGTAAACCGGAGTTTGCGCCACAATCAGGGAGCGATGGGTTAGTATGATTAAGAAGAAGAATAACACTTTTTTCATGAAATATTGTTGTTTAGTGATTGACAGGAGAATAAAATTTTGTTTGGTTTTCGCTTTTAAAAAATTCTTATTTAAATACAGGAACATCCGAAAATTTAAATGACTTTTGCTGGTTGTTTTTCAATTCAAAAACAACTATTTCATTCATCCCTTTTCTTAGAAGGGCAGCTGGAATCAGGATAGATTGTTGATTTTCTTGTTCCCAGAATGATCCTAAATAGTTCCCGTTAATCCAGGCTTCACCCATTCCCCAACCTGATAAATCAAGATATTTATCCCGGGGTCTTCTGGTTAAAAAGGTCGCCTTATAAAATCCGGGAGTTGTATGTTGTCCTATATCAGAAAATTTTAAATGTTTAATATCAAATGATTTCACTTTCAATTCGGTCAATGTCCAATGTTTAATAATTTCTTCATTTAATTGTATCTCACCGAAAACGCCTTTTAAATTATCAAGTATCTCCGGACCATAAGTAATCCTGCCAATATTTTCCACGTATAATCTCAACCTGTATTTTCCCGGCATCGATTTAAGTCTTAGCTGCTTGTGATTATCAGCAATCGCTCCCTGTAATTCATTGTCAAGATATACAGCGGCAAAATCCCGTATATTTTCTACCTTTAGTACCGATTCTTCTGAAGCAATCAAAACCTCCGATTCATATAAAACATAACCAAAGTCAACTCCCAACTCATTCATGGGCAACAAATCATCTGATGACAGTGGTTTCCCGTAAATCTGTTTCAGATCTGCAAACTCAGTCAGGCGTATTTCCTGAGCAAAAGAAACACAAACCGTTATCAACAGGAATTTTATAGTGAGTAGTAGTTTCATTGTTTTTTTACTCAGAGATTAAAAATGACTGAATCATATCTTCATTTACTGTTATCTCCGGATTGAACTTATCGCTGTTAACATAGTTATCAATACTCATAAGTAACTGGCGGGTAGCCGGACGGTTCTCCATATCTTTCTCCGTATCCAGTGCAAGTACAAGCAATTTCCCATTCCCTGCTTTTGCTTCAAAGCCAATTCCTAGTTTTTCATTGTTATCATAACTATCAATTACCTGAATAAAAGGGCGTAACCCATTCGGAGCATTTTTCATTTCAATTACTTTCGCATTTTCAAGAATATCCCACCATTGCCAATCAGTATGATAAGTAGTAACAAAGTGATCAAAAACAGGGTGGTTCTCATGAATCAGACAGCCGATTGTCATTGGATGCCAGGCAAACATGATAGGATTCCAGAAGTGATTGTGGAAAGTCGACTTGCGACCTTTTACCTTCGTTGGCATCGGACAAAAGACTACCTTTTTCCCCTGTGACAGGTATTGTTTTGCCTGTTCATCAAATTCCCTTGTGTATAATACCTCATCCGTAGATTTCATCAGGAGAGTATGAGGTGGATATACCCAGATATTCCAGCTGTTTTTAATATCCTCATTAATGAACAGGTTGACTGATAGTTTCTGTGGGACATCAATTCCCCTGAGATTAAACGTGAAGTCTCCTACCGGAAAAACTCCGTCATTAGCTATGGTTTGCGTTTTTAATCTTCCTTTCCGGAGAATCTTTCCTGAGTTGTCAGTTACACTCCACGATATTTTTGCGTTTTTTATTGCGGCACGACTATAGTTGTACACTTCAGCCTTTGCTGTAAAAGTCTCATTCGCATAAAATACACTCTTATCATAGCGCAGCAATGCGACCGTAGGCGCACAAAACTCCCTGAATTTTTCAGGCGTTATCAACCCCTTCGACTCCCAGAACGGATCAAGTATACCTACCGGTGCATATCCCTGACCAGGAAAATCGTTGATCGACAGTAACTGGAAACCAGCGGATTTACCCGATCTGAGTAAGGCCTCGATAACTGCTTTGTATTCTACCACAGTAAGTGCTCCCGATGCCCGGAAAAAGTCATGAGCCTGGTCGAGCATTCCATTTGCCTCCAGCATTTCTCTGAACACCTCAAAGTTCCTGGCCTCAACCGGTCCGGTAAAGTTTGCGATTTCATCAAAATTCGGATAAATACAGCGCTGACCGGACTCATGCGAAATAACAGGCACATCTACATCCGACTCTGCACTTCTGTCCCAGTTGGTTTGAGGTAAACCTTCATACACTTTAACCGGTCCTTTGTTTGTTTGCTGTGACACATAATACTGATCCGACTTTACACGGGTACGGGCAGTGGAACCGCTGTAAAGGTGCCGGTTATCAATGGCACGTCCATTGGCTGTTAATTCTTCTATGAAATCAAAATTGCCGGTTATCTCATTCCCGTTACAATACAAAATAAAGGATGGATGGTTACCATATTCCCTGAGTATTGCCAGTTGTTCCCGGCGAAAGAAATTATAGCGGTCTTCATCCGGTTCGGCATCCCTGCCCCACATAGGCATTTCTACTTCCAGGTAAATGCCATGCTTATCGGCCATTCTGAATGCGGCTTTCGGAGGACACCAGGAGTGAAAACGCATGTGATTCATTCCATAGTCTTTCATAATTAACATCAAACGTTCCCACGAAGCGTCGTCAACAGGAGCATAACCGGTCTTCGGAAATACGGCATTTTCAACATTGCCTCTCAGATGAACAGGCCGGTTATTAATTAAAACATGGTTTTTCCCCTGTTTAACTTCCCGCATACCGAAAACTGTCGCCTTCTCGTGCTGACAGGTTTTTTCTTCTGTTTGGGTTGTCAACTCACAACTTATGTTATAAAGATGGGGATTGAATTCATCCCACAATCTTATATTGTCACCTAATAATATTTTCTCCTCAACGACGAAAACAGAATCTTTTCCGCTAACTGCAATCTCTTTCTTTAAATTATAATTATCTCCTTGAATTGAAAAAGCAGCTTTTCCTGTGAATTTTGATTTTGAATAATTCTTAATCTGAATTTTTACTTTCACCGAATTATCGCTGATATCAGGATAAACCTGTAAATCATCGAGATAAACAGGATCTAAAGCCATCAGTTTCATCTCACCGAGGATTCCATTCCAGTTAATCTGGGTAAATTCAGTATGTGCATGATTCCATTTATGTGTATTGTACTGAAAACGATTGTCGATACAGACTGTAATCAGGTGAGTCTTACCCGGCGTCACAAAACCGGTAAGATCATGTACATGAGGCACACTGATATAATCAACCTTACTAATCTCCTTTGTATCAACATAGATAGAACTTAACCAGTGTGTCCTTTCAAAATAAACGAATATCCTTTTACCTTTCCATTCTGCGGGAATAGTTATTTCGCGTTGATACCAGGCCGGTCCCATATATTCATATTTACGTGTCAGGCGGTCGATGTGCCGATAAGGCGATTTATAACCAATCTGAAAATCATCGGTTATTCCCGGCAGCACTATCTTCTCCTGTAACTTATGATTATAACGGGGTGATAACGATCCTCTCCGGAAGTCCATTACATCCGTCTGAAACCCCCATTCTCCCGACAAATCGATTTCAACTGTACCTCCCGAAAGATTACCAACCAGGCACATCATCATAAATGAGCATACAATCCTCAACACCTGTATTTTCAATTCCATTCTATCTTCTTTTCCCTTTTATAATTTATATTTCCTTTAATTCTCTCCCGACGAATCAAACAAATCTTTTTTCCACGAATCTTTCCATTCGATAAAAAAACGATCATCCTCAAATTTTACCGGAAGCCATACATACCTCCCATCAATCGCGTCTTCCGGATTCCAGCGGTCACCCATATAGATAAAGGCATCTTCAGTCCCTTGCACGGGGAAAATACAAGTGCTTTGAGAGTAGAAAGTGGTGCCTGTCGTATCATTCAGACACGGATCTCCCAATTCAACCCACTCACCCATAATTGAATCGGCTACTGCTGAACGTGCCTGATTGGGACGCCAACCTGTACATCCCGACATCATCAGGTAATATTTTCCCTTTCTTTTGAACATGGCAGGCGCTTCCATGAATCGCCCCGGAAAACAGCGGATATATCTTCCCGTATGTGAAAGATAATCATCCGTCAATTCAGCAATATGCAACGTACTGTTTTCTTCTGAGGAATAAATATGATAGGCCTTCTGATCCTCATCAACAAATAAATTCATATCCCTGGCCATTTGTCCTTTGGATAAATCCCTGACCAGGATACTCAAAGCATCCACATCCGCAGGAAGACTCCAACCGTTAAACTTTATATTATCAACAGACGACGTTTTCTGTTTATGTATTTCACTGACATTGAGTGGATAAAATCCGGAATTGGGTCTTACAGACTTTAAATATTGATAGGGTCCTGTAATCTCATTACCAACGGCGACACCACTGAGCGCGTCTGAATAATTGTTATTCTTACGCTCCAGATGAAACCACATCACATATTTACCGGTCTTTTGATTCTTAATCACTTTGGGTCGTTCAATGATACATCCTTTTTCAATATCACTACCTGACCCTACCGGATCAACAGTCAATACAACACCTTCATCTTTCCAGTTATACAAGTCTTCTGAAGAATAACAATGCACACCAACATTGGCAACATTCCCTTCGTTACCCGGCGTTTTATGTTCGCCAAACCAGTAATAGCGACCATTTTCAAATAAGATTCCACCTCCATGCGCATTGATATGGACACCATTATTGTCGGGCCACAATTTGCCGGGACTGAAAGCATCATACCTACTCTTTCCTTTACAAGAAAAAAGTAATATCACGCAAATTCCGTATGTGAAAAATGATCTCATTATTTCTGATTGTCAGATAATTTTCTTTTAAACCTCGTTAGTGCTTCTACGTAATAATAATCCGCATAAGTAAGCGGGACGTCAACTTCCGAATTAAATGGATAAGCTCCTACACTGTGCATGAGAATGAAAGAACCATTTTCACCTAATCTGGCAGTATAAGCCGGGGAAGCCAGTATTCTGATTTGCTTTTCAGCAACATTCATGTATTTTCGGGCAGTTGTTACATCTACGAATTCACTCAACTCTATTAATGCTGATGCCATAATACAAGCAGCAGACACGTCCCTGTATGTATCGGGAATATCAGGGGCATCATAATCCCAATAAGGAATATAATCGTTGGGCATCCGTGGATGTGCAATTAAATACTCAGCAATACTGACCGCCTGATCCAGGTAACGCTGATCTTTCAGTTCCCGGTAAAGGTAGGTATAGCCATATAGACCCCAGCTTTGCCCCCGGCTCCAGGACGATTCATCAGCATATCCCTGATGAGTTTGTTTATGATGCGGTAATCCGGTGATAGTATCATACGACACTACATGATAGGAACTGTAATCGGGTCGGAAGTGATGCTCCATGGTTTTGTCGGCATGCGACACCGACATTTTCAAAAAGGCAGAGTCGCCTGAATACTTTGCAGCCCAAAGCAATAACTCCAGGTTCATCATATTGTCGATGATAACCGGGTATTGCCATATCTGCTTATTATGATCCCAGGATTTAATCAACCCAACATTCGGATTAAAACGGGTTGATAAGGATTTTGCTCCTGTAAGCAACACTTCCTTATATGATTCATCTTCCGTCAGGCGAAGTCCGTTGCCGAAACTACAGTACAACATGAAGCCAACGTCATGATTATCGGTTGTATATTTTTCTCTTTCCACTCGTTGGGTATACGCTTTGGCATATCTCAGCACTTCAGGACTATTACCATTCTCATAAACATACCACAATACGCCCGGAAAAAAACCACTACACCACCAACGGGAATCAGAATAAGTATCACGACCATCCACATACGAACGGGGTAAAACGCCCTCCTGATCGGCGTATTTTTCGGCCATCAACAGACTCTGTTGCTCTGAAAAGAGTAGCGCTTCATCAATAACTGTTTCCAGTTTTCGTTCACTAGCGCAACCACTCATCAAAAGCAAAACCAGAATACAACTTAACCAACAATACTGTCTCATATCTCTATTTAATTCTTAATTTATTTATTCCACATTGATTCTGAGTACCCCTGTTTTCAGGCCCTTTGCTTTTGCTTCCAACACCACTACTCCTGATTTCTCCCCGGATTGAACAATGGTTGTCAATTGACCTTTAAACACAGACATTTTAGGTAAATGGAACAATTCCAGACAAGTTGGATCTCCGTTAGCTGAAGCCCGGTAGTTACCCTCTCCTTTCACCGAGAACTGAATCATGCTGTCGTCGTGCGGACACAAATTTCCCTCTCTATCCACCACACGGACATTGACATAGGCCAGGTCTCTCCCATCGGCACGCAAGGATGTCCTGTCGGGAATCAGCTCTACACGGTAAGGTTTGCCTGCCGTTTTAACCGTTTTAACCTCCACTGCTTTAGTATCCTTATCATACGCAACCACTTTCAATTCGCCTGGTTCGTACACCACATCCATCCACCTCAGGCGATAGCGGTCGTCAAACGATTTGCTGTTTTTGGTCTTCCTGCCATAGCTCTTGCCATTCACAAACAATTCGGCCGACTCATAACTGGTATAGACAAAAACAGGGGTAATTTCATTTTCCCGACCTGTCCATGTCCAGTGAGGAACAATATGGAGCGTGGTTTCCTCTTTATTCCACACACTCCGGTAGAGGTAATAGCGGTCTTTGGGAATACTGGCGAGGTCAATAATTCCGAACATCGAGCTATGGTTAGGCCATGCATCGGTATGATAGGGTGTTGGTTCGCCGAGGTAATCGAAACCCGTCCAAACAAATTGTCCAAGCGTCCATTCATAATCCTCGGCCAAAGCAAAATCCTCATCGGGCACGTTAGACCAGGGACAATACTCCCAATCATAAGAAGATGACTGATGATCTTCGTATAAAGCATTTGCCTTTTTCTCAACCGGAAATTTATAAACACCTCTCGAACTAACCGTTGAAGCTGTTTCAGATCCCAGAATCAACTTTTGAGGTGTATTTTCATAGGTTTCGGCATAACGCTGCGTGCGGTAATTAAGTCCCGGTATTTCAATAGTTGAAGCAAAACCGTTTTTCAACACACAGCTAACCTGATCGATACCGGAAGTAACCGGGCGGGTCGGATCCTCGCGATGACAGATCTTTTGCAGGAAATCCGACACTTTATAGCCCTCATCATCACACTGACTGGGTACCTCGTTACCAATGCTCCACATTACAATCGAAGGATTATTACGGAAATTATGCAACATATTCACCATATCTTTCTCCGCCCATTCATTGAAAAAACGATGATATCCGTTTTTACACTTAGCGATATCCCATTCATCAAAGTTTTCTACAATCATCATAAATCCCATCTCGTCGCACAGCCGCACCAACTCAGGAGCAGGCATATTATGCGTGGTGCGGATAGCATCACAACCCATATCTTTCAATAAAGTCAACTGACGACGCAAAGCCGCTTCATTAACGGCAGCGCCCAAAGGTCCTAAATCGTGGTGATTACATACTCCCTGAAATTTTCGTCTTTCTCCGTTCAAAAAGAAACCTTTCTCTGCAATGAATTTTATATCGCGAATGCCAAACGAAAGGCTATATTGATCAACCAGGATCTCGTTCTGATAAATTCCGGAAGTTATTCTATACAAGTGAGGATTTTCGGGCGACCACAATTCAGGATCATTCACAATAAAATTTTGTTCAAAAGCTTTTCCCGGATTTAATTTTTGTGTGTCATCGCGGCTTACTACAACATTTCCATTCTTATCCGTTATACAAGTGACAACCCGGATGTTTTCTCCATTGTTATTGGCTATTGTTGTCTTCAGTTTTACAGCAGCATATTCTTTCGATACGAAAGGGGTAGTTACATGCATTCCCCAAACAGGGACATGCACTTTATTCGTTTTTATAACGTGAACATTACGATATAAACCCGCACCCGGATACCAACGGGATGACTCCGGAAGATTTTCCAAACGTACCGCCAGCAGATTATTTTTGCCATCTGCATTCAGATAGTTTGTTACATCGCAATGAAAAGAATTATACCCATAAGGCCAGAAACAAACTTCATGTCCGTTCACGAAAACACGCGCTTCGCTCATTGCTCCATCGAACAGAAGTCTGACCTCCTGACTGTTTATATCAAAAGCTTCGATGTCAAAATAATTTCTGTACCACCCTACGCCGATGTATGGTAATCCTCCGGTACGACCTGTTTTTACGGAAGAAATTGTTTCGAAGTTCTGAGTAACCGCCACTTTCTGTAAATCATTATTCCGGTCAAATGGTCCGTAGATAGCCCAATCGTGTGGTATGGTAACAATTTCCCAACCGGCATCATTGAATTCCCCTTTTTTTGCTTGCGGATAATCGCCCTTTGTAAATCTCCAGTTTTTCTCCAACAAGAACTCTGTTCGCTGCGCGTTGCACCAAACTACGAATATCATCGGAAACAAAAAGAGAAATATATAGTTGTTTTTCATGCTATCAGAACTCCTTGTTAATTACTTTTTATCAAAATATTCTTTCATGATGTACCATGCTTTCTTACGGTATCCCTGATCCGACACCAGACCTTTGCGGTTCCAGCCTTCCTGATTAGTCGGATGAAAGCGGAATGGAGAACGGAAATCGAACAGAATCCAGGGAGAAACACCTCTTAGATTCGGGATGTTATTAAACATGGCAATATTATCATCATATAATTTAGCCTGATATTCTTCGCTCCATGAACTGGCGACTTCTCTGTCACCCGACTGTCCGTAAAGAGCTTCTCCTCCAAATTCAGAAACAATCAGAGGCTGACCTGCAGCGACATCCCATACGGCTTTCTCAGGTGCTACCGGCCACGGATGATACCATCCCATGTATTTATTTATTGCAATAACATCAAGTTCTTTTATAAAAGGATCATCCATAAAAAACACTTGTCTGCCCCGGTCGAAGCGAACAAGGTCAAAAGCTGCCGTTATCAGGCGGGTCGTATCCATTTCGGTACAGCACTGAATCAGGTATTTCAGGAATTCATTACGAGGAGCCGAAGGTTGCGTTTCGTTGGCAACACCCCAGAATGTTACTGCACAACGATTCTTATCGCGCATTACCATTTCTCTGATCATAGTACCGGCCTTTATTTTTGTAGCTTCATTTTCGAAATCAATTCCTTGCCAGATGGGTATTTCTTCCCAAAGCAGGAAACCCATTTTTTCAGCCAATCTTACTGTATATTCGTTTTGCGGATAATGGGCCAGACGTATCATATTACATCCCAACGCTTTTGCTTCCGACAATAACATGATCGCATCGGCTTCGGAGAATGCACGTCCTTTGCGTTGTGGTATTTCTTCATGAAAACTAATTGATTTGAGAAAAACAGGTTTGTCGTTCAGATAAATATCTTCCCCTTTCACCCAGATATTGCGGAAACCGATCATTTCTTCTATTTTTTCATCAGCAGATGAAATGATAACCTTGTAAAGTTTTGGTGAATCAGGAGACCAACGCTGTAATTTTTTTACATTAAAAGATATTTTTGCGCTTCCCTTTTCATCAGTTACAAGATTTTGTTTAATCTTAAGCTCCGGTATTTCGACTTGAACCGGCACATTGTTGTTGTTTGCAGAAAGCTGAACACGAACATCAATTTTATCCGACTTATATTTATCCAGTTGGACAAAATAATCCTGAATATAGGTCTGAGGAGTTGTTACAAGAAATACATCCCGGGTAATTCCACCGTAGTTCCACCAGTCGAATGCCATTGCGGGAATAGCATCGATAGTCCGAGTATTATTTACTTCTACAGCCAAGAAGTTATCCTTTTCTTTTACCAAGCCGGTTATATCGAACTGGAAAGGGGTGAAACCACCTTCGTGGCGTCCCACTTCCCTGCCGTTTAAATATACGCGGCAACGATAACTTACCGCACCGAAATAAATAAACAATCGTTTATCCTTCTGAACCTGCACGTCAAATCTACGGGCATACCAAACAGTACCCTCATAGTAGTTCAATTCTGCCAGTTGACTATTCCAGTCGGATGGTACATTCAGACGCAAACCATGATCAAACGAGTACTCAAAGAAATCGGTCTTGCCCTGAGGCTTTTGATTGAGATATATTTTATTTTTTCGTCCCTGATCGTATAAATCTATAATGGCATCCCATTTTCCGTTTAAAGACTGAGTTTCTCTGCCATAGATATTAGTCATCAGCTCCTGAGCAGCGATATCATGATAAAAAACACTTACTAATAATACGATAAGAATACTTTTTATTTCCTTCATAATCTATATTGAATAATCTTATTTTCTGAAAATTTTCATGGCATATCCTCCCCCTGCTGCCATCGATATATTAATTTCTCGATCTGAGGGTATATTGATGATTTCTTTCTTATAATCAGCGGCAATTCTGTCGGCATTTAAACCGTCTTTAAAAATTTCAGCCTGCCAGCTTCCTTCGCCAAGAAATGAAAGATCAAGATACAATGTACGTGCATCCCAGTTCGTAAGCGAACCTACATACCAGATATCATCTTTCCTGCGGGCGATTGAAATATATTCCCCAATCTTCCCGTTCATGGCAATAGTATTATCCCATACGGTAGGAATTGCAGCTATGAATTCGGTACATTCCGTTTGGTTTTCATAGCTATCCGGACTATCGCAAAGCATATTCAGCGGCGACTCAAAAATCACATATTGAGCTAACTGCCGGCAACGTGTTCCCTGACTCATAGGCTCATTATTGATTGCGCGAAAGGTTTTCTTTGTCGCGTTACGCATTGCCCCTTGCGTATAATCCACAGGACCTGCCACCATGCGGATAAACGGCATGGTCACATCGTAAGTAACCTGATCGGTATTGATATCCGACCATTTTAACTGCTCCAGTCCGTGTACTCCCTCGAAATTGATCACATTCGGATAAGTCCGGTTTAACCCCGTCGGCTTATACGTACCGTGAAAATCAACCAGCAATTTGTACTTTGCTGCTATTTCGGCAGCCTTGTAATGAAAATCAACCATTGCCTGATCATCTCTGTCCATGAAATCTATCTTAAACCCTTTGATTCCCATATCGGCATAATGCTTACAAACCCGCTCCATATCCCGTTCAAATGCATAATAACCAGCCCACAATATCAGTCCTACGTTCTTCGAACCGGCATAGTCGACCAACTTTTTCAAATCTATTTCAGGAACAACCTGGAATAAATCTGCCTGCAGGTTTACCGCCCAACCTTCATCCAGAATCACATATTCGATATTATTGCGCGAAGCAAAATCGATATACGCCATGTAAGTTTGATTATTTACACCGACCTTGAAATCGACCCCATAAATTCCCCAGTTATTCCACCATTCCCAGGCAACTTTTCCCGGCTTAATCCATGTAATATCATTTACCCGAGAAGGTGAAGCTAATTTGTAAACCATATCATTATCTGCCAGGCCTTTATCTTCAGACACAACGATAACTATACGCCACGGGAAATTGGTTTTCGCCTTGCATCCGGCAATATATGGCTCTCGTTTAGTCACAATTTGTTGCAATTGATTGTGTCCGCCTTGTTTTGTTCCGGCAGGAAAAGGAGCAAAATGAGACTTCAGAGAAGCAGAAGCATCGCTGTTTTGCAGAAACATGCCCGGATAACTTTCAAGGTCGGATTCGGCTATACAAACCTTTTTACCTCCTCCGATCTCTACAACAACAGGAGTAAACATCAGGCGTTCCGGATTAATATCCGACAATAAAGTATGTGTATAAGTGTTTTCAAAAGAATTGAAATATTGCGCTTCAAAATCCCCCTGTTTTGTTTTCACATAAGGAATATACGCTTTGTAGTCTTTGTCGAAATTAAATGTAGCTTCCTCATTCTTCATAATAAAATCATCTTTTCCGGTCGACACAAAACGGTAGGCCATTCCTTCGTTGTAAGCTCTGAAAATAAGACTGAAATCTTCCCTGAAATTCAGTGTCATTTCGTTGTAATGGTCTCTTATCTCTTTTCTTTTATAAAATGGAGACGCAATTGTGTTATCAACCGAAGTTGTTCTTACATTTTTTAATTTAGAATTGACACCAAAACTTTCACGTCCCTCTACTTCCATCAGAACAGATGAAGGAGTAATCACCTTGTCGTTTTCGTGGGTAACCGTATAGCTAATTTTATTGCCGACAAAAACGCTGATGTTCAGTTTTCCATCGGGCGACTTCAACTGATAGCTTTTCTGCGCCACAACATGTGTTGTCAACAGCATTGATGTTATAAGTATAATTAAATTTCTGGTCATTATTCTCTTCATCTTTTAAGAATCGCTGTAATTACTTTATGATTGTATATTCGTACAAAACAAAATCGTTGATGCGTGGTAATTCTATTTCAATTACTCCCTTTCGTCCGATGGTCTTTTTTACTTTCTTTCCATTGCCGAGCACCGGTTTACAACTGATTTTTGTTCCTTCTTCAAACCAGGTTTCAACATATCCTTGCTTATCAGGGTTATTCTCACGGAAGAAAAGCAGATAGCCTTTTTTACCATTTAATGACTGGAAACCCGTCCACGATTTTCCGGATGGTTCATCGCCTATCGGCAGAATTATGCCTGAATGGAAATCGTGCTGAATACTTTTATAGTTGTTTATCAGAGTCTTAATGCTTAGCGCTTCATCAGGTAATCCGCTACCTTCAAACCAGGCCAGCGGTTGTCCGGCCATGGTGATGGCAAACAGGTATTCAAATGAATAATTTGCCGGAGCAAACGGATCATTGTTGTATTTATCGGCATTGCGCCATTTATTTAAAAATTCGATTTGCAGCTTCTCGGCAGGTACGTATTTCGCCAGTTGCCACAAATTGCGTAGCGTATGGTACGGATAATAATTTCCCCAGTCGGTATAGCGATTTTCGAGGAAGATATTACCATATTCGTTAAACGTATGATAACCTGCCCGTCGTCCGGCTGTGGCATCCAGATTGAAAACAGCATTGTTATTTGTTCCCTCCAACACTTTGTCGAAAAGCTTTTTAAGGTTTTTTTCCGATTTTTTTGCCGGTATAGCGAGTCCATCTATCTTGAAAGTACGTATTCCGTATTCATTGTACAAATCTATCATTGCCTGAGCATCCTTTTCCCAATCGGCATAATCGTGCTGAACACTTGGATTAAACCACAGACAAACTTCAACGCCTAACTCTTTAGCCCTTTTCACAATAGGATGTAATCCCCGTGGATATTTCACCGGATCTGGTTTCCAGTAATCAGGATTATCCCAGATGTTTTTGAACGAGCCTTTGGCAATAGCCGAGTTAGGGCTTCGGCCTGCCTGCCAGCCATCGTCAATCTGAAAATGCGTCATTCCCAGTTCAGCAGCCCGCTCGACTTCAATCAGGCTGAATTTCTCATTCACTTTCGAGTCCTGACTGCGGTCGCCCCAGGTATTCATCATCACCATTTCGTCTCTTTCGGACAAAAGCCTACGAAGGTTTTTCTGATAGCTACGCAAAGCGCTTAACTGTTCCAACTCTCCACCCTTATAAATCCCTGTGACCACACCATAGGTTTTCACCCATTCATCTTTTTTCAGGTCGTGTTCGTTAATGCCCAGCCCCGTGACCGTAAAATGTCCGAACTCGGCAGTAAAATCGTTTCCATTGTACGCCAGTTGTACACTTGAGCAGGGAGCTTCTTTCAGGAAGAAGAATCCTTTCTCTTCCGTCGGATTATGTGCAAATAAAAGATTGCCACGGTAAGAGTTTTTACGGTAAGGAATTACGTTGGTTTCAAAAACGAGGTTATTATTCCAATCGGTAACATCATAAAATTCGACTGTTTTCATTTGCCAATGATTTCCCCCCGGATTGAACTGATCAAGAATGGCAGTAACCTGCTTTGTTTTCATATCTTCCGCGAACTCGATGTTCTTTTTATCAGCCAGATTCTCGGTTCTTCCTCCGAACACACTGTTGATGTAGCCTTTCAGATAAGTGTCACAAACAATCACCGGACTATTCCCGTAAACCCGGAAAACTCGTTTTATATCAAGTTCATCAAGAGTAAACGACACGGTAGTCTCCCAATAAGCCGGATGAATAGCATTCTCTTTTATTTCCTGAGCATTGAAAACCGCATTAATCGCTTTGGGCGTGTTATTGGAAATATGGAAATCCGGTCGCTTATTCTTATTATACCAAACATGGTTCCCTACTTTATCAGTAAGGCTGTAAGTAATCAGATTCCCGTCGTTCCATATAAATTTCCTTTCCACCAACGAATTTCCGATAACGAGGGTATCGTTTTGCAACCGGCTATAGTAATTCTTCTGAGAATTAGCCGGAAAACAAAAAACAAGCAGGATGAATAAGATAATTAATTTGAGTTTTTCCATGGATAGTAAGCATTATTCTTTTAAGGCTCTGGGCATTTTCAAGAACTTCTGTTCATTAAAGCGTTGATTGTCGGGGACATTATTAATTTTTCCGGCTCCTTCCTGCATCATTATTTTCAGTTCATCCAGGTACTGTTGATAAACTTTACGGGGAGTTACATCGTGTTTCTTACACAGTGCAGCGGCCATTCCCACTACTTCACCCATCATTCCGGTAGTACGCATAACCCTTACGGTACCCAGCGCAACATGCGTTACACTTATGTTTCGTCCGGCCATAAAAAGATTATCAATATTTCGCGAGTAAAGGCAGCGGTAAGGCACTGCATGCGGATAAATCTGAATATGCCTGGTAGCAGCTTTAAACTCAGCCCCGGGAAATTTTTTGGAGTTTTCCGGATCGGGGAAGTGAAGGTCGATACTCCAGGAAGAAGTAAACGAAGCATCTTCGTGAAAGACATTCTTGTCGATATCATCCTGTTTTAATATATAATCGCCCAATAATCGCCGGGATTCCCGTTTGCCGGCAATACATGCTACCCAGTCAAGTTCCAGGTTTTGATAAGCCGCATTATCTTTCAATCCGTTTTTCAGAAAGCTCCAGTTGGAATAAACAACCATAAGTCCGTAATCACGTATACGTTCAAAATCATCTATTTGATTCAGATTCATGCCCGTTTCCCATTTCCACTCACCCATGGTCACTTTTTCGCAATTATCTTCATTGAATACCAGCCCGTAGTTGAAATCCGGGAAACTGGTCTTCCTGTCTGTTTTCTTTGAATACCATTGTACAGAAGAACCCATCGTCATCTTGTCGGCAATTTCAGGAGCAAGCTCTTCCCCGAATTCATCGCGGCTTTCACGCCCCATGCTATAATCAGCCCCGGCAAGATAACCGATTGTTCCATCCCCCGTGCAATCAGAGAACAAAGGAGCTTTCAACCGCATCTCTTTTCCTGTTTCAATATGTTTGATAGTTACAGAAGCGATTTTATTTCCATCCATTTCAACAGCGATGGCACGGTAGTTTGAGTATAGCGTTACGTTTTCTTCGTTTGCAATAAACCTGCTTTTCTTCTCATCTTCGTAATAGGATCCGGGTTGAGCATTCCCGGATTTTGAATGTCCGAACTCGCGGATGATACGCCCAAGTCCTTTATTAGGACCTAATTCTATACTTCCCCCCAGATGAACCCTGATTTCAGAACTATTATTTCCGCCCAAAACCGGACGGTCATTAATCAATGCCACGTTGCAACCCGATCGGGAAGCAGTAGCAGCGGCACACATTCCGGCTATACCCCCACCCACAACTACAAAGTCGAAAGATGCAGTTTCAGCAGGAATTTCCGGTATATTTAGTTTTACCTTTCTGAATCTGCTCAGTTCTTTCACATCCGAAGGTGGCATTTTACCACCTTCGGTTGTAAAATAAACAGCATCACATCGGCCATTGAATCCGGTCAAATCAACTAAGGAAACGGTTGCATCAATTGTATTGATTTTCACCTTTCCAGCACTTTGCCATAACCAGCCAGAACCTTTTGCACCTAATACAACCGGGAGCTTTTTGTTGTTGACCTTTACAGTGAATTTACCGGGACCCTGATTTTCGGTCCATGGTGATGTCCAATTGTAAGTACGCACATACAAATGATATGTTCCTGATTCGGGAAATTGTATTGTTGTGGATGCATTCGAAACAGGTTTTCCCATTCCATGAGCAATCAAATACGGCGACCCCATTTGATCCATAAACTGCTGATCCAGTATCCACCCACCTTTATTTTCAAAACTCTCGGCTTCAACCAATACATCGGCAGCAAATGAATTATAACACAGGAATGCCGACACAACAACCAGCAATAGCCTTCTTTTATTTTTTTTCAATTTCATCACTCATTAGCTCTTTACCACCTGTTATTTTACCTGAACATCGAGCAGTTTAACCCAACCTTCCTCTGATGTTTCATCATTTACAGCCAGCTGTATCGCCGGTTTATTCTCTTTTTCAGTATCTACTATAGCTACAGCCCATTTATATTTTCCGGCGGGAAGATTTACTTTTAGTGTAAAATCATAGGTAGTAGGATTATCTTTTAACCAATCCGACGGTTCGCATCTTTTATCGACAAATAGCTCTTTCACATTATCATCCGAATCCAGCAACGCAAAAGCCACTTTATATTTAAAATTCCATTGTGGTATGTTATTCGGGAAATAGCCCCAACCCATATTCCTCCAGCGATGATTTATTTCTATTTCTTCACCTGAATTCAGGGTTTCCGGCAAATAGATCTGATCCGGATATAGGCGGTATCCACCTTCTGAAACGAAATTTTGCACAAGAGAGAAACTTTTGGTAAACCAGGTCTCCGTTTCGTATCCGGCTCTGAAATCCATCATATTCACATGAGCCTCTTTTGAAGCGTCATACTCTCCAAGTCTCACATCTTCCGGATGCCCTTCTCTGTATTTTCCACTCGAATCAATCCAATAGCGGTGTGTTCCGCCGGTAATCCAGCCACCCTCCATAATAATTGGTCGTTTGAAGTTCCACGATTTGGCAAAATTCTTTTCCCAACTCTGGTAATAATCCGACATCCCAAATGCATCTTGCCTTAAACTATAACCCTTACTTATTGCAAGATTCAATAGAGTTGCACTATTTTCGTTGGCAGCACCCCAGCTCGACGGGTGACCGACTACCCTATGGTAGTTGATTACAAGAGGTACTTTTGTGAAGTTTCTGCTGTATAAGTCGGTAACCCAATCAAAAACCTCCAGCTTAAGTTTTTCGGTGTTTTCAGTAACTTTTTCTCCAACACTCTCATAAATCACGTTATGTGCCTCTCCCCATTTACCTAACCCATAAGCATCGATAAAGGATGTGCGTTCCGGATCGTTAAAGTCTTCTGCCAGAGCCTCTATAAATTTAGAATAGTATTGTTGAAAGACAGGATCCTGAGGATATGGAGTTCTTCTGGTCGGATAATTTGAATCCTGCAAATAGTACTTAGCTCCGGCATTGAAAACCCATTCAGGCGTATTCATGCCCTGATCACGTCCGTCGACCACGATACGGAATGCAATTGGCAACCCTCTCTTCTCAGCTCCTTTAATCAATTTACCTATCTGAGAATTGGGGTCTTTCCACGCATAAACTCCATTAGCAGGATTGAGTGATGACCAACTTGTACGAATATAACAAGCAGAGGCATACTCTCTTGCCTTCACTGTTTTTCCAATATCTGAGACCCAAAATTCAGTATCCCAATACGATTCATCAGCATTCCGGGCTGCATACATCACCCAACCATTCAAAGGATTCTTAAGCACTTTGGTCTTATTATACCTCGGCTTCACCAATGTACCCGAAACAGTATCAACCTCATCAGGTTTATGGATCGAGCAGGAACAGGCTGCGAAACATAAAAACGAAATAAGGATACTAGCAACCAATACATTCACATTTAACTTATTCATATCTTAAAAAATTACGCTTTACTTTACTTTAATTCAATAAAAAATATTGCCGTAGTTTGAATTCAGGAATATGTCAGCCTGCTACGGCAATATTTTCATTTACATCCTCTTTATTTTATTTTGGGCAGTATTGTCTTATTCCTCAAATCAAAAACAATAAAGTTTGTGCCAGCCGGAAGTTTATAATAAGAGTTACGGGTTTCACCGTCATAACCTCCATTCAATTCGCCAACTTTATCCAAAGCAAGCGTCACACTTTGTCGTTTACCTTCTGATGTTAGTGGATTTGTAAAGGTATATGCAAGATTTCTGAAATCACTTTCTCCATATACCACGAATTTTACTCCATCGCCACTGCTCAGCGCTTTTCCCTGATAAATAAGCACTTGTGGATCGGCCAGACTTACAGAACAATTGCCTTTCCACCAGCCCCAACCTGTTCCTCCTCCAAAAAGATACAAATCGGTAACAACGGTATTCACCTCTTCAGCCGGGGTTGTATTCTTTACCCATGTAACAACGGCTGGTTCAAGGGCCTTAGCCGGTGAATAGATAGTTACTTTCGAATTCTCAAAATCAACAACAATCCGATATTCACCAGCTGTTGTTATATTCCATGCAATACGCTCACCCTGTTGTTCGACTGCTTCGGCTTCACCATCCAGGAGTGTACCTTCGCCGTCTTTCGGATTCAGATAATATTGTTTATCTCCGGCTGTAACCAATGGAATTACTAACTCACCAACATTCAGATTAACCAATGCTGCATACCTGTTTTCGTTCTCGATGGTCTTTTCTACCTCTAGCAGGGCGTTATTCAAAGAACTTCCGGATAAAGTCACCTTTTCAGGTACCGGAATTTCTTCTTTAACAGCAGCTACATGAACAGTAATGGTACGAACTTCAGGAGCTTCAAACACAGCACCTCCTTCCCACTGAGCAACTACCCTGAATTCCAGTTTAAGCGGCTTGGTCAAGGGCACACCCCATCTGTCTACCATCCAGTTATATAGTTGTTCAGAAGTAAAACTACGACTAAAAACTCCTTCATCTTCTGAAGAAATGATAGCAGTAGATGTCCCGAAGTTATTTCCGACAACATCCAGTTTTGTGGTATAAAAGACCATATTATCTCCCGAAACTTCTCTGGCTTCTGTCCAGTCGAATGTTAAGATAACTTCTCTGGGATTATCCAAATCAATCGCAATACTGTCGTTAGAAGCAATAAGCTCCAGTTTTTCTTCCACTTTTGGAATGTCCTGAATTTCACTGTCGCAGGCATACAAGCTAAGTCCGACAACCACAACAGCTAATATTTTATATAAAGACTTTACTCTTTTCATATTATGTATTTTATTAAATTATTCTTTTTGGAGATAGTCTGAAATTCATTTCCTGACAGTTCTCCTGTATAATTTTCTGTAATTAATTATAGCCCGGATTTTGAGGAAATTCAACATCACGATTTGAATCAATTATTGATTGGGGAATAGGCCATAACACATGATTTTCAGTAATTTTGTCTTTAATTGTTGTATTGTAAGCTCTTACCCGTTCTACCAGCTTTTCGGTACGCACCAGAGTAAAACGTCTGCTTTCTTCTCCTACCAATTCACGGATCCGTTCATCGAGCAATTCATCCATGGACATAGTTGCAGCATCAATATCGGGTGCCCCGGCTCTACGACGTACTTCGTTCAGTGCATTGGCTGCTTTTTGCGGTTCATTTTGACCGAGGTATGCTTCTGCAAGTAACAAATAGGTTTCAGACAAACGAAATTTCATTCGGTCACGGTAACTTCCGGTTAGACTCAAATTCTCTTCACGTCCGTAAAAGAATTTGGTCAATGCGGGAAACAATTGCTTCGTTGAGAACCAGGTTTGTTCGGTTATGTTACATTTCTTACCAAATAATGATGCATTGCTCTCATTGTTATAATACCAGTTGCGTTTGATATTATAATTGGAGTTCCGGATATCATTTGTATCAAAGATCCCTGGAAAATCTCCGGTTGCATTAGTACCCCCGGTACCTATCCACCATTTCATGGGAACAATCTGTGCAATACCACGACCACCCAGTGTGTCGGCTAAAACAAAACCTGTAATTGTAGAATAATTAGGTATCCAGGCTCTACGTGTCCAGTCGGTAGAATTAGAACCTCCTCCAATGGCATTGTATTCGAGTTGCAATACCCATATACTTTCCAGGTTACCACTTTTCCTGTTTTGATTGTTTTCGACAAACAAGTCACTAAATACATCTCCGGGTTTGTCTTTATTCACACCAAAGCGTGATTTCATCAGTTGGAAGTACTTACTATCAATCACCTCCAATGCCGCTTTTTCCGCCAACACATATTCTTTCCGGAACAGATACATTTCACTTAGCAAATGAAACGCAGCCCATTGTGTCAGCTTTCCGTCTTTTACATCATCCGGATTTGCAGGCAGATGCTCTGTCGCAAATTTAAGATCGTCGATAATATGACCAAGTACTTCTTCTTTGGGAGTACGAGTGAAGTTGAGTTTGAAATCATATAATATTGTTTCCACATACGGCACATCGCCAAAAAGATAGATCAACGTTCGATAAGCATATGCACGAAAAAATCGAGCCTCAGCCTGGTAGTGCATCTTATCGGTTGGAGAATCCCAATTGGTATTTTTTTCAGAAAAAAGCAGGATCTCATTTGCTGACGAAATCAGGCTGTATGCCCAGTTCCAGTATGAACCAACAAACCTTTCTTCAGGTGTAAGTGTCAGATTAGCAAAGGCCGTCAGTGAACCATCACTATTTATTGCTTCTACAATATCTGTTGCAACATGTAATGCTTCGTACGGACATGCATTACCATGCATGTATGCATCTGATTCACCCCATGTATTATATTCGGCACGCGCAAGAGCATAAAGACCAGTCGAACCCACTTCAAATCCATACGTACTTGTCAACGTATTGTTGGGAGATAATTCTGATTTTAAGTCCTCATCAAGAAAACCTTCACATCCGGTTACAAAAATCAAGAACAAAAAGACAATCCCTGATTTAATATGATTTAATATTTTCATATTTATTTGATTTAGAAGTTGATATTTAATCCTAACATATATGAGCGGGCAGTAGGGTAAGACGCCATCCATCCGTTATCATAGTTTAAAATCTGTCTCATATTAGAGAATGTATGCAAATTATTGACACTCAGGTTTATATTTGCAGAACTGAAGTTTAACTTATTAACAAGTTCCTTCGCTATGCTATAGCCCAGAGTAATATTCTTGATTTGCACATAGGTTTGTTTTTTATAAAAACCATGTCCTAAACTATTTATATAACCCGGAGATACAATTTCAGCATCTGTATTTTCGGGAGTCCAGTAGTTAGCGCCATGCACATAATTAGTAGTACTATATGCCCACGATCCAACATTTGCAACATTATTTTCACGCCATACTCCAAACACGCCATTTACAAGGAAGGAGAGATAGATATTTTTGTATGTTAGCTTATTAGCCATCGACATAGTAAAATCCGGTCTTCTTGAGCCGATAATTTTCTTATCATTTGCGTCAATGTATCCATTTCCGTCCACATCTTCAACCTTAGCAGCACCCGGTGCAGCACCAGCCTGTATGTTTTTCTGAACTCCATTATCATCAGTATAAAAATACTCATCTCCTTGTTGCCAAAGCCCTGTTACATTGTAGTCGTAATAAACACTCAGGGGTTTCCCGATAAACCATTTATTGGTTATATCGTCAATCTGATCGCCTCTTAACTCTACAATTTTATCTCTGTTCAGCGAAAAATTAAGATCAGTATTCCATTTGAAGTCACGGTTACTCACATTAACCGTATTCAGAGTTACTTCAATACCTTTATTTTGAGTTTGGCCAATATTATCCCATATTTTGCTGTAACCATTCATGATAGGTACTGTACGGGTCATAAGCAAATCGTTTGTATTCGAGAGATAGGCTTCAACAGTTCCACCTAAACGGCCTTTAAATAGCAGGAAGTCAATTGCAACATTGGCTGTACTGGTTGTTTCCCATTTGAGATTAGGATTACCAATTCCATCGCTGGGCAAATAGGCAGAGTTAGCGGCCTGACCTCCATCACCCCAAATGTATTTTACTTTCGAATAGAGACGATCCAGCGTTCGATATGCGGTTATTGCCTGGTTCCCGTTTGAACCATAAGAAGTCCTTAGTTTAAGCATATCCATCCATTCAACATTATCTTTGATAAAACTCTCTTCACCCAAATGCCAGGCAAGAGCAGCTGAAGGGAAAAATGCATATTTGTTATTTTCTCCAAAAACCGATGCTCCATCTGAACGTCCGGTCAGGGTAGCCATATACTTTCCTTTGTACGCATAATTTAACCTGAGCATATACGACAACATCGATGTTTCTGACGTACCAGAAGAAATAGTTTGATTGCGTTCGGCAGTACCCATCATGAAATAGCTTGTATCGTCGGTCACAAAACCCTCGCCGCTTAATGACGATGAAACACTTTTAGTTTCCTGCATACTGAATAAACCTGTTGCGTCAAAACGATGGTTATTAATTTCCCGTTCATACCGGAGTACGTTTTCCCAGGTATAATCATTATAATGACCATTGCTGATACTTGCTTTACCACCTACTTTCCCGGCTTGTTCTCTACCTTCAAAGGTATCCCGTCCGTAATATGTTCCGGTAAAACTACTTCTGTAGTTATATCCGTAGTTGATCCTAAAACTCAATCCTTCAACAGGAAACAAAATGTTAGCATAAGCATTCAGGAAAAAATTCCGGCCAGTTCGATCCTGATCGGCATTTACATTAATCATCGGATTGGTGATGAGCGAGTATTCCATCGGCTCAGTAACGTAATAACCGGCATCGTCTTTATACTTTCCATAAGGACTTTGTTTTATGGCATGTTCAATGTTGGGGGTAACACCACCTGTTTCTTTTTGTACAAACTGGGTTCCGACACCGATTGTCAACCATTTATTAAAAGTCTGATCAATATTGGCAGAAATATTGGCACGGTTTAAGTTCGAATTATATACGACCCCTTCTTCGTCCAGGTATGAAATAGCAGCCATGTATTTGGTAGTTTCGGTACCTCCTGAAATTCCAATCTGATGGTCCATGGTATTCCCGGTACGGAAGATATAATCCTGCCAATCGTGCGTTACTCCGTTAATAAAATTTTCACGCTCGCTAATACTGATAATATTTCCGGCTATCGGGTCAAGCTGATCGCCTGAATATCCGTTTTTAAGGCGTCCAATATCCTGCTTAAAGCGTATGAATTCATTAGGTCCCATCACCTGGATCTGCTGCATTGGCTCTGAAAAACCGAACTGACCCTTGTAGGTTACCTGCGGTTTTCCGATTACGCCTCTTTTAGTCTGAATCAGAATTACGCCATTGGATCCACGCGACCCATATATTGCTACGGCAGAAGCATCTTTTAAAACTGACAGACTCTCGATAATATTAGGATCCAAATCCGAGAAAGAACCACTGTATGGGATTCCATCTAAAATAATTAAGGGATCATTGCTCGCAGAAATCGAGTTTTGACCACGGATCAACAACGACTGATCGCTCCCGGGAGCTGCATTGGAAGTCGTAATGTTTAAGCCCGCCACCTGTCCTACCAGACGGTCCATTAAGTTACTTGTTGATACCATATTCAATTGCTCTTTTCCAACAACTGAAAGACCTCCGGTTAAATCCTTTTTACGTTGTGTACCATAACCTACCACTACTACCTCTTCCAGTAGTGCATCTCCTTCTTTCATCGTTACATTTACTATCCCGGAAGCATTGATTTTAACTTCCTGAGCTACATATCCGACGTAGGAAAAAACCAGGGTAGACGCCGAAGACACCTGCAACATGAATTTTCCGTCAAAATCGGTAATTGTTCCTGTAGTTCCATCTTTAACACGGACAGTTACACCAACCAGGGCTTCACCGTTTCCATCAACGACTTTCCCACTCACTTTCATAGCATCTTGTTGCGAACCTGCATACATTTGTAAAGCAGAGAAAAGAAATAAAGCCGCAATAACTAAGCGATTTTTTAATTTTCTGTGTATTTTCATTTTTTGATATTTAAGATAAAATTTAAATTTAGTGCTGCATATAAATTTTCAATGGTTAAGCTGCAGGGAAGGAGCTCTTATGCTACGAAATTCTCTTGTGTTTCTCATGTATTATTCTTATTAGGTAATTATAGCTTATATAAAATTCAAGCGAAGACAATGCTGATTATCTTCGTAGCAAAAGTAACCTAAGTGCGAATGCACAAGGTTATTGGTTTATTCAAAAATGGTTTCAGTTTGTACAAAACTGCTTAGAAACAGTCGTTTTTAGATAAAAAAGATAATTTCAGGACTTCTTTTTAAATTCTGTCGGAGTTAATTCGAAGTGTTTTTTAAAACACACACTAAAATATTTGGGGTTGACAAATCCTGTTAAGTCAGCGATTTCTGAAATAGTCAAATCCGATTCTTTTAACAACTGTGCACTTCGTTTAAGTCGGATATCCATGATAAATTCTTTAATAGACATTCCTGTAATATCATTTACCTTCTGATAGAGAAGCGTACGTCCGATTGCCATGTCCGACACAAACGATTCGACATTATAATCACAGTTACTCATATTTTTTTCAATGTGTTCCATTGCCTTTTCCAGCAGTTTCTCATCCATCGAAGATATGGTGACCTTTGATGGTTCGGCAATATACTTTTTACTATATAATTCTTTAAGTTCATTCTGGCTTTTTATCAGGTTTTCCACTTGCCTCAACAGGAAAGTCATATCGAAAGGTTTATCTACAAACACATTGGCACCATATTCGAGTGCTTTTATCTTATCATCGGTATTTTTACCTAATGCTGACAAAACAATTATAGGAATATGGCTTGTTTTAATATTAGAGCGAAGCGTTCGACAAACATCAAATCCACTTGCACCAGGCATCATTAAATCAGTAATTACGATCTGTGGATGAATTTTTTCAGTTTTAGCAATACCTTCGTAACCATTTACTGCAGTGTAAACATTGTATGACTCCGAAAGCCGTTGTTCCATATAGGTTCTTAAATCTGAATCATCCTCAACAATTAGAATACTATAGGTTTTACGACTCCGGTTATCATGCAGATTCACATCTTTTGATTCAGCCAGTACATTGTCAATCTCCGAAATTGTATATTCATAGGAGACCAGATTGCTATCGGTTTTCTCTGCATTTAATGCAAAAGGAAGTACTACCGTAAAAGAAACCCTCGAATCACCTGATTGTAATATTATTTCCCCTTCCATACTGGAAACCAACTCTTTTACAATAGCTAAGCCCAACCCTGTACTATCATCGAATGCAAGTGTGCCGGAAGATAAACGATTAAAAGACTCAAATATCTGTTCTTTTTTATCATCCGGAATTTCTGCTCCGGTATTGGTCACGGAAACAGAAATGTACTCTGCATCAGTTTTTGATGGTAAAGAGAGTCCGGTTATTACTTCCCTGCTGGTTTTGTTAATCTTTACGCCGACAAACCCATTCTCTGAACAATATTTGATGGCGTTAGAAAATAAATTGGTGAAAATTTTTTCTATTGCGTCATGATCAAACTTTGTATAAATCTCTCCCAACTCAGCATTTACATCAGTTTCAATACCTTTTTTATTTGCGTACAATTCAAACAGTGAGAAAATATCTTTGATATATTGAACCAAATCGCCTGGCTGTTGATTAAAAGTAATTTTTTGACTCTCAATTTCCCTGAACTTGAGTAACTGACTAATCATCCGTTGAATACGACCTACATTTTTTTCAATAAGCTGGATATATGCAGTTAATGATTTATCTTCCGGCAAATATTCTTTTAGTTGTTTTAGCGGGTCGATGACCAGGGTGAGAGGAGTTTTAAGGTCATGTGATATGTTTGTAAAGAAGTTGATGCGCGCCTGAGTCAGTTCCCTCATGTTCTGCTCCTTAATCTGCTCCATCTCGAGCCTGTTTGCAAAAATCTTTTTGTTGGTAAAATATCTCCATATAAAATACACGAAATACATTAACAATATGGAATAGGCAATATACGCCCATACTGAGAAAAAAGGTGATGGTCGAACATCAAAAAACAAAGCTGAAACCTCATCTCCCCACAAACCATCGTTATTCGCAACTTTCACTTCAAACAAGTAATTTCCTGCCGGCAAATTGAAAAACTGTATGCTTTTTTGCCCTTGTGGTAAAATATTCCAGTCATCAGAAAATCCAAGCATTCTGTATGCATATTGATTTTTCCCGGCGTGCAAATAACTGTTCGCCGAAACACGTATCTCTATATTCGATTGGTTATGAGATAATATTATCTTATTATTAGCACCTCCTTTATAGGATAAGGTTGATATATCCTGTTTTAATGGAGCATTATCACTCTCCGGAATAACCCTTTTATTATTGATTAATAACTCTGTAAAAAAAACATTTGGTTTTTGATTGTTATATCTGATTTTGTCCGGGGTAAACATAATAAAGCCATCGGTTCCACCAAACAACATTTCTCCCTTCGAGGTTTTAAAACATGATCGCACATAAAATGCCCCACATAGTTTTAGATTATCTATTGGGGATTTGTGTATGCTCCTGGCTTTATAATCATAATAATACAATCCATTATTGGTACTGAACCAGATATTCTTTGAAGAGTTGTCTTCCAATATCCCGAAAACAGTTTTTCCGAATAAACCGTCTTTCTCTGAGAAATTCACATACGTACCATCTTTACTTAACCTGTTAATGCCACCGCCCCGTGTGCCGAACCAAATGTCAGAATCTGACGTGATACAATAAGAACACAGATTATTGACCGAATAGGGTGCATCTTCTATATAATAATGTTTTACAATACGTTTCGTCTTTACATTTATAATATATGCTCCTTTATGCGTTACCAGCCACAAATTATTCCCTTTATGACGAAATAATGTTTCTATCTGCATTTTCACCAGATTCCCCTTTGAGTCTACTAAAGGAACAACCTTAACAACCTTCCTTTTCAGATCCTTATACATAAGTTCCGAATCGGGATCTGTCATCCAAATTCCTGAATCACCCTCCAAAACAAAATCATAAATGCTCAGCTGCTGAGAACTAACCGGATGATACATCCGCATATCCAGAAAACGATTTTGAACATTGTCGAATTGCCCCATACCTCCGTTGAAAGCCGAAATCCGAAGGGTATTTCCTTTCTCATCATAGCGCAACATTTTAATCATATTTGATGTTACACCTGTTTTATTCTCTTGAGTATAGTAAGAAATAAGCCCTGTTCTCCTATCCCAAAAATTCACTCCACCCCCTTCAGTTCCTATCCACAAATTGCCTTCTTTGTCTTCTTCAAAACAACTGACAATAGGATGATTCAATCTTCCCGGGGCGGCTTTAAAAAAATTCACATTATTGTCGTAAAAAGTCATATAAGCAAGTTTACCTCCGTACGTTCCTACCCAGACACCTCCATCCGGATCGGAATATATTGACCAAATCGAGTTATTGGGGATCGAGTAGGTATCATGGAGATTAAACCGTAAATGACGAGTTTCAGATGTAAGAGGATCTAAAAGAAAAAGTCCTGATTGAGTTGCAACCCAAATGGTATTAGAGGAGTCGAGGAATAGTTGTTTCGTACTGGGTGATTTTCCATATTCACGTGCAAGACTGTGAAGTTGTATGAGTTTTCCGCTTTTGTCGTATTCATACAAGCCATTCATATGAGTGAGAATATATACTGACTCGTTATATTCAATTATATCTCTTATTATACCCTTAATTCCTAAAGCAGCAAATAAGCTATAGTGCCCGGTTTTCTTATTTAACCTGTAAACTTTCCCTTGCGAACCAATATAAATATCATTCTTATTAGTACATAGCAGCGTTAAGGTAGCAATATCAACTTCTTCAGGTAAAGGATAGTCTGTTACATCAGGCGATTGGTCAGGGTGATAGGACTGAATCTTATTATTTCTGATAAGCCATAAATCCCCATCAGTATCAGATAGAAGCCATCCGATATTTCCATCTAAAACGCGTTCAAAATCTTGTGTCTGGTAATTGAATCGCAATAAGCCATGATTGGTACCTACATATAATTGTTTCGACTTATCTGTGACTACCTGGCCATAGGTCCAGTATGAATCAGGTAATATCTTAGTGACAAGATCATTTAACTGACTGAATGAATTACCGTTGTATATAAATAACGCATCATATCCACTAAACCACATCCGGCCAATACTATCTTTTACTATGCTATGTATCCCACCATAATAGGAGGTTTCAGGCATGCTATGGAATCTATAATCTGAAATACTCAGGGTAAATCCCAAGAAAGGGAAACAGATTAACAGCACTATAGTGAAAAGAGACCTCATTTTGTCATGTATTATCTTTACAATTGCTTTTCTAAATTTCCGACCCCTCCGACAGTATGTGTTAACTTCACGAAACTGTTGCACACTAAAATTAATGAGGAAGTGTACATTTCAACGCTTTACTTCTTAGATCTGAGGCCGTATTTTTTTTTAAAAGGTGAGCAAAGATATAGTAATTGATTAAGCGGACAAAATTTCTTTTTGCTTTTTACTGAACGGACAAGTACACATTCCGCTCCAGCATCACCTTGTCGACCGTCAGCTCCACCGGGTAGAGCTGCGACACTGTAGGCACAAGAAGAAATATTGCACAGGAATGCAACTAATTATCAGTTTTATACATCAACAATTAAGTATGAACTGGGATATCCCTTTACGTTAAAAGCTAAAAAAGTATGGATAAGTAATCTTCCACTGGACGTTTCTTCGATAAAATATGTGTATTTAGAACAGCTTTCAAAAAAGAAAACTATTACTGAAGATAGTGAAGAAAATCTTGAACTTATTGTCGCTTCAAAAACAGTTAAGTTTACACCAAAATTCCCGAATGAATACGAAGAAACAGGATCATCACCAAATATTTACAGAGCTTTACATGCGAAGATGACAGGCACAGACAATTGGATGGCACTAATTGAGATTGAAGGATTTTACTATGAAGAAAGGTCTGAATATATATTAACTGTAAGGAAAATAAACCGGGCTGAGCCATATTTAATTCGATTTATACTAATAGACATCAACTCCAGGATACTTAACAACAGCAAGACCTACGCCTGATTGCTGTAGATGTTTATGAAGTCCATTTCTCTTGTTTCTTTTAAAATTGTATCAAAATCCACTATCCAAAACACACGATTGAATTCTGCTCCTGACAGCTCCTTTACTAATTCAAACTGACTCTTCAAGTCTTTCTTCTGAGGAATTTCAGGTTTGATATTTAACCTGATACTGTTGTACTTTCCCTCATACTGCTTTAACATCTGAAAATACCAAATTTCGGTTTCTCCATCTACAACCATTGCATAACTTGGTCGGAATGGAAGTCTTGGTTTAGAAGTTCTCATAGTAGTTATTCAAATTCTATATAATAGTCACCCGGATTAGGAATACCACCAAGTTTACCTGTTTTGTATGCATTCAACACATTTGTTGTATCGCGTACTACGTCGCTTCCAAAATCGGAAAGTGAATAGATTTCCGTTGCACAATTCTCATTCATAGTTGCGAACCAAACAACATCATTTCTAAAAAAATCTCTGTCGTTAAGTAACTCTCTGTAATGCGTTGTTGTTATCAGTTGCGAATTCTTAGAATTCATTATAAAACTTAACAAGAAATGTCGCACTAAATCGGGATGCAACGATGTTTCTAACTCATCTACCGGAAGTACAGCCGGCACACGTAACAACATGGTCAACAAACCGGCGAAACCATAAAAACGCTGAGTGCCATTCGACTCTAAATTGAACGGAAGCTTATATACTGAAGAATTAACACTATGCTCTAACTCCAGTTTCAGTGCAGCAACTTGTTTTGTCAATTCTGCGACAGGCTGACCTTTACTTTCTGCATCTTTTTTCAACAGTTCATAAATCATATCCGGTAGTTCCTGAACTTCTTCACTGACTGCCAGGTCAGTAATATGAAAGTCAGCTTTCTGCAATACTTTTAGAATATCTGCCTTTACAATATCACCTTTCATGATTCGTTTTGACACAAAAGTTGACAGATCGGAATGTGTATATACTATCGGCTGTAAATAGGTATCAAACCATCCCAGCACCTCTTTTAATTCAGGAAAATCAACATTGATTTTTAAAAAAGCACCTAATACTGTATTATTCCATAGTGTATTAGCTGACAATGTATTAACTACTACTTTATCAACTTTCACCTTACTCCCAAGGGTCAACTCAGCATATTGAGTTTCCAAATTAGTAACCCGCTTATATAGAACTGCTCTGTTAGGATTAAAAAAGTATAGCTCTTCTCTTATGATAGCTGACTTAACAAACTCTACCTCATAAGCATACCTGATCCCATTGTGAATAAACGCGATCGACACAACAGTTGATTGCGTGGGTGTAAGCGAATCAAACAAATAGGGTTCAAAGTTTAAGGTTTCCGATTTTGTTGATCGGGGATGCAACACAAGATCACGAAGAAATGTAAGTGCTTTAAGCAAAGTAGTTTTACCAGATGCATTTGCACCATAAATTAACGCCAACTTCAACAATCGCAAGCTCCCTACTTTAATCACATAAGCATCTTCAAGATGGTTTGATTTTTCGGCTTCAAACGATAATGTTTGTTTATCTTTTATTGAGCCAAAATTCTGAACACTGAAACTTATAATCATTTTTTGAGTCTATTATGTAAATAGATTGCAAATATATAACTATATATTTGAATAAGTCAAATTTTTAATGATTATTTCAGCAAAACACCATACAGTGTTTTTAACTAACTATCTGTTCTACTCCCGGAGGCAACTATCACACCTTTTCGAGCTCCTGAAGCAGAGTCGGGCGAAAGGAGTACATGCTTCGCAGCTCCCGGATGGTTGTTTCGGCAATGGCATCCTGTCCCAATTTGATCATGCGACGCAGGTATTTCACTGCAAGCTGGTGCACGTCGCGCCCGGTCTTGTACGTTAGCAAATAGAAAATCCCCTCCCTGTACTCCAGTGCCAGTTCTTCGGGATACAAGCCGGCGAGGTACTGTTCGAATCGTTCGGTCCGGCTAAGCACCGACGAGGGATGCGAGTCGCGTTTGTCGCGCAGGAGCTGCAACAAACTCTCCCATCGCTCTTCCTTTAGCAGCAACAGCTCGAGTGTTTCCTCATGTACCAGGCTATGGTTATCCCACAACTCATCTATCAACTCATCCACAAAGGCGTTCCAGTCGGCCGGAGCAATCTGCTTTTTAAGTTCGGCGTAATAGTCGTACCGGGCACGCGAATACGACTCCATGAGCAGGTACCTGCCACATTGAATGATGTTCGGGACATCTTCCATGGCCAATGCAATCGCAAACAGGTATTCGACCCACTCCAGGTACAGACCGAAAGCCTTATCCTTGTGTTGTTCCATCCCCTCCATAGCCAGCCGAATGCCCTTTTCATACTGCTTACCGGCCAACGCAGCATCCAGTGCCATCCTGCGCAATCCGGGATACGCCAGGTTGTGGGCCATAAACTCTTCTGCCATCGCCTCCCCTTTCATGCGCTTCATCAGGTCGTACTTCAGCACCCGGGCACCATCGGCAAGATACTTATAAGGAGTATCTCCCTCCACTTCAAGCAATGCACTCAGCTCATCATACTCCTGTGGTGTACGTGCCAATCGTGATGCAATGCGCATAGCACTCAGGTGCCAGTCCCACCCCGCATACTCACCTTTCCGCACCTTTTTCACAAAATGCGCATAGCATTTTTTACGCAGCTTTTCACCGAGCGGTGCCTCCTCCAGGGCATACAAATTTTCCAGCACCGTATAAATATAGGGACTTATAATTGCCGAACTATCATCCGTAAACGACACAAAACGGTTCAGGCGGTCGAGCAGGGTGGTATTGATTACAAAGACCATCCCGTAATCTCCCGACTTGAAACGGGTAGCCGACCGGTCGATCCATTCCTGAATGGAACGGGCAGCCGCTCTTCCCCGGGTAGCATCTATCCATCCCCGCGAATTGCGGAGTCCCACGAAAATGCGCTTGATGGCATCCGCAATCTCCTTATGAGCCGAATCCGAACCCTTATCGGAGAAATGCGACAGAAACACCGCCTTAAACTGCTCGTCGTTAAGGGCCCTATCGGCAACAAAATCGCGCAAGCTATCGTGCGAAAGCTTAGCGAGCACCTCCTCCACCGGATCCACGGCCATCAGCTTCACTTTCGGAGTCGCTTTCCGGGTCGGCTTTTTCACGCTAATACCAAGGTCCTCCTGCATCAGGAAAAACAAACAAGCCGCAACATGTTTACAAACCGGACCCTGGTCGTACGGACAGCTACACACATTCCGCTCCAGCATCCCCTTGTCGACCGTCAGCTCCACCGAATAAAGCTCCGATCCCTCCACCACACCCTGATACAGTCCCGGCGCCACCTCCTGACAGTCGCACACCTTTCCGGCACGAAAATACTGAAGTCCGCGTTTCAGGATCGGCTCTTCGATATAGGATTCAAATTCATTGAGGGGAAAGCGCATAACTCATTTAGTTGAAATTTGTGAATTATTATAGATACGCATCTTCAGAAAATACAAAGATAAACAATGATTCCCTATTTTGAAACAACGACTTCACTTGCAACTATTGCGCACTTCAACAATTATCCCTATCTTTACAAGTGATAATAATCAACACATTTACACCCTATATACATGGATATTGATACTATATTATCACTTATCGACAATTCTCCGGCTACTATTCTAAGCGGAATTTCGTCGCGCGTTAAAGCAAGGCGACTGGAACTGGGCTATACGCAGCAGGAGCTGGCCGGGCGGGCGGGTATTCCCTTACCCACCTATCGACGGTTTGAGCGCAGTGGCGAAATAGCATTGCGAAGTCTGATCATGCTGGGCATTGCACTGGATGCCACGGGGGCTTTTGCCGACTTATTTGCGGCAAAATCGTACAGCAGCATCGACGAATTACTCGACCCGGCAAGCAAAAAGCCCAAAAGAGGCAAACGGCGTTCGTAGCCGGCATCAGCATACAACCAACTAATCCGGAAAAGGCATGAACGAGATTACCCATTCCATCCTCGCACCAATTGAGGTAGTAGAAGTAGTTTACCGGGGAACCCGTGTGGGGCGGCTGGCGCAAACGAGCGACCGCCTCTGCGCGTTCGAATACGACGCTGCCTTTTTACAGGGCGGATTCTCCATTTCCCCATTATTTCTGCCCCTGCAACAGGGAGTTGCTGTTGCCAAAGCGACTCCTTTCGGGGGAAACTTCGGTGTTTTCAACGACAGTCTGCCCGACGGCTGGGGAAGCTTACTGCTCGACAGGTATTTACGATCCATTGGTATCGCGGCATCGCGACTTACGGTACTGCAACGCTTAGCCCTGGTGGGAAGTACAGGCAGGGGCGGACTGGAATATATTCCTGACAACAGCATCAGCCCCGAAAACGAGGTCGTGCATTTCGACCAACTGGCTGCTGCTGCCCAACAACTACTTCATTCGGAATATGCCGGCGAAGGACTGGAAACCCTCTTCCGGCATGGAGGTAGTTCGGGAGGAGCCCGCCCTAAAGTCTTTGTGAACATCGACGGAAAAGAATGGCTGGTGAAGTTCAGGGCAGGAAGCGATCCGGCTGATGTGGGAAAAACCGAATATGAATATGCACAGCTGGCAGTCGACTGTGGCATCAGGATGCCCGAAACGCGACTCCTTGAAGGAAGGTATTTCGCCACCGAACGATTCGACCGCAGCCGGCAGGGAAAAATTCATACTGTAAGTGCTGCTGGACTGCTGCATGCCGACTACCGTATCCCCTCGCTCGACTACCTGGCACTACTGAAGCTGTGCCTGCACCTTACCCGCAACATGAAAGAAGTGAAAGCCCTGTACCGACAGATGGTCTTTAACGTACTGATATCCAATCGCGACGATCATGCCAACAACTTCTCGTTTCAGTACGACGGCACCCACTGGATACTATCCCCTGCCTACGACCTGCTTCCCTCAGCAGGCTTCAACGGCCTCCACACCACCACCATTAACAACCAGGGCAACCCCACCCTGAACGATATCCGGCAGGTAGCCGATGATGCCGGCATCCCCAAAAAACAGGCAGCCGAAATTTTCGACGAGGTAAAAACCACCCTTGGAGCCCACGGACTTATCACTCCGAACCTCAGGCCATGAGCCAAAAAATCTCCTGCAGCAAGCGTAAAAAATCCTCCTGTCTGAGCCCGAAGGGCGAGTTTGGAGGATTTTCGCTTGCAAAGGAATGATTTTTTGAGCGAAGGGCCGTCAGTGAAGGAGTGATACGTCCGTGGGCGACAGCCGGAGCAAAGTAAAAACGGATGATAGCTGGAAAGGCACCCCCGTCGCCATCAACGAACTGCGCCCCGGCGTATTTATCATGGACATGGGACAGAACATGGTCGGATGGCTGCGCATGAAAGTAAGGGGCAAGGCCGGCGATCAGGTGACGCTTCGTTATGCCGAAATCCTCGACGACAAGGGCGAACTCAACAGGGCCAACCTGCGCGATGCCATCAACACCGACCGCTACACCCTCAGGGGCGGTGGCGAAGAAAGCTGGGAGCCCACCTTTAGCTACCGTGGTTTTCAATATGTGGAAATCACCGGTTACCCGGGCACGCCTACGCTCTCCGACTTCGAGGGACAGGTAATCTACGACGCCATGGACCAGATTGGCAGCTTCGAAAGCTCCGACAAGCTTTTAAACCAGATCTATAAAAACGCCTGGTGGGGCATCAACGGCAACTACAAAGGCATGCCGCTCGACTGTCCGCAACGCAACGAACGCCAGCCCTGGCTCGGCGACCGCTCCACACCTGCCAAGGGCGAGAGTTTCCTGTTCGATAACCACGCCCTCTATGCCAAATGGTTGGATGATATCCGCTACTCACAGCGCGCCGACGGGGCCATCCCCAATGTAGCCCCTGCCTTCTGGCGGTACTATAGCGATAACATGACCTGGGCAGGCACCTACCTGATGGTAGCCGATATGGTGTACCGGCAGTTTGGCGATTCGATGGTGATCCGCCATCACTACCCCCACATGAAACGCTGGCTCAACTATATGGAAGCCAACTACCTCGACGAGCGGGATATTATGACCAAGGACAGCTATGGCGACTGGTGCAAACCGCCTGTCACCATCGAAGCAGGTCGCGGCAAAAGTGCCGACCGCAAGTACCCCAGCATGCTGATCTCCACCGCCTACCACTACCACTACCTGCAACTTATGCAGGACTTTGCAGTGGTTGCCGGGCAGGAGCAGGATGTAGCCGCCTACCGCGCTATGGCCGGGCGGGTAAAGAAAGCCTTCAACGCCACCTTCTACCATCCCGAACTTGCGTCGTACGGCGGTAACAGTCTGACCGACAACCTTCTTGCCTACAGCATGGACCTGGTTCCCGACTCGTTGCGCGATAAGGTATTCAACACCATTGTACACACCATCGAAGTAACCAACAACGGACACCTGAGTACCGGTCTGGTGGGCGTGCAATGGCTGATGCGGGCAGTCAGTCGCGGCGGACGACCCGACCTGGCTCATCGTCTGGCTACCAACACTACCTATCCCAGCTGGGGCTATATGATTAAGAACGGAGCTACAGCTATCTGGGAACTGTGGAACGGCAACACCGCCGCCCCTAATATGAATTCCTACAACCATGTGATGATGCTGGGTGATTTGATGATCTGGTATTACGAGGACCTTGCCGGCATCCGCACGGCCGACGACCAGCCCGGCTTCCGCAAGCTGATTATGCAACCGCAGACCGGTCAGCTCGACTACGTGAACGCCACCTACAACTCCCCTTACGGCACCATTAAAAGTCACTGGAAGAAAAGCCGCAAGCAGCTGGAGTGGACCATTCGCATTCCCGAAAATAGCTCCGCGATGGTGCATCTACCTACCTCTTCGCCCGCTTCGGTCACCGAAGGAGGCCGGAAGCTCTCTCAGCTCAGCGACGAGATCACCCTGATCAGTCAGGATGCTAAGGGTGTAGTGGTAGAGATAGGATCGGGCGAATATACATTTAGCATTCAACAATAAGAATATGAAAAAGACATCAACAGCAATAGTATTTTTAATCAGTTTAGCATTGAGTTGTGCCTTTAGTTCCTGCCGGAAAGCCGATACCGGCATCGAGCACGGCATCATCTGGAAAGAAGACGGCATGTTTGCCGCCTGGCCCGCCAACAACGGGATGTGGATCTGGGGCGACGAGGTACTCGTAGGCTTTGTAGTGGCCGACCACAAGGCCGATGCCGAGGGACTTCACACCTACGACCCGCTGACAGCACGCAGCATGGACGGCGGCAAAAGCTGGAAGGTGGAGGAAGCCCTGACGCTCGGGCAGACTGCCACGGCCTACGACAATGTCGTCCCCGCCGCACAGCGTGAGGAGCCGCGGTCCCTCGAGCATGCCATCCGCGACTTTACGCATCCCGATTTCATCTTCACTTTTATGCGCCACAACAACCATAACGGTCCGTCGCACTTCTACTACTCCACCAACCGCGGCCAGCAGTGGGAAGGTCCTTACAGCTTCCCCGACCTGAACACCCCCGGCATAGCTTCGCGCACCGACTATTTAGTGGATGGCAGGCAATCGATGAATGCCTTTCTCACCATCGCCAAGGCCAATGGCAAGGAAGGACGCGTAGCCATGGCGAGGACAGAGGACGGAGCCAAAAGCTGGGAGATCGTGTCGTGGCTGGGCGAGGAACACGAAGGCTTCGACATTATGCCGACATCGTTGCAACTGACCAACAATCGCATTCTTACAATTATCCGCACCCGCACCGAGATAGGCCGCAACCTGCTTACCGCACATTTGTCGAACGACAATGGCAAAAGCTGGCAGCACCTCACCGACCCCGTCCCCGACACCGGTCGTGGCGGCACGCCCCCGGCGCTGGTCAAGATGATCGACGGCAGGCTGGCCCTTGCCTATATCTACCGCAGCACCTACGGTTCACGTGTCAACCTCCGCTTCAGCACCGACGAAGGCCAGAGCTGGGGCGAAGAGATCGTGCTCCGCTGCAACGACGGCGCCAACCGCGACTGCGGCTACCCCCGCATGGTACAGCGCCCCGACGGAAAACTATTGCTCGTATACTACTGGAATCATGCCAACCAGGAGGGCGAAACCCCTTACCGGTACATTGCATCGACCCTGGTGGATCCGTCGAAATGGAAGTGACATTTGTGTTTCTTGATTGTTTGTTTAGCTTAATGGTTAGTTTGTCTTTTTAAAAAAAACGCCGGCGGTGTAGGGATACAGCGGCGGCGTTTTGATTGTTTTTTTAAAAATAAATACGTTCGAAAGCTATTATATCACTTCGATTGTATATTGTCATTTCTTGGATGATGATTTTAATGAAGTGTACTATAACCTCACTTCTTTAACACCATTTTATAAAAGTGATTACTATTATTGCTAATTCTAATGGTGTATATCCCTGGTTCGAAATCACTCGTTTGTAGTGTCAGTTTTTCATACATATTTAATTTACATATAATTTGACCCAGAGTGTTGATAATCTCAATTTGATGACTACCTGAATTATCTGATGAAATAACTAATTCATTGGAAAATGGGTTAGGATATACTTTTATTGCTTTGCTGTTTTCAATTAAATTAGTAATTGTTAAATTGACATTAATTACATTAGAAGCATCTGAACTACAACCAAACAAAGTTACAATCACATAATACTCCCCATTTTCTTCGATTGATATTGATTGACTTTCGGCTCCTTCTATAATTCCATTTTGATTAAACCATTGGTTGCCCACAAGAGCATCTGAATAGAGAGTTTGTCCAATAAGTGTAATAGTCGGCTGTTGAGGTTTAGGATTAACTGTAATATTTATTATATTTGGTTCACCTATACCACAGTCGTTGACTCCTTTTACAGAAATCAGACCTGAGGATGCAGAAGCACCATAAGTAACTGTAATTCTATTTGATTCGCTGTCACCCAATCCTCCTTCTGGTAGTGTCCATATATAACTGGTAGCTCCCTCAATGTTCTCAATACTATAATCATAGGAGTTACCCATACAAACATATAATTCTCCATTAACTATGCCCGGTTGAGTTGGAGGTGTACATGGAGTATTGTCAATTAAAATAAAACTCAATGGCGTAGCAGACCAATGTGATAATGGATTCTTCTCAGCATCAAGTGCTCTTACTTTCCAAAAGTAGACATTTTGAGGCAACATATTTTGCATTGTAGGTGTAAGTATAAATGATGTAGTATTAACAATACCATCGTTTATCCAATCAGAACTGACACCATTACTAAAACCAATTTCGGGGCTACCAAAACCATCGTTATTATCAACCCAAATTTCATAAAATATGGCTTCATTTACTGTAGACCATGTGAAGGAAATGTCGTTTCCCTTTGTGAAAGCGGTATTATCAGTAGGCATCGACAAAGCTGGTGCTTCTAACAAATCATTCTTTAATACAAAACTACTTTGTGATGAAGACCAATCAGACAATGGATTTTTTCCAGAATCAAGAGCCCTAACTTTCCAATAATAGCTGTTTTGAGGTAAGGAGTTTTGCATGACAGAAGTTAATGTAAAAGTATTTGTATTTACAATCCCGTCATGAAGCCAATTTGGACTTGCTCCATTACTAAAGCCAATTTCTGGACTTCCGAATCCACTATTGTTATCAATCCATATTTCATAATAGGATGCATCAACAATACTTGTCCACGTAAATGAAAGGTTTGAGCCTTTTATATGTTCAAACCCGGTGGAGGGTGCTGTTAGTTCTAACGGTGATGTTCTTTCTAATAATTGAAGAATTATTTTTGAAAAAGCAGCAAAATCATTTCCGAAAGTTGTTGTACCTTCATATCCGCGATACCAAAAGTTGTTGTCTACAGAGATTGCTGTAGACGCATCAGACAGTCTGATTCCAATATGCAGATGTTCGGTTCCATCACCGTTGTTTGCATCATCATTGACATAACCAATTAATTGGCCTTTTGTAACAAAGTCTCCTTCTTGGTAATTTAATTGATTACCATTTCTTACTTTGCTTTTCCTTAAATGACCATAAATTGAAAGAATATTATTAGTAGAGACGTCATTGTTTCTTGCATTTTTGAAAGTATAGAGCGCTCCTAATCTATGTTCTATTACAACAACTAATTCTCCATATCCATTTGCAGAACTATATACTTTGATGACTCCATCACCAATAGCATAGATTGGAGTTCCTTCTGGAAGAAGTATATCTTCTCCTAAATGATTTTTGTCATAATAAAAAGTTCTACCATTATAGGATCCGGGGTTATATTGCTCACACGGATATCCCCACGATTGCGGATTCGAGTAGTTATTATATAGCACTAAAGTGCGCGTTTCACTTGACCAATCTGTTATAGGTTCCTGGGCATTGTTTAGAGCCCTTACTTTCCAGTAATATTGGTTTTGTGGCAATTGACTTTGCATACTAGCCGTTAGTGTAAAATTATTAGAAGACACAATTCCATTATTTACCCAGTTTGAGCTTGCACCATTGTTTAATCCAACTTCCGGACTCCCAAAGCCACTATTGTTGTCAACCCAAATTTCGTAATAGACTGCATTACTCACGTTAGACCACGTAAAAGAAATATTGCTTCCCTTAGTGTATTCTGAATTATTAGCCGGGCTTGAAAGCGAGGGTGCATTGGGTGGTGGATCAAGCAACGTAAAAGCCCTAATTGGTGCTGACCAATCGGTTAATGCTGTCTGGTTCGCTTTTAAGGCCCTTACTTTCCAGTAATATTGGTTTTGTGGCAATTGACTTTGCATACTAGCCGTTAGTGTAAAATTATTAGAAGACACAATTCCATTATTTACCCAGTTTGAGCTTGCACCATTGTTTAATCCAA
>JAQUYE010000002.1:0-17105 GCA_028691965.1 Paludibacter sp. | reverse complement strand
TCCGGACTCCCAAAGCCACTATTGTTGTCAACCCAAATTTCGTAATAGACTGCATTACTCACGTTAGACCACGTAAAAGAAATATTGCTTCCCTTAGTGTATTCTGAATTATTAGCCGGGCTTGAAACAGTTGGTTGAGATAATGCATTAATTGTAAAAGCAAGCAGAAACACAACGTTCAAAAAATGACATTTCTTGATTTTCATAATAATTAATTTAAGTTGTTAATAATATATGTTGCGCTAAACAATAAGAATTATGCAAAAAAAGTATGCGTTTCAAGGGATTTTGTTATAATATTAAAGCTTACAAAGCTAATAAAATATATTGAATATATAATAATTTACGTAAAATATAGCTAATTATAGAATTTCATAAAAAGCTAAATGGATAATTTAAGTTTTCTGCTTGTCGGGAGGTTGATGACAGAAACACTTACAGGAAATTTGATTATACACTTATTAATGTATTAGTTATGAAAGGTTTATTTTATCGCAAACTCAGAACGAAAGTATTTGTTGCATATATCCTGCAGTAATGAGTGCATTCTTTTTTATTCTTTACAGTATTACGCACATCAATCTGTTAACTTTTTTTAAAGCGTGCAGCTCCAGATCTTTCACTCTGAATGAGGAGTTCAATATACATGTAAACAAACTATAAACGTTTTGAAGTCTTTGAAAGCTTGTCAAAGCATGGATATTCCGGAGCATACTGACCCCCAATTCCGCCGATACTGAGCCCCTGGGGTGTTTATTTTTATTCTTTCATACCGGCAGGTATTATAATATACCCCAAATTTTGTACTGCATGCTAAGCAAATAAAAAAAGCTTATTTTTGCGATATGAAACAGACAAGAAGAAAACATTCAGCAGCCTTTAAAGCTGAGGTAGCATTGGCTGCAATTAAGGAGCGAGAAACCCTGGCTCAGTTGAGCGAACGTTATGGTATAAACCAGACAACGATTTCTACCTGGAAGACGGAGTTTCTAAAACACTCAGCAGAGGTTTTTTCTAAAGGGTCCACTACTTCGGAGGAAGCTTTTGAAAAAGAGCGTACTGAGTTATATGCCAAGATTGGCGAGTTAGAGATGCAGCGTGACTGGTTAAAAAAAAAGTCGAAGCAATTGGGCATCCTTTAAGCGAGCTTCGTGCCCTGATTTCTACTCAAGAAATGCTGAGTATTCAGACTCAATGTGATTTGTTGGGAATCAGCAAATCGGGTCTTTATTATACTCCCAGAGGAGAACGCGATGAGACTCTGGCCATCATGAAATTAATGGATGAGCACCATACATTTCATCCAACTCAGGGAGTACTATAGTTTCTCTTTTTAAAAAAACGCCGGCGGTGTAGGGATACACGGTCGGCGTTTTACGTTATAACTCTCCGAATACTTCGTTAATCATCGTCCATCTCAAATCATCAATTAAACCATGAGCTCTCCAACGCTGTAAATCATTTAATCCATCAAACGACGACATAATTGCTATCTTAACCAATAGTTTGAGACAGGGGTCAGCAGCTTCGTCGAGTATATCATCTATTCGGGTTGTAATGGTAGGTGGTAGATTTAAATTATTGCCACCCATTGCTTTATGTATAACATTCTCGATGCGTTTTGACTCTTCTTTGTCAGAACAATGAATAATGATACGCATAAATGTGCTTTCTGTATAACGATGATACAACCTCACCTTCAATGCCTTTATATGCCCGTTAGTTCTTGTGGTTTGATCGTCGAAAATTACCCGTGCACGATTCTTTTTGCCTGCACCGGCAACGATTAGCTGATCATCAGCAAACAACAGGTAAACCATAAACGCTTGCGCTGGTAGTTGTTGCACTTGTTGAAGTTCCACGACCTGATTCCTGAAGCTATTATCTTCAAGTATTTGCTTAACTCTATCTAAATTATTGGGTATATTAAAAAATTTATTCAGCTTCATGACCTCCTCATTCTTTAGTTGTCGATATGTTTCATCCAATAAATAATGAATTAAGCCGGCTAAATAAGGTGTTATATTCCTGTTCAAGACTTCAGGTTGATCATTCCAGCTATTGCCATACTGAGACGTTACGGCTCGCTTATCCACATCCAGACTCATATATCTGGCATATACAATATCCCAATAGTACTCTGTAATCTCAGCCCATGATTTACCTGTTGATGATTCAATTTGGAGTTTATTTAAAGGTCCATCAGTATTAAAACACACCTTAAAAAAACACCCTACTCGTCCTCTAATAGTTGGTAAATGTACACCTTGTTTTCCCTGATTAGGGAAAATAACCGATAATTTTTCAATAGCATCGTGTAGTCTCATAATCATGTTGTTTTTAAGTTAATTATCTGTTTTTTCTTACTACTTCTATGATTGACACAAAGATTTCTTACAAATAAATTTTCTTCTTTATTCGCTCATTAAGTGTGTTTTACAAAATAACTACGTAAACATATTTAGTTAAAATCAGCTATATTCATCTTCAACCCCCAATTGTCGTAACGCAGCTCTTTTCCAGTCAAGTTCCCCAAAGTAAGGAGCAAAAGTTGAAAGAAAAATAACATCATCACGCTCCGTTGATCTCATTTGAGCCAAAGCAGCACACCTTGAAAAAATATCTACTTCTTCCATGTGTTGACTCAACTCGTAAAACACATTTCCAATCACCTTTAGTTTCACAGCCCACTTCAGCGGTGCGTAATGATTATCTAAAATAACGGAGGGTTCGTTGTTCACAACGCATACGCCGGCAGTAATTGATGTGATTGAATTTATTCTACGCGCATTAATTCCCTCATGCATAGCTCGCTGACGGCCACCGGCTGATGGAGAAGTCGGATTGACTATAATACGTGTTTCAACCATATCGCCGGTAAATATTTCCTTTCCCTTATCATCCACAAAGCCCGTATAAAAACCTGCGAAAACAACTCTAACAATGTATATGTTTTTGTTCCTGAGCGGTTCCAGTTCTTCAAACATATCGAAAATTTCGTCATCATGCTCACTTCTATAGATAGGGTCATCTGTAATTAAGTGCATGGAGTCAGAAATAAAGAAAAAATTACCGATGGTGGTGTAGCCAAAAAAACCACTGAGATTAACATATCTTACTTTGATAGATGTAATTAGATTATTATTAATCGATTTTGTGGCAATTTTATTAAGATTCTGTTGGCAATACTTTTTTAGAAATTCTAAATCAGTAAAATCATTTATACTATGCATAGTTTAGTTTTTTCATTACTACAGCGTAATAGTCACCTAAGTTTTTCTTAGTCAATGCTATATTTTGCGGACTATTTGTATAACCGATGTGATTATAACTCTTATCAGCTAGTCGGGGTATAGCTTCTTCCCAACGCTTACGGCCTCTTAAAACAAAGGATTAAAGCCTTTCTTTCCATTGCCTTTTCAACAATATAGAAGTTGTACCTCTGAGATAGCAAGTATTTATCATTCTGTTCGGGTTTCCATATCTTTTTAGGAATATCCTTATATTTCTTAGAATGATACGGCATGAACTGAATGACAGCAACATTTTGTTTGATAACGTCAAACTTTTTATCTTCAGGTAAATGTTCCGGTGTCAGGTATCTAAGCTTACTATACCAATAGTCTGAATCTTTTTTATATTCTGTCTCGAAACAAAACAGGGGAAGTTGCGAATTAGGTTGGGATGTAATGTGTTTAATCCATGTTTCTCTGTAACGGTTATAAAAGCCTTTATTTGCTTCCTGATTATCATATCCGGGGTTGAGCATTAACAAAAGAACTTTGGCATTAAATACATCTCCCATAAATGGTGCCGGGAATACTTCTTCATGAATTTTGTACAAATTCATTTTGTCATTACCTAATGAGTCCTGTAATCTATTAAACTCATGAATGATGTTTTTATCTGCTTCCAGAATATTACCATCCTTTTCAAAATCATGATGTTGCCAGGGGTTTTGCATTATTTCTTTCAAGGTTAACCAGATAAATATCAGAACCCAAAGTAAATAAAAAAAAATGACATTCAAGGCAAAAATATATTGATAATGAATTCCGGATTCTCCTATGAAGTAGTTGATTTGCCATAAAATGACTTAAACTGTGCTGGGTGTACGATACAGCGGCGGCGTTTTACGTTTTATCGGGCTTAATATTTTGCTAACTCAGGAAAGAAGTGTATTTTTGAGGAATTTTGTAACCGAACTACGATGAATAAACTCACATCTGCATTCCTTGCCGTATTCCTGTTGGTTGTAGGGCAGACTATCCTTGCCCAAAGCACACCGGTAGGATTGCCGGGAATGGACGATTACCTCCGCCGCCAACAACTGCTGGGCGACACCACCCGCCCAGCCTCCCTGATGATTCGACCATCGCTATCGACTACCGATTCGCTGAAAGGTTTCGAGTTGAAAATGATGCCTCTGGTTTGGAAACAGCAATACACCACCGACCACCCCCTAAGTTTAAATAACGGAGCAATGATACCCGCACGAGGTTACCAAACATTGGTGTCGGGCGGTTTTTTTGCACGTTTGGGAATACTTTCGGTACAATTAATGCCCGAATTTGTATATGCAGAAAATAAAGATTTTGATGGATTTCCGGATGCGCACCCTTTTGTGATTTGGCGAACCTACAATATGCTAAAAGGGGTTATTGATTTACCGGATAAGTTTGGAAATGACCCTTACAAAAGGGCATTTTGGGGACAAAGCAGTGTGCGATTAAGCTACAAGGCCGTGTCGTTAGGTCTCTCGAACGAGAACCTGTGGTGGGGACCGGGACAAAAAAACGCATTGATGATGACCAACAATGCGCCCGGATTTAAGCATGTAACGTTTAATTCAACAAAGCCTGTGAAAACCCCGATAGGAAGTTTCGAATGGCAGTTGGTGGGAGGAAGATTGGATGCATCAGGATTTCATGGGGTGGACAGCTTGATACTGGCAACAAAAACATTAAAACCAACAGTTAAACCAAACGGTTGGCGGTATCTTAATGCTATTACTGTTAATTATCAACCCCGTTGGCTAAATGGTTTAAGTCTAGGAGGAGCACGGGCTTATACTATGTATAGCGAGTTGATGAATAAAGAAAAAATCAAAAGCTGGCTACCCGTTTTTGAATCATTTACAAAAGACAAGGCTGGAGAAGCATCAGACGACAATACAGCAGTCGATCAAATTTTATCAGTTTGGATGCGTTGGCTGATGCCAAAAGATCATGCAGAAGTTTATATCGAATATGGCAGGGGTGATCATAATTGGCACCTTAATGATTTTTTACTTGAACCCGATCATTTTAGATCTTATATATTAGGCTATCGGAAATTAGTTCCACTCAAGAAATCCAATGGTGACTACTTAGATATTCACCTGGAACTAACTCAACTAAGCAGGAATGTACCCACTTACCTTCGGAGTCATTCAGGTTTAGTTGGATGGTACAATCATGGTGCTGTGAGACATGGTTACACTCACCAAGGACAAATTCTTGGAGCAGGAATTGGCACCAGTAGCAATATGCAGCTACTTAACATCGCCTGGGTAAGAGACAAAAAACGTATTGGACTTGAATTCTATCGTCTGATTCACGACGATGATTTTTGGAATGCAATGCGGAGAGTAGGTTATTTTGACCACCGCACTCACTGGGTAGATATAAGCGGGGCTTTAGTCGCCGATTGGAATTACAAGAACTTTTTAGTCAACTTCAAATTCCAAACAGTGGGTGCATTGAATTATATGTTCTACTATGATCCAGTACCTACCGAACCTCCTTATTTGTGGGATGTTGGCAAAACACGCTATAATATAAATATTGAACTGTCATTAGTGTATCAATTCAACAAATTAAATGATTAATATCATTTTACAAACAAAGCGGGGATACGACAGATGGTATAACATTTACCGGTAACTAACAAAGAGCGTCTTTACCCGGGAATTCACTAACAAGTGAAATTACAATCTACCATCACTTTCTTTTAATAATCCTTTCACATCATACACTACTGACTTTTCTTTCTTTAAAGAAGAAATATCCAACGAAACAAATTCATTGTGGGCTACTGCCAAAATAATTGCATCGTACCGCTCTCCAGTCAGATCACGTACGGTGTCAACACCATATTCATGTTTAACCTCTACTGGATCTGCCCAAGGGTCGAAAATTGTTAAGTGGGTATTGTATTCGCTAAGTGCTTTAATAATGTCAATCACTTTAGTATTTCGCACATCCGGACAATTTTCCTTAAAGGTAAAGCCAAGAACCAGTACGGAAGAATCAACCACCTGAATACCATTCTTAAGCATTAACTTTACAACCTGATTAGCGACATACTCACCCATTCCATCGTTCATACGACGACCAGCAAGAATAATTTCGGGATTGTAACCCAGTCGTTGGGATGCTTGAGCAAGATAATAAGGATCAACACCTATACAATGCCCACCAACCAGACCCGGCTTAAAAGGCAGAAAGTTCCATTTGGTACCGGCAGCTTCCAACACTTCGGTGGTATCAATTCCCATCTTGTTAAAGATCTTCGAAAGCTCGTTTACAAAAGCGATATTAATATCACGCTGTGAGTTTTCAATCACTTTTGCTGCTTCTGCCACTTTCATTGAAGGTGCAAGGTGCGTCCCAGCCGTAATAACTGAAGCATAAACATCGTTAACCACTTTGCCAATTTCAGGAGTAGAACCGGAAGTAACTTTTTTAATCTTTTCTACAGTATGAAGTTTGTCTCCCGGATTAATTCGCTCTGGACTATAACCGGCAAAGAAATCAACATTGAATTTCAATCCTGATACCTTTTCAACCACTGGCAAGCACTCATCTTCGGTAACTCCAGGATACACAGTTGACTCGTAAACAACAATATCTCCTTTGGAAATCACCTTACCAACAGTTTCACTCGCCTTATACAAAGGTGTTAAATCGGGATTGTTATTTATATCAACCGGAGTTGGAACAGTAACTACATAAAAATTACAATCCCGGATCTCATCCAGGTTGTTGGTACAAACAAAACCCTTGTTAATAGCACTTTGTAATAATACATCATCTACTTCAAGAGTAGCGTCATGCCCACGCATAAGTTCATCAATACGACGCTGATTTATATCAAATCCCACAGTCGGGTATTTAGTTGAAAACAAACGAGCTAAAGGTAATCCTACATATCCCAAGCCTATTACAGCAATTTTAATGTTCTGTTTCATATTTAAGTTAAAAAAAGTATTAGTAAACTATAAATTATTTTTGTACCACTTCACCGCTTCACGCAACCCCTCTCGCAGCGAATACTGAGGGTTATAACCTAACAACCGTTTTGCCTTATCTATCGATGCCAACGAGTGAGGAATATCTCCTAATCTTTCAGGTCCATATTCCACAGTGATTGAAGCTATCACAGGGTCATACTCTGCCAAATATTCTTTCAAATATCCTACAAGTTGATTTAAGGTATTTCGCTCACCAAAAGCAGTATTATAGACCGAATTAACAGCTTTTGGATTAGTTGAAGTCATGGCTAGGAAATTCATCTGCACGACATTATCAATATAGGTAAAATCACGCGAATATTCCCCTGTACCATTAATTATGGGAGATCGATGATTGAGCAACTGTTTCACAAAAAGGGGTATAACAGCGGCATAGGCACCGTTCGGATCTTGTCGTCGCCCGAAAACATTAAAGTAGCGCAACCCAATACATTCCATCCCATACGTACGTGAAAACACATCTGCATACAATTCGTTTACATACTTAGTTATGGCATAGGGCGATAAAGGCTTTCCAATTACTTCTTCTACTTTAGGTAGCGATTCGGAATCACCATAGGTCGAAGAACTGGCAGCATATATAAAACGTTTAACACCGGCATCTCGTGCTGCAACAAGCATATTAAGAAATCCGGAAACATTAACGTCGTTAGAAGTAATCGGATCTTTAATAGAACGAGGCACTGAACCCAAAGCTGCTTCGTGTAAAACATAATCAACACCTTTAACTGCCTTTTTGCAAGTTGCTAACTCACGAATATCTCCTTCAATTAATTCAAACTTAGTATTATGTAAAAATGGTTCAATATTCTTACGATGACCTGTTGAGAAATTATCCAAACAGGATACAAAAAAACCCTTATCCAAAAGGGCTTCACATAAATTAGAGCCAATAAATCCGGCTCCACCGGTTACCAACACTTTTATATTCATATATTTTTTCATCTTTTTACTCATTCCAGACTACCCTTTTTACGTAATCGGTATAAGAAAGGAGTATCCGCACCACCTTATCACTTACATTGGGCATGCTATAATCGGCAACAGGGCGGAAGTTGCGCTCCCCGCCGGTTGTTTGTTGCTCTAACTGCAGCAATCCCTGTAGTACCCGCTCGGGGTTAAGTCCCACCATCATTACCGATGCTTCTTCCATGGCTTCGGGACGTTCGTGTGCTTCGCGGATGTTCAGTGCCCGGAAATTCAACACCGAGGACTCTTCGCTGATGGTACCGCTGTCCGACAATACTGCCTTCGAATGTAGCTGAAGGGCGATATAGTCACTTAATCCCATTGGTTTCATGAGTTTTACCAGGGGACTCAGGGCCTTGTTAATAGTTGTTCCATCTGATTCAATCAGTCCTTTCTTTTCCATCATCTTGCGGGTACGGGGGTGGGTCGAAACAATTACCGGCAGTTGATACTGCTCTGCAACCCGATTCAAGATGGTAATCAGGTTCGTAAAGTTGCGTTCGGATGAAATATTTTCTTCGCGATGGGCCGAAACAACAAAATATGCTCCCTTTGTAAGTTGAAGTGTATCCAGTATCGTCGACGCTTCGATCTTAGGACGGTAGTTGGTCAGCACTTCGTACATCGGGCTACCGGTCTTAATGATACGGTCGGGGCGCAGTCCCTCCGACAACAGATACTCCCGCGCAATATCACTGTAGGTAAGGTTGATATCCGAGATATGATCCACAATTTTACGATTCGACTCCTCCGGTACCCGTTGGTCGAAACAGCGGTTCCCTGCTTCCATATGGAAGATGGGAATGTGGCGTTTCTTGGCTGCGATGGCACACAGGCAGGAGTTGGTATCTCCCAGCACCAGAAAAGCATCGGGATGCACTTCTTCCAATACCGGTTCAATAGCAATCAGAATTCTCCCAGCAGTATCGGTAGCAGTAGCACCAGCAGCATTCAGAAAATAATCCGGTTTGCGAAGTCCCAGGTCTTCGAAGAACACCTCGTTCAACTCATAATCGTAGTTTTGTCCGGTATGCACCAGCACATGATCTATCGCCTCACTGGCATCCAGCTTCTGCAGTACGCAGGATAAGCGTATGATTTCGGGACGGGTTCCGACTACCGTCATTACTTTTAGTTTTTTCATTTCAGCACATCCTCCCTTACGAGATCCAGTTTGAGAAGCAGCTGTTGCATTCCTTCTACATCCAGGCGTGTTGTATTGTGTGAATGATAATCTTCAATCACCGATAACTCTTCTTCACCCTCCACAAAAAACTTATCGTAATTCAAATCACGGTTATCGGCCGGTATGCGGAAATAATTTCCCATATCTTCCGACTTAGCCATTTCCTCACGGGTAACCAGTGTTTCGTATAACTTCTCACCGTGGCGTGTACCTATCGTTTTAATCTCAATGTTCGACTGATACAAAGCAGTTAAAGCTTTTGCCAGTGTATCAAGCGTAGCAGCAGGAGCTTTTTGAACAAAAAGATCACCGTTATTACCATGTTCGAATGCATACAACACCAAATCCACCGCATCATCCAGGGTCATCATAAAGCGGGTCATATTCGGATCGGTGATGGTAATATTCTTACCCGCCTGCATCTGATCAATCCATAAAGGAATAACCGAACCACGACTGGCCATAACATTACCATACCGTGTGCAACAAATTGTCGTTTTAGCATTATCCCCCAGCGAACGAGCCTTAGCGATAGCCACCTTTTCCATCATTGCCTTGCTGATGCCCATCGCATTAATGGGATAGGCTGCTTTATCCGTACTTAATACGACAACCCGTTTCACTCCGTATTTAGCAGCTGAATCTAACACGTTTTGAGTTCCCAGCACATTCGTATTTACCGCTTCAATCGGAAAAAACTCACAGGAAGGTACTTGTTTCAACGCTGCAGCATGGAATATATAATCTACACCCAGCATCGCGTTATCAACACTTCGCTTATCGCGAACATTCCCAATATAAAACTTAACTTTCGGATTTTGCAACTGATGACGCATATCGTCCTGTTTCTTTTCGTCACGGGAAAAAATGCGAATCTCTTTAATATCTGTATTTAAAAAACGTTTCAACACAGCATTTCCAAACGAACCGGTACCACCGGTTATTAACAAAACTTTATCTTTAAACATAATTAATAGGGTTACTACTTTTAACTAATTATTGAAACTCCACTGGTTTAGGAGGTAAACTCTTAAATACTTTATACACTATCTCACTTTCGGGTGCAACAATCACCCAGGCAGTAATAAAAATAAGCATTAAATCGGTATACAACGAAATATGCTTCTGGTACCACATTTCAACAGCACCCTTGTAAGGTGCAATGTGATTTTTATAAAACTCGTGTTTATCACCCTCTGCTTCCGAAATCCATTTTTCCTCGTCTCTGAAGATGATGGAACCGATGCCGGTAATCCCGGGAGCAGTATCGTATACATGTTGTTGTACTTCAGGTGAAAACTTCTCGAAATCTACTTTCATTTGCGGACGGGCACCTACAAACGACATATTTCCAATTAGCACATTAATTAGCTGGGGTAATTCATTGATCTTGGTCTTACGAAGGAAGCGACCAAACGGAAGTACACGTGGATCGTTACGAACAGTCAGACTACCCGTTCCCATTTTGGATGAATTCTTCACCATAGTCGCAAACTTCCAGATCTTAAAGGTAGAGTTCTTATAGCCGATACGATTCTGAAGATAAAACACCTCATGTTCACCTGTCAACAACAAGATAATAATTACAGGAATAAAAAGTGGTAATAATATTGAGAGAGCGATTATTGCCAGAATAAAATCAACAACTCGTTTAAAAAAATTTTTATACATTGATTAGTGTTTACATTTTTGAATCCAATCCTTTACCTGTCTCTATATGTTCAAAATTAAGCAGATAATTTTTTAATATCTCAACAATACGGGCCTTTGTCACCTGTGATGATTCGAATAACGCATGCAATTGATTAAAGATGGCATCAATTTCTTCCAAATCACGTTTTGTTGAGTTTTTCACGACTCCCAGGTTAACAAAACTGCTCTCATCTTTTACTTCATCATCTGTGAAGAATTCTTCAAAGCTCTTCTCGCCAGAGGTATCCGAACCAAACAGGTAGATAGGCCAGGAGGTAGTATTTTCGTCGAGCATCAATGCTTTTAATCGTGCTTCGTTTTCTGTAGTACAGAAATCAGGTTTTAACCCTAATTCTTCTAACAAGTCCAACGCTATAGCATCGAAAGGAATCATATCCCGCTCTTCGTCCAATTTTGGATAGAAGATATCACCGGATTCACCCATGATGGAAGCCATGAGGCAGAGCTCTCCTGATTCTTGTGGAGAAACAAAGAAACGACGTATCCCCAGTGGACATGACCAGGGTTGCTTTTTATTCAGTCGATCTATAAAACCTAAGGGTAAGCTACCATTCGAGAAGGCAACATTGGCAAATCGGGCTGTTTTAATCGGCAGTTTATCCGCATAAGCCATTATCAACTCTTCCATCAGCTTTTTACTTGCACCCATCACATTGACGGGATTAGCGGCTTTATCGGTCGAAACACAAAAGAAATGTTCCGGTGGAAATTCAAGAAGAAGCTCCAGTAATTTACGGGCACGTAGCACGTTGTTTTCTATCATCGCTTCGATGGAGAAAATATCCTTCTCACTTCGCACGTGCTTGTGTGCAGCAAAGTTGGCTACTATTTCAAACGGACCATGATGGCGGAATATCTTGTCGAACACCCGATCACCAAAGTTAACCGGGTAGGTCACAAAGTCATCGGGGATGTTATAGTCGGTGGAACTTCGCAGATCACGCACCAGTTCTGTCAGCCCATTTTCGTTTATATCCACCACTACCAATTTAGCAATATTGAATTTCAGGATGGCCTTTATGTAAGATGAACCGATAGTACCTGCACCACCAATCACTAACACTTTCCGACCATTGATACGGTTTTGTAATTCTGAATTGTACTTTTGAAAATCAGGCAGTAGTAAACTCTCCTGCCTTTTTGTAACGTAGGACTTGATAAATTGATCCAGATTAAAATTGCTTTTCATCAATTGTTAATTGTTAATTGTTAATTGTTATCGGGAGTGGTAACCGGGGATTATTGCACTTGAAGGGATGTTTACTACTCTATCTGCAAGCCACATAGAATTCTCTAATCCATCGGTTTGACAATGGGAAAACATTGGCAAACGGTTCATCAACTCCCAAATAGGCCGGGTCATTACACCATTCTTGTTGGTATATTCGAGGATGGCATCCCGTTCTGACTTATCCGCTGCAAAGATAACATTCAGCCAGTAATTCGAAATACATCCTTCAGGTTCGGCAACAAATTTCCATGATGAATCTTTGAAGAAGGCTTCGTACTTGTGCGCTAATTCCCTCTTAAGCTCCAGGATTTTCGGCAAACTCTCCATTTGCGCACAACCCAGGGCAGCATTTATATTCGTTAAACGATAGTTATAGCCTACCCTATCGTGATTAAACTCCCAGGCATGCGGTATCTTAGCTTGCGTAGTAATATGTTTTGCTTCTTTTGCCAATGCTTCATCATCGGTCAGAATCATTCCTCCACCACCGGTAGTAATAACTTTGTTTCCATTAAAACTTAGAATACCGAATTTACCAAAGGTACCGGTATGTTTCCCTTTGTAATAGCTACCAATACTCTCAGCTGCATCTTCCACCAGGGGGATATTCCAACTATTCAACACTTCCAGCAACTCATCCAGGTGGACAGGATGGCCAAAGGTATGCATAGGAACGCAAGCAGCAATGCGACGGTTGGTTGATTTATTGTAGGGCTGACCATCACGAAGTTCAGCATTATCCCTCAACCAGTTAGCAACAGCCACCGGCGATAACCCCATCGTATCGGCATCTACATCCAGAAACACAGGATGTGCACCTGTGTAACTAATCGCATTGGCCGTAGCTATAAAGGTCAGAGCCTGTGTAATCACTTCCTCGTCGCGCTGTACGCCCGACAGTTGCAAGGCAATGTGCAAAGCAGCCGTACCATTCACTGCCGCTACCGCATACTTAGCGCCGGTATAGTCGGCACACATCTTTTCAAAGCGGCTCACAAATTCACCAACACTCGACACGAAGTTGGTATCGATGCATTCGTTGAGGTAGGCTTTTTCGTTTCCGATAAAACGGGGATCGTGAAGGGGGATAAAGGCAGTAGGCTCCTGAAATTGAGCCCTTACAAATTCCACAAATTGCGTAATCTTTTCCATATTAATCTATTTCAATTCTTTTACACCCACTCCTCTTCCAACTTCTTCCCCAGCACCGTATACACAATTATCTTCAAATCCAGCAAAAAGCTTTGATTATCAAGATATGCGAGGTTTATTCTCACTTTGTCCGGATAAATCACTTCATCGTTGTATTTTACAGGGTCTTGTTGCTGTGCGAGTATCTCTTCTTCGTTAGAGTATTTCATACTTGCTGGTCCGGTTATACCGGGTTTAAACAATAAGATGCGACGGTCGTCGCCATGGAGTTGGTCGGCATAGCCAGGGACGTCGGGGCGGGGGCCGACAAAGCTCATATCACCACGTAGAACGTTCCAAAGCCCAGGAAGCTCGTCGAGTTTATACTTGCGCATGGTAGCGCCCAGGGGAGTGATACGACTTTCACCTTTCACGGATATGCTGTTTCCACCATGGTTTACCTTCATGGTGCGAAGTTTAATCATGGTGAAAAGCTTACCGTGTTGACCTACGCGTTTCTGGGTAAAGAAGATGGGGCCAGGCATTTTAACTTTAATCAATATGGCCACAACGAGCAATAGTGGCCATAACAACAGGATGCCGAAAAAGGCGGCAGTGAAATCAAAAATTCGTTTTATCATTGTATGTATATATTTTAGCTGAAAATGACACACTTTTGCAGTTGAAAATGGCTGTTATAAACATAAATCCTTTTTCCGTAGGAATGTATATAATACTCCCTATTCTTCGTACTGCCTAAGCTGGTTTTTAATCAAATTTTAATCTCATCATTTTTCTTTGCTTTGACTTTTTTAATTGTAAACCACCTTCACTTGAACCAAATGAGTAAAGCAAGCTTTTTAGCAAGAATACTACCTCGGAACGAGGTGGAGATTCTTTCTAAAACCCTTTAGGGCTTGAACTTGATGTTTCATTTGGTACATGTACTTTTGTTTTCAATTAAAAATGTCATGCAACCCGGCGATACACACGTTCCGGAATCCGACGTCCAATTCCCTGATGTGTTTTCACCTTGTTGTAATACTCAATATACCATTTAATACCGGCCCAAAGTTCCGCTCCGTTATCAACAGGGTGTGAGTAAACCCAGTCCTGTTTTAAGGTTCGCCAGAATCGCTCGATATATATGTTGTCCGTTGCCCGACCTTTGCCATCCATACTGATGCGGATCTTAAGCTTTGTAAGTTTACTAATCCATGGTTCGCTGGTAAACTGACTACCCTGGTCGGAATTAACGATATTGGGTTTACCGTTGATGGAAATGGCTCTATCCAAAACCTCTTTCACATTCTCAGCGTGAAGAGAGTTATGCAGGCCCCATCCAACAACATAACGACTGTAAATATCAATAATTGCCGTAAGGTACATAAACCCTTTGTACATGCGGATATACGTGATATCAATAGCCCAAACCTGGTTAGGCCTTTTTATCTTTAAACCTCGCAGTAGGTAGGGATGAATATATTCCGCCTTACCCGGCTTACTCAGGTTGCGTTTGGGATAATGTGCATGAATGCGGGCTTTTCGCATGAGGCGTCTCACTCGCTTGTGATTCACCTTAAAACCAACAGAAAACAAATAATCCTGCAGCTGAAGCACTCCATGAGTTGGATGAAATGTATGGTGCTCATCCATTAATTTCATGATGGCCAGATTCTCATCGCGTTCTCCTCTGGGAGGTAAGCCCCCGATAAACTACACTAATCTTTCAAACTTTTCTACCGGAGTTTTGCAAACTCCAGCATAAAAACTCGTAAATCGTTAGAGCATTATTAGAGTACCGTTGGACTTTGGTTTAAACTCCAGTTGTTGGGAAGCAGTTCCTTCAAGGTGGTTTCCGATCCGGATTGTTGCAAATAGGGCATTTTGTTGAGCACATCGATTAACCATTCCCTTGGGTTTGCACCTGCTTCTTTACAGGTGGAAAGCAATGAGCAAATTACTGCTGTATTTTCAGCTGCCTGGTGGTTGCCCGCGAACAGGAAGTTTTTTCTGGATAATGCTATAGGGCGGATTGCATTTTCAACCAGATTATTGTCGATTTTCAGGCGACCATCATTCAGATAATTCTTCATTCGGCTCCATAAGCCATACGCATAACCAATTGCTTTACCTATATCGCTTTTAGGAAGTACCGTTGGATAGGTCTTCTCCATCCACACTTCCAATGATTCGATAACAGGACGTGCAAACTCCTTTCGCATTGCTGCACGTTCCTCAGAAGATATGTTTTCCTGGTCGGCTTTTCTCTCCAGACGGTAAAGTAACTGGATCTGGCTGAGTGCAAATTCGGCCAAAGCCTGATTCTCTTTTAGGGCTGCCTCAAATTTACGACGTATATGTGCCATACAGGCAACCTGCACAACATGGTCGTTATCATTGAATACATCATATGCCTTATAGCCATCGCTTTGGAGATGTCCGCGATAAGAACCCAGTAAATTGGTCATTGTTTTGATCGATCTTGACCCTTAGTCGTAATGGAAGAAAACCATGTTTTTCATTACTGACCTTACTGTCCAAAGGTATTCTTTGGCCGCTTTTCGCTTTTCCTTATCGACTACCGGCAGGGTGGTTTCGTCAACCTGGATATAATCAGAGTCGATGACCTCGGTCTTCAATACTTCATAAAGCGGTTTGAGAAGCTCTGAGACCGGTTTAAACCATCCGTTGAGTGTCGTTTCGGGGATATCAAGCCCCAGATGCTTAAATTGACGCACCTGACGATAAAACGGAACATGGTACTCATACTTTTGAAGCAGGATTTCGGCAAGCAAGCTGGCACCCGGCAGGCCTTTATAGATAGGAGTTAATACACGTTGAGCCATAATCACCCTGTGTGTAGGCTCCCCATTTTTAGTCTGTTGTAAAAGTAGACATTTTTATTAATATTCAATATCTTCTTTTCTTTTTCATTCCTGTCTGAGTTGAACGAAGGCGTAGCCGAAGTGAAACTCAGACAGGAATGGCGGCCAGTTCTGCAGCCCGTTTCCTGTATTTTACCGGTGGCATTCCACCCAGCGAATCATGTGGTCTAAAGTTATTATAATCAATCATCCACTCCTGGGTGATATCCCTAACTTCTTCAATACTCTCAAACAAATATGCATCCAGCACGTTCTCCCTGTAAGTTTTATTGAACCGCTCAATATATGCATTCTGTGTTGGCTTGCCAGGCTGGATGTATCTGAATTCAACATCATTCATTTCACTCCATTCCTGTGCAAGTCTGGCAACAAACTCAGGACCGTTGTCCATACGTATTTTCTCAGGTTTGCCATGGCGGTTCACCAAATGATTCAGAACCCACATTACCCGGCTGCTTTTGAGCGAGTAATCGGTTTCGATAAACAGTATCTCACGATTATAATCATCAATCACATTAAAACTACGAAACTTACGACCATTGGTCAAAACATCACTTACAAAATCAATACTCCAGGTATGATTAAACTCTTGAGGCACTTCCAGTGCTTCTTTAGCTCTTGCAGGAACTCTTCGTTTAACCTTGCGGCGAAGAGGCAATCCCAACTTCTTGTAGACACGATGAAGCCGCTTGT
>JAQUYE010000044.1 GCA_028691965.1 Paludibacter sp. | reverse complement strand
CTACCCGTATGACGGTTATGAACCTATCATTCTATCCCAACGAAAGAGGTCCCTATAACCTGGATACCGACGGGATGGATGAGAACGGATTGCTCACCAATCCCGAAAAGCGCTGGGGAGGTATAATGCGCAAGCTCGATGTGACCGATTTTGAAACTGCCAACATAGAGTACGTGGAATTCTGGATGATGGATCCCTTTATCTACAGTGATGGCACCGATCGTGGTGGTGAGTTGTATTTCAACCTGGGAGATATTAGTGAAGATATTCTGAAAGACGGTAAGAAATTCTTCGAACACGGACTACCTATCGACGACGACCCTACCAAAACAGAAACAACAGTATGGGGTGTGGTTCCGCGTAGTCAGTCGACCGTTACTGCCTTCGATAATACTGCCGGTGCCCGTGAAAAACAGGACGTGGGACTGGATGGTCTTACGAATGAAAAGGAATTTATCTTTAGTACCTACAAGGATTACTCGGATGCTGTCATTGCGAAGGTGAATCAGGCTACCCGCCAGCAAATGCAAGCCGATCCCTACTCACCGCTCAACGACCCGGCCGGTGATAATTACAGCTTCTACCGTAATCCTGCTTACGATGAACAGAATGCCGGCATCCTTGAGCGCTACAAACGATTTAACGGAACCGAAGGTAATTCGCCGGATGCTACCAACAGCAACACCACCTATACTACAACCGCTACCTCCTTGCCGGATATTGAAGATATTAATAACGACAATACTCTTAATGAGTACGAACGCTACTATCAGTATAAAGTAGAACTTCGCCCCGAAAAGATGGTGGTAGGCACCAATTACATTACCGACAAGATCACCTCCAACGTTAAACTTGCCAACGATAAGATTGAACCCGTTACCTGGTATCAGTTCAAAATTCCGTTGCGCGAATACACGGATAAGATAGGTAATATCCGTAACTTCAAGTCGATTCGTTTTATCCGTATGTTCATGACTAACTTCGAAAATGAGCAGCACCTGCGGTTTGCCACTATGGATCTGGTAAGAGGTGAATGGCGAGGCTATACAAAAGCGCTGCACAGTCCCGACAAACCACCGGTAAGCACTGCCGCACTGGATGTACAGGCGGTAAATATCGAAGAAAACTCTGATAAGACACCGGTTAATTACATCCTGCCTCCGGGAATAACCCGCGAAACGGATCCCGGTCAGCCTCAACTCCTGCAACAAAACGAACAGTCGATGCTCATGCGGGTGTACGATCTGTCACCGGGTGATGCCCGGGCAGTGTACCGTAACACTGCATACGATATGCGTCAGTACAAGCGACTTCAACTCTTTGTACATGCCGAACAGTTTGTCGACGACCCTCAAAACCTGCGCGACAACGAACTGAGTGTATTTGTACGCATCGGTAGTGATATGGTAAACAACTATTACGAATACGAAGTACCCTTACGCCTCACTCCGCATGGCATATATAGCTCCAGTCAACTGAGTGATCGTGAAACGGTATGGTATCCCGAAAATATGATCGACTTTAGTTTTGCCGCACTTACCGATGCCAAGTTAAAACGTAACCGCGAAAAAGGTGGTTCGTCGAATGTAAATAACCTTACCCCCTATTATGTATTCGATCCGGCACGTCCTAAAAACAGGATTACCGTAGTTGGTAATCCGTCGGTTGCCGAAGTCGAGAACATCATGATCGGGGTACGCAACCGAAGTAATAGCATCAAATCCGGTGAAATCTGGGTGAATGAGTTACGCATGTCGGAATATAACGAGGAAAGCGGTTGGGCTGCAATGGCTAATGTGGCTGTAGGGCTCTCGGATATCGGAAATATTAATTTTGCAGGAAGGATAGAAACGGCTGGTTATGGTAGTCTGGAAAGCACCATCACCAATCGCAGGCTCGACGATTTATACCAGATGAATTTCTCCACTAACCTGGAGCTTGGTCGCTTCCTTCCAAAAGCTGCCAAAATTCAGCTGCCTGCCTATTTCTCGTATACCAACGAAACCTTAAGCCCGAAGTACAACCCTCTCGATCAGGACATCGAATTGAAAGATGCCCTTTCGACGCTCGACACCCAACAGCAAAAAGACTCCTTATTAGTTCTATCGCAGACCGTTCAAACGACGAAAAGCTTCAACATCTCTTCTGCCAGGGTGAATATCAAGAGTAAGACCCCCCAATTCTACGACCCGGCCAACCTAACCGTATCGTACTCCTACTCCGAAAGCAACCAGCACAGTGCCGAGGTGGAACAGAATTATGTAAAACAGGAACGCGGTTCTATTAATTACAACTATTCTTTTACCAATAAACCTTTCGAGCCCTTTAAAGAAAATAAGTCGCTCGACAAACCCTCTTTAAAACTAATCAAGGAATTGAACTTCAATTACCTTCCCAGTTCGATAAGTTTTAACACCAACATGAACCGGCAGTATTCGCAGGTGAAACTGCGTGATTTCAACTTCGACACCGGCAGTTCGGATGCTAGTCCGCTGGACATTACCTTCAGCAAGGACTTTATGTGGAACCGTCAGTTCGACTTTAAATGGGATCTAACTAAAGCCCTGAAGTTTAGTTTTCAGTCGGCAACCAACTCCATCATCGAAGAACCTGAATATACCCCTGAGTTTGGCCGGGAGTATTACGATCTGTGGAAAGATTCGGTGATATCCAGTATTCGTAAACTGGGTACACCCTTCAGTTACCAGCAGGTTTTTACGGCTAATTATGCAATTCCGGTTAACAAATTGCCAATGCTCGACTGGATCACCTCTGTGAACACATCATACAATGCTAACTATAACTGGAACCGTACTGCCCGCATGAAAGGATCTATCGATCCGGGTAACATCGCTACCAGTATGCGCTCGGTACAGCTGGATGGAAACTTCAACTTTGAAACCCTGTACAACAAATCAACCTATCTGAAAGAAGTTAACAACCGGTTTACCGGCAACCAGCGCAGAGAGCCCAATCCAAATTTCAAACCACGTATCTATAATATTGTACTATCAACCGAAAAGGGTAAAAAGGATACCGTGAAGCATAACCTGAACACTCAATCATTCAAGATGACTGCCGTAAGTAAAAACGGACGTCCAGTGGATGTGCGTATGAAAATGATGAATCCGACAACGGCTATTATCACAGGACTGGAACAAGCCGATTCGCTATCGCTCACCTTTACAACCTACGATCCGAACATTCGCACACTAACACAGCAAATCACAGATGCTACTTCCCGAATGCTGATGATGGTGCGCAGGGCATCAATTACCTACCGTCAGACCAGCAGTATGGTATTACCGGGTTTGTTGCCCACACCACGTTTCATGGGACAACGTACCGGAGAGGATGGACAGATGGCGCCCGGACTGGGATTTGCATTCGGACTGCACAACGACCAGACCATTCCGACAGCTATAGAAAATGACTGGCTGTACATGAGCGACTCCATTATTAATCCTGCAACTACAGCGAGAACAACCGACTTTGATTTCAAGGCCAGTCTGGAACCCCTGCCCGGATTTAAAATTGAACTGAATGCCAAACGCTACGAAGCCTCCAACACTACTATTCAATACATGTTTGAAGGTATGCCTACCACCTTTGCAGGGAGTTACAACATGACCATTCTAACGTTAGCAACGGCATTTAATCCCATAGGCACCGCTGATAATAATTATGCCTCTGAAGCATTCGATCAGTTCCTGTCGAACCGGCAGGTAATTGCCAATCGACTTAACCAGACTTATGCAGGCACCCGCTATCCGACGGTCGGCTTCCTGGGTGAGAGTCAGCTGGGTGGACAGGAGTATAACCCTGCATTAGGGTCGTTCGGTCCGAATTCCAGTGAAGTACTTATTCCGGCGTTCCTGTCGGCCTATTCCGGAAAAGACCCCGGGAAAATGGATACAAACCCCTTCCTATCGTTAAAAAACATCATACCTAACTGGCGGGTAAGCTACGACGGCTTATCCCGCATTCCGTGGATACGGGATAAATTCAGGTCGATCAGCATTACTCACGGATATACCAGTCGCTACAGCATCGGATCGTACACATCGTATTCAACCTGGGTAGCTATGGGTAGCGAAGACGGACTCGGATACGTGCGTGATGTTCAAAACAACAATCCTATTCCTTCGTCGCCCTTCGACATAGCATCGGTTACTATCAACGAACAGTTTAGTCCGCTTATCGGTATAAACGCCGCCCTTAAAAACAGCATGACTGCTAAACTGGAATACAAAAAACAACGTAACCTGACGCTGAATCTTTCGAGCACACAGCTTATCGATGCTGCCACCGATGAGTTTGTGGTAGGAATCGGATATGTAGTGAAGGACTTTGATGTCATTCTCAAACTAAAGAACAATACACAATCGCGCATCAAAAACGACCTAAAACTGAATGCCGATTTATCGTACAAAGATATGAAGTCGCTCTTACGCAAGATAGATGAGAACCTCACCCAGGCATCCAGTGGTAACAAATTGCTAACACTTAAGATTATGGGTGACTATGTATTCAGTTCCAAGGTCAACATCCAGGTGTTCTACGACCGACAGATCAGCCGGCCCCTCATCTCTTCCAGCTTCCCCGTATCAGCAACGAATTTCGGAGTCAGCTTTAAATTTATGCTTACACGTTAATTTTTATGTCAGGAATGGCTCCTTTGTAAGCTGTTGGTTGACTATGTGCTGAAAAAGAACAAAAAGAGCTGGAATACTTGTTAAGAATTTTAAAACTTATATGAACGCATATTCATATATAAGTCCTAATATGTACATTTGCGAAAAAAATAACTACTATGCAACGAAAACATATCTTACTAATAGCAGTGCTCTTACTGAGTCAGTTCGGTTTCGGACAAATCTTCGAGCCTGTAACGTGGACACATGAATTAAAGATTACCGGTAAGACCACCGGTGATATCATACACAAGGCAACGATAGAAAACAACTGGCATTTGTATGGGATGAACATCCCGGAGAACGGTCCCCGTCCCACTCAACTAGTCTACGAAAGTCTTATTAACGCCGAAAAGGCAGGAACCATTCAAGCGAAATCAAAGTTACTCGAGGTATACGACAAGAGTTTCCAGATGAACCTTAGCTGGTATGCCAACGAAGCCATCTTTGTTCAAAAAATAAGCTTTACCGATGCCACTAAGGTAAAAGTGGAAGGGTATGTCGAATACATGGCTTGCGATGATGAGCGATGCCTGCCGCCCGCTCAGGATGAGTTTTCGCTTGGAAATGCTAAGGCAGTAGCAACCGAAACAGTCGCCAACGTACAACAACCCACCAAATCAGAAGAAACCGCTGATTTCATACAGGCTGCTGTTATAAGTGAGATGGCCGTTGACTCCGGGCTCGTAGCGGCATCAGCCACTCCAACGGGAGCCGAAAAGGTAGTCGACTACTGGACACCGGTGATAGATGAGTTACGTGCTTTCGGCAACCAACTGGGTAGCAGTGGTGATATTTCACTCTGGCTGATCTTTTTAGCAGGTTTAGCCGGGGGATTACTTGCCTTATTCACACCCTGTGTATGGCCTATTATACCAATGACGGTAAGCTTTTTTCTCAAACGATCCGACAACAAAAGCCGCGGACGACGGGATGCTATTCTGTATGGCTTTTCCATTGTAATAATCTATGTCCTGTTGGGATTGGTCATCACAGTATTATTCGGAGCAAGTGCCCTGAACAGCATGTCGACCAACGCAGTATTCAACCTGATATTCTTTGCCCTGCTGATCGTATTCGCTATCTCCTTCTTTGGAGCATTTGAAATTACGCTCCCCGCCTCCTGGTCGAATAAACTGGATGCTAAAGCCGAATCGACAGCAGGATTCCTGAGTATTTTATTCATGGCCTTTACCCTTGTATTGGTTTCCTTCTCCTGTACAGGTCCGATTATCGGCACCCTGCTGGTTGAAGTCTCCAGTACCGGTTCCCTGTTAGCCCCTGCGATAGGTATGCTGGGATTTGCCACAGCACTCGCCATTCCTTTTACCTTCTTTGCTTTCTTCCCCTCTCTGCTTAAATCGATGCCCAAATCAGGGGGATGGTTGAATACAGTGAAAGTAGTACTGGCTTTCCTCGAACTTGCGCTTGCATTAAAATTCCTTTCGGTTGCCGACCTGGCCTACGGCTGGCGCATACTCGACCGTGAAGTATTTATCTCACTGTGGATAGTTATCTTCGCCATGCTTGGATTCTACCTCCTGGGCAAGATTCGCTTCCCGCACGACATTGAAAGCAAACACAGTTCCGTGATTGGCACTTTCCTTGCTATCATCTCCTTCTCCTTTGCAATGTACATGGTACCGGGACTGTGGGGTGCGCCTTTGAAAGCAATCAGTGCCTTTGCACCTCCGCTCACTACCCAGGATTTCAACCTGTACGACAGCGAAGTTCATGCTAAGTTCGACGATTACGACCTGGGAATGAAGTATGCAGCCGAAACCGGCAAACCGGTAATTGTCGACTTCTCAGGCTATGGCTGTGTAAACTGTCGTAAAATGGAAGCATCGGTATGGACACATCCCAGAGTAAAAGAATTATTAGAAGAAGACTTTGTCCTTATAACCGTCTTTGTCGATGATAAAACAGCACTGTCGCAACCCTATGAAGTAGAAGAAAACGGTAAAACACGGAAGATACGCTCCATAGGAGATAAATGGAGTTACCTGCAGCGTGTCAAATTTGGTTCTAACTCACAACCTTTCTATGTTATGCTCGATAACGAGGGAAAACCACTTAACAGTTCCTTTAGCTTCGATGAGAATCCCGACAACTTTATCCGTTGGCTGGAGCGAAAGAACTAAATAGCTGCCAATATTTCAGCACGGTACTGCCAAAACCACCTAAAAAAGGTTTTGGCAGTATTCTTGTAAAACGACAGACTGTCATGTTACAGGTATATCCTGTAACATGATTTTATACGAAAGAAAATCAACGAATTTACAGATAGATATGAAAAAGAAAACTACCGACCAGACGACGGAACAGAAAGAGCAGGTGGTGGCAGATCAGGAAACTACTGATACAGCCACCGGTCAGAAGAACACTGAAGGGCAGGATGCAGAACAAATGGCTGCAACGGTTGAAAAAGAGATAGAAAGCCTCTCGCGTGAAATAAACGATCTGAAGGATAAGAACCTGCGCCTTATGGCCGAGTTCGACAATTACCGCAAGAGGACACTCAAGGAAAAGAGTGAACTGATTCTTAATGGTGGTGAAGACGTCCTTAAAAAGCTTCTTCCTTTAGTGGATGATTTCGAACGCGCTATTCAGGCAATGGAAACATCTACCGATACACAGGCGGTAAAAGACGGTATTGATCTTATCTATGCAAAGCTGATGAGTTTCCTGAATGAGAATGGTGTTACAGCCATTCCTACCGAAAACGAAGATTTTAACACCGACTTACACGAAGCGGTTACCACTTTTCCAGCCCCATCCGAAGAGATGAAGGGAAAGATCATAGAATGCATCTCAAAGGGATACAGTCTGAGAGAAAAAGTAATACGCTATTCGAAAGTTATAGTAGGAGAATAAACGTAAAATAAGAACAAAGTGTCGAAAAGAGATTTTTACGAAATACTGGGAGTAAGCAAGTCTGCTTCCGCCGATGAAATAAAGAAAGCGTATCGCAAAAAAGCTATCGAATACCATCCTGATAAGAACCCGGGTGATAAATCAGCTGAAGAGAAATTCAAGGAAGCAGCAGAAGCTTACGAAGTACTAAGTGATCAGCAAAAGCGTCAGCGATACGACCAGTTTGGTCATGCCGGCGTGAACGGAGCTGCCGGTGGTGGTGGTTTCGGTGGAGGTGGAATGAGCATGGATGATATCTTTTCTCATTTCGGCGATATCTTTGGTGGTCACTTCGGTTTTGGTGGCTTTGGAGGAGGTGGCAGCCGTGGTGGATCACGAGTACGTAAAGGTTCAGACTTACGCGTAAAAGTAAAACTGAACCTGTCGGAAATTGCCACAGGTGTTGAAAAAAAAATAAAGGTAAAAAAATATGTTTCGTGCCAGCACTGTAACGGAAGTGGTGCAGAACACGGTTCTGACTCTACCACCTGTACGACTTGTCACGGAAGCGGAAGGGTGACCCGTGTTCAGAACACCATACTCGGTCAGATGCAAACACAGTCGGAATGTCCTACCTGTCATGGTGAAGGAAAAATCATCCGCGAAAAGTGTAAGTATTGTGCCGGCGAAGGTATCGTACGCGAGGACGAAGTTATAAATATCAACATTCCTGCCGGTGTAATGGAAGGGATGCAGCTATCAATGAGTGGCAAAGGCAACGCTGCCCGACGCGGAGGTGTCAACGGAGATCTTCTTGTGCTAATTGAAGAAGAAAAACACCCGCAGCTCATACGCGACGAAAACGATCTCATCTACAATCTGCTGATTACTGTACCGCAGGCTACCCTCGGTGATGCAGTCGAGGTGCCTACTGTTGATGGAAAGGTAAAAGTAACCATTGCTGCAGGTACACAGCCGGGTAAAGTGCTCCGGTTACGAGGCAAGGGATTACCAAGCGTAAACCGTTACGGCACGGGCGACCTGTTGATAAATATTGGCGTTTATATTCCGGAAAGCCTCAACAAAGAAGAAAAGAACCTGATGGAAAAGCTATCAAAATCGGAGAATGTAAAACCGAATTCAGCTGCTTCAAAAGATTTCTTTTCGCGGTTCAGAAATATGTTTGAATAATTTCGTTACTTAGGTAAAAACAGTATCTTTGCCCCGCAAACAAAGGAACTGTTTAACCGATGAAATTATTTTCTACCCTTTTAATATTACTATTACTTGCTCCCGGGCTGACTGGTCAGACCCGGGATCAATTATATAATGACTATATCTCCGAATACCACCGTATAGCCACTGCACAGCAACGTTCGCACCGCATTCCGGCCAGCATCATTCTGGCACAGGGACTGCTCGAATCGGGTGCAGGCCGAAGCAGACTTGCCCGGGAAGCCAATAACCATTTTGGCATTAAATGCCACGAGTGGACAGGCAACAGGATTTATCACGATGACGATGAGCGAAATGAATGTTTCCGCAAATACAACCATCCCCGTGAGTCGTTCGAAGATCATTCCATCTTTCTAACTTCACGTCCACGCTATCAATCCCTGTTTCTTCTTCCGGCCGACGATTACAAAGGCTGGGCACATGGATTGAAGTCGGCCGGATATGCCACCGACCCCGGCTATGCTTACAAACTTATTGATATTATCGAACGTTTCGAACTATACCGATACGATCGACACGACCTTTCGCAACAACATTTGCCCGGAATACCTGAGTCGGGACTCTATGCTGAGCGACCGGTCTACAAAAGCAATGGCATTAAAATGGTGGTCGCCCAACCTGCCGACACCTATGCAAGCATAGCTGCTGCAACCGGTATCCGTGAAGACCGCCTTCGTTTTTATAATGATGCACCTGAGCATGCAACGTTACACCCCGGTTCTGTCGTCTACTTATCAAAAAAGAAGAAAAAAGGATCGCGTGCGTATCCGGTACATGTGGTACAGGAAGGGGAAACCTTGTACGGCATTGCACAAAACTATGGCATTCAGCTGATTCGTCTTTACGAACTCAACAACATGAGTTTACAACAGGGAGCATCAGTAGGACAGGTATTAAAGCTACGATAAAAAATGAGACGGAAGAATACTGAGCTCCTGGGCGATGTTATTCAGCAATTCCTGAAACAACGCAAACTGGATAAGCCGCTGTACGAACAACGGCTGTTAAGTGCATGGCCCGAAGTTCTCGGACCTAATATCCAGGCCTATACCAGCTCGCTCTCCATTAAAAATAAGGTGCTATACGTATCGATCAGCTCGTCCGTATTGCGTCACGACCTTTTCCTTTCCCGCCAGCAGATTGTTGAATCACTCAACAAGCATGTGGGAGCAGAAGTAATTAAAGAGATAGTCTTTCGTTAAACTTCACACATACAATTAATTTTCTATGAAAAAAATGTTTCTTCTGTTCTTGCTGGCACTAAGCGTCGGCCTGAAGTCTCAGAACGTTACCATTAGCGGCTACCTCTATGATGGTAAGAGTGGCGAGTCGATGATTAATGCCTCGGTATTCGATCAGCTAACCCGAAAAGGTGCTGTTAGTAACGCGTATGGATTTTACTCCCTTACCTTACCTGCCGGAGAAGTGAACCTTCAGTATTCCTATGTCGGGTTTCAAACCGAACAACGCAGGTTTATACTCCGAAAGGACACAACGATCACCATTCGCTTTAACGAGTCCATCGAATTACAGGAAGTTACCATTACCGGACATCAGAAAATTACCGGCGTTCAGTCGTCGCAGATGAGTGCCGTTGAAGTTCCGATAGCTCAAATTAAAACCATCCCTACCCTTTTCGGCGAGGCCGACTTAGTTAAAGCCCTGCAGCTACTTCCCGGGGTGCAGGCAGGTTCCGAAGGTTCCACAGGTATGTATGTGCGGGGGGGCGGACCCGACGAGAACCTCTTTCTGCTGGATGGTATCCCTGTGTACAATATCAATCACCTGGCAGGCTTCTTTTCAGTTTTTAATCCCGATGCAGTTAAAAACGTAACCTTATACAAGGGGAACTTCCCTGCCCGTTTCGGGGGCCGGCTATCGTCGGTTATCGATGTGCGTATGAACGACGGTAACGAAAAGGCCATCCACGGAAACTTTAGTGTGGGGTTGATATCGTCGAAGCTGAATATCGAAGGACCGCTGTTCAGTGAAAAGACTACCTTCAACGTTTCAGCCCGACGTACCTATTTCGATATCCTGGCTCAGCCGGTTATTGCTGCCATAGCGAAGTCGGAATCAAGCGAGAACAACGATGAGAAACTTTCTGCCGGCTACTATTTCTACGACCTGAACGCGAAAATAAGTCATAAGTTCTCCGATAAAGACCGACTCTACCTTAGTCATTATATGGGCGATGATGCGATCTACGCAAACTTCAGAAGTCGCTACCGACAGGATGAAAACCACAGCGAATACGACAGAGTAAAGCTCGACTGGGATTGGGGTAATATTGTCAGTTCGCTGCGATGGAATCATATTATGAGCAACAGGCTCTTTATGAATGCTACGGTGGCCTATACCCGCTACCGCTTTAACCTCTACGTGGGAAATCAGTTTGAGGAAAAGATTAAAAATCCTCCTTCCTATTCCTATGCCGATTATATGCTGGGGTATAAATCAGGAATCGAAGATTATACCGCTAAAGTTGACTTCGACTACTCTCCTCATCCCGATCACGATGTGAAGTTTGGTGCCAACTACACCTATCATACCTTCCGGCCTGGAGTTTCGGTTTCACGCAATGAAATTAAATACGATGATGAAGTCATCAAAACCGATACAGTAATCGGAAATGACAATGTATACTCCCACGAATCCATGGCCTATGTGGAGGATAATATCTCCCTCGGCTATGCACTAAAAGTGAGTGCCGGACTACACTTCTCCATGTTTAATGTACAGCAGCAAACCTATGCATCGCTGCAACCCCGACTAAGCATGCGCTGGCTCGTTAGCGATAAAGTTTCGGTAAAAGCCGGTTATGCTGCCATGAACCAATATGTCCACCTGCTTTCAAACTCAAGTATCAGTCTGCCCACCGATTTGTGGGTACCCGTTACCAGGCGTATCGAACCCATGCGGTCGCACCAATACTCAGCAGGAGTATTCTACAACTTCAGGGATGTTATCGACTTCTCAGTAGAAGGCTACTATAAAAGCATGCACAACCAGATCGAATACAAGGATGGAGCTTCGTTCCTTGGATCCAGTACTGGCTGGGAAGATAAGGTGGTTATGGGCGACGGATGGGCCTATGGACTGGAATTTCTGGCTCAGAAATCGGTTGGTAAAACCACCGGATGGATAGGTTACACCTGGGCGAAGGCCGAACGGAAGTTCGATCGCCCCGGACAGGAAATTAATAACGGAAAAGTGTTTCCGGCTAAGTACGATCGCCGGCACGACTTTAGTCTGGTGGTATCACACAAATTCAGCGATCGTTTCGATCTCTCCGGAACCTGGGTAATCTCCTCCGGAAACACAGGTACCCTTGCTTTACAGGAATACGGTACCGGAATTGTTCCCGGTGATCAGAGTTATTATTACGGCGGAGGATATGATTCACCCGAAATTCCGGCCTATTCAGGAGAAGTCGGACATATAAGCGGCCGTAACAATTATCGTTTCAATGCCTATCACCGAATGGACATCGGGATGAATTTCCACAAAAAGAAGAAACACGGCACCCGAACCTGGAATATAAGCGTGTATAATGCATACAACAATAACAACCCCTTCCTGGTATATCCGGAAGAAGTGTGGACAGAAACTCAACCTGCACAAAACGACCAGGGTCCTGTTTACACCTGGAAAAAATCGCTGGTACAGGTTTCAATCTTTCCTGTTATCCCTTCAGTAAGTTATAGCTACAAATGGTAATACGCACGACAATGAAAAATATACAATATTATATAGTACTCGTTTTTGCAGGAATACTACTGGCTTCTTGTCAAAAAGAAATTGAATTCTCCGGCGAATACACCGAACCGCTGGTAGTGGTAAACAGTTACCTGATTCCCGAATCCACTGTTCAGGTACATCTCTCGAAAAGCAGATTCTTCCTCGACAATAAAAGAGGATTTGACTGGATAGAAAATGCAGTGGTAGAAATCACCATCAATGGCGATTCAACTGAAACCCTGAGCCATAGTCAGCAGGGCTTTTACATCGGCAATTACCGGCCACAAGCTGGTGATTCGATTTCCCTTAACGTACAGGTACCGGGTTTTGACGATATTACCAGCACCACTGTTGTTCAACCAAAATCGAATATCATTTCGGTAGACACGATTGCTAAAAAGTTGGTAGACAGGTATCCTTCTTATTATATCGACGACGAAGTAGTTGGCTATAGTGCTTACTATGAATATGAAATAGGAATTCGTATAAAAGATCCTGAAGCGGTGAAGAACTACTACCGCCTGACGGTTAAACAACGTGGATACTCCGTACAGGACAGTACTCAATTTTACGAATACAACCTGTATTTTACATTGAAAGGTGTTTCAAGCGAGACCACCAGCTCGGTCTTTGAAGAATTTATGGAGAACACCAACAATGATGAGCATGTATTCAATGATGAATTATTCAACGGCAAGGAAAGTGTGCTACAGTTTACCTATGGTAATAGTCAATTAGAGGTTGTTCCCGGTAAAGAAGAGTATTTTGAAGATTATGGTTTCACCAATAACAATCCATACGATTTAATTATAAACCTTCAAAGCACCAACCGCGATTCCTACCTCTATTTTAAAACGAAGATGGCAGCAGAACAGGTATTCGAGACCGTCTTTACCGAACCGGTTCAAATACATACGAACATAACCAACGGTGTAGGGATCTTCGGCACCCTTACCGACCACAAAGTGACTCTAAAGAATCGATAACTATTTGCGTAGGTTCCAACTCTTAGTATCGTAGCGATCCGCCCGGATCGCTGCGATTTTTGTATACGCATCTTCACCAAAGGTAAAGCCTGCTTCTGCCTTCAACACCCTTGCAATTACGTTTATAAACTCTTTGAAAAAGGCGGATGCACCCCTGGCATTCAAATGATTGTCTTCAGAGAACTCGGATAAGTACCGCTCAATATTCATAACCGGACTGGGTACCGATGGTATACCTTTTACTGTAAGGGATGAAGAGCGGGGACTTAGTGTACCGTGTAACATCTCAATATTCGTATCGTAAAGTAAGGTACCATGCTGTAACACCCTGTTCATAGTAACATGCGATGCTGTACCTGATATTTTATACCCGTTGGGTAACCACAGATCTTTGCGTTTGCCAATTAGGGCTTCTACTCCCAGTGATGCAAGGGCTTCAACAACCGGCAACAGAAAATCGGAACCCGTTCCTGAAATGTCAGCAGTCTTATGACTTATAAACGAATAATTCAAATTGCCATGATCGTGGTATACTGCCCCACCACCCGAGATGCGCCTCACTACAGGAATCTGGTTTCCCTGACAAAAAACTTCATCCACCTCATTGCGCCATACCTGATTCGATCCGATTACTACACAGGGATCATTTACGTAGAAAAAAGCATATTCACCTGAACACCGGCTAAACAGGAATTCCTCCATCGCGAGGTTTTGCTGAACTTCAAAGCTTGTTGATACAACTAACTCCATGATCTTACTTCAGTTGCTGGTAATATCTTAAAGTATGTCCGGGTAATAGCTCCGGATGCATAATATAAATAAGATCCTTCAGCAGCCAATCAGGACGGGCAACTGCACTCTCCCAGTAATCATTAGCTCCCGAAGGCAATAAAAGCTTATTAAAATTATATACCTTAGCGGTCTTCACTGCCCCAAACAGGGCATGCTTTCCATCTGTTTCAATAAGTTCGCTCCGACTTTCGAAATTACAGTTCACCCAAACATCAGCAGTAGCAAAGTTCTTTAATACCGATTCGACGTTAAGAGGCAGACTACCCTTTGTACTATCATTAGCATAAAAATAGTTTCCACCTGCATCTTGCAGCATACGAGCCATGTAGCTGTCACCACCCGGCATATACCAGGTTCCTCTGAAATTTGAACCCACCAGCACCTCCGGCCGTTTATCTCCGGCCGGCACCAGCTTGCACAAATCCGTGTAGGCAGTGGCTATTGAATTAAATATACTATCAGCCTTTGCTTCCTCACCTACCAGCAAGGCCATAAACTTCATCCATTCTGCACGACCCAGTACGGTCTCTTCCATCCACTCATTATTATATACCACAGGGATACCTGCTTTCTGCACCCGTTCGGCATAAGGGTCATCCTGTTTATACCCACTCATAACCACTACCGAAGGTTTCAACTGCATGGTGCGTTCCACATTGATGGTAAAGGCATCCCCCAGATGTACTAATTGTCCGTTGCTGGCTTTTTGTCGCAACTCAGGCTGATAGATCAATTCAGGCGAACAACTCCCCGTAACTTTGTCAATAGCCCCCAACACATCCAGAAAACCTACCTGAGTAACCGAACTGACGGCAACCGAACTAACCGGTACTTTAATTTTCAATCCGTCCGATGGAGTTGTCACACTATCGGCCTCAACAAGATAATACACAGCCAGCCTGAGTTCCGGTTGCCATGGATTATGAACGGTAACCTTATCATAACCGGCAAACTCTTCAATAGAGAAACCCTTTGCATAAGCAAGTTCAACTGTATCAGCTACAAAATCAACTTCCGGAGCTGAAGTTTTGCCTTTACAGGCAGTAACCAACAACACCGGAAGTAATACGAAGAATAGTTTTCTGGAAAACATGTTACTTTTTATCGTTTTTAACAAACAGCCACAACAGTCCTGATATAGCAAGAGTTATAGCCGAAATGGTGAATACTATTGATTTGTCGGGGGCAGCATTTACAATTTCGCCCACCTTAAAACTAGCTACCAACTGTGGTAGTACAACCGACAGGTTGAAGATACCCATGTAAAGGCCCATCTTCTTCTGATCCACTTTTTCGCTCATGATAGCGAAAGGCAGTGAAACAACAGATGCCCAACCTATACCTACAACGGCCAATGCCAGGTAATAGGTAATAATGGTATGACCGAAAAGTAATACCCCTGCATAGCCCAATGCCATGATAAAGATACAGCTCAGGTGCGTACGAACCATCCCGATACGTTTTGCAAAACCATTAAGTACCAATACAGGTAATATAGCACTTACAAGACTCAGGATAAAGAAAGCTATCGAATTCACCTTACCTGCCTGTTCTCCCAAATTCAATTCGGTAGTCAGGTAAAAGAAAGCATATATAAACATGGTCTGCACCCCGATCCAGGTAAAGGAATGGGCAAGCAGTATTTTCTGAAACTCATTACTGCGTGCATTACTTTTGAGCATATTAGGCAGAATAAGTATAGCACTCAGAACGATAAGAGCCAGCGAAACAAACTCAATGATCCCCAGCTGGTAATTGAATACAGTGAGTGTTAGTTCTACATGAACACCAAAAAGTTTAGAAAGGATTACGTAGAAACCATACAACAGAAAACCGGCCAATGGCAGAAGCGATTCAACCATATCGCGGGTCGAGGTCTTTGCTTTTACAACCTGCTTATCAGTATCCGACTCCTGCAATTCCCGTGGTTCGGTAATCAGCAGCGCAGGGATAACCGATGCCAGCAGCGCTATACCCACACCGAAATAAATAAGGAAGATATTACCAAGTGTACCGCCAATCAGGTAAGCCAATACACCAAAGGTTCCCGAAACAGTCTGCATCCAGGTATACCCGCGGCTACGTTCGTTATGTGGAGTACAGTCGGCCACGAGCGAACGGGTAGGATTGAAACTCACATTGATCGACAAGTCGAGTGTCAACGCTACAATCACAGCTATAGCCATTAAGCCGGCTTGCGGATCATCGCCTCCGATAAATAGTTTCTGAATAATCTCCAGGTTGGGAAGGGCCAGCATCATGATAGCGGCCAGAATACCACCGATGATAATCCACGGACGGCGACGGCCACCCATAAACCACATTTTATCCGAAAGGGCCCCAACAAGGGGTTGTGCAATGATACCGGCAATAGGGCCGGCAGCCCATACAATTCCAATTTCATGAATATCAAGGCCATACTTAGTAGATAAAATCCAACTAAGAGCCGAAATCTGCACGGAGAGCGCAAAGCCCATCGCCGTGGCAGGCAGACTCAGCAATGCGAAGAAGGCATTGCTCATTTTCTTTTGTATGTTCAACATGTGCAATAGTGGTTAATAGTTACACTGACAAATCTTAAATTGAGCGCAAGTTTACAAATAAAATTGCATTCAACCACTTTGGCCTCTTATCCTGCTATTTGTAAAGCATCACAAACGTTTGCGTTACTTTTTAATATCATTAGATATCGACTCAATATAGTCAAGCACCTCCATACGTCCGTCCCCTTTTTCGGAAGAGGTAACAAAGAGAGGGGGTAGTTCCTCCCATTTCTCGAAAAGCTTTTCCTTGTAGGCGTTCAGACTATCATTCAGACTGCTCCGTGAGAGTTTATCGGCTTTAGTAAAGATAATGGAAAAAGGCACACCGCTCACTCCCAGCCATTCCATAAACTCCAGATCGATGGGCTGTGCTTCGTGTCTGCAATCGATCAGCACAAACAGGCAGGTAAGCTCTTCCCTGAAAAGGATGTAGCTTTCAATGATCTTCTTCAACTTCTCACGGGTAGCCTTTCCTGCTGTAGCATAACCATAGCCCGGTAAATCCACCAGGTACCATTCGTCGTTGATGATAAAGTGGTTGATAAGTAAAGTCTTCCCCGGTTTGGAAGAAGTCTTTGCCAGTCCTTTCCGGTTGGTAAGCATATTGATTAGCGACGACTTACCCACATTCGAGCGACCGATAAAGGCATACTCCGGTAATCCGTTGGTCGGACAGGCCTTAACATCGGTATTACTGATAACAAATTCTGCTTTTTTAATTTCCATAGGATTTTTTTGATGAGATATATAATCCGGCTGCCATTAGCAGTCCGTTTAGTAACAAGAGTTCGTAACCAAAAGCGTAACCAAGATACCGGATAGAAAGTTCATTACTAATAAAACACACTACCGGCGATGCTACTGCCAGGTAGGGCACCCACCGATCGTTGGGCTTCAGACCTGTGAAGAGTCCGAACGCGAACATACCCAGCAAGGGACCATAGGTATACGACACCAGCACATAGATAGTATCAATAATACTTCGATCGTTGAAATGGCGTATTGCCAGGACTATTACCACAAACAAAGCGGTCAGTCCGGCATGAATACTCATTCGCAAGCCCTTACGACCATCGGTTTTGTCAACCTTAAGAATATCCACCATGAACGAAGTTGTAAGCGCTGCCAGGGCCGAGTCGGCACTCGAAAAGGCAGCAGCTATCAATCCGATCATGAACAATAGCATTAAGCCCGTACCGAATACCTGCTGAGCATAGAAAGGCAGCAAAGCATCTCCTGCAGTGGGAAGTGTAAGTCCGGCCGACGAGGCATAGTTAAGCATCAGCCATCCCAGTATCAGAAAAAGCAAATTAACCGGAATAAAGGCAATGCCGTACCAGTACATATTTTTCTGAGCTTCAGGGAGGTTACGACAGCTAAGATTCTTTTGCATCATATCCTGATCCAGACCGGTCATCACCACTGCAATAAAAATACCGCTAAAGAACTGCTTCACAAAATGCTGTTTACTAATCCAGTCGTCGAATACAAACACGCGACTTTGGGTACTTGCATACAACTCGCCTGCCATTTCGCCCACACCCAACTCATTCAGCTGCATAAGCTTCACCACCATTGCCACCAGGGCAACTATCATAATCAGGGTTTGCAAACTATCTGTCCACACAATACTTTTAATTCCACTCCTGAAAGTATACAGCCATATCATAAGTAGTATCCCTGATATTGTCAGCCAAAAAGGAACCTTCATGGCGTCGAACACCATTACCTGCAAAATAAAGGCCACCACATACAAGCGGGCAGCCGCCCCCACCGTTTTTGAAAGCAGGAAGAACGAAGCACCCGTGGTATAACTACGCTCACCGAACCGCTGTCCGAGGTAGGAATAAATACTGGTGAGTTGCAACCGATAGTACAGCGGCAGCAGCACCTTTGCAATAATCAGGTAACCAAAAAAGAACCCGATTACCGTCTGCATATACGTAAACGAGATCGAGCCCACCATGCCCGGAACGGATACAAAGCTCACTCCCGATATCGAAGCTCCCACCATACCGATAGCTACTACCCACCAGGGAGAGCTATGTCGGGCTGTAAAGAAGGTATCATTGTCGGTTGCCTGGCGTCCGGTAATCCGTGCGACTACCATAAGCAAAACAAAATAGGCAAAAAGTACCAGTACTATCAGGGAGCTGTGCATGAATAGAAAGTTCAAAACGGCCTCAAAATTAGTGAAAAATACCCAAAGAACCGATAATCAGTTTCAAAATAGCACGATCGGGAAAATTTTTGTAAATTTGCGCTTTGTATAAAACAGGCAATGAGTCATCAACACTATCCCTCTTCTTTACTCGAAAATGCAGTGAACGAATTTTCCCGTTTACCCGGAATAGGACGCAAGTCGGCACTCCGGCTTGCACTTCATCTGTTGCGTCAGCCCGAAGCCGAAGCTGAGAAATTCGGGAATGCGGTGATTCAACTCCGGAAAGAAATTCGTTATTGTAAGGTATGTCATAATATCTCCGATACCGATATCTGCCAGATTTGTTCACATCCCGGCCGCGATGGAAGCACTATCTGCGTAGTGGAGAACATCCGTGATGTAATGTCGATAGAGAACACGCAGCAGTTCAGGGGACTCTACCATGTGCTGGGAGGAATCATCTCGCCCATGGATGGAGTCGGACCTTCCGACCTGCAAATAGCCAGCCTGGTCGAACGCGTACAGAAAGAAGAAATAAAAGAAGTGATACTTGCCCTAAGCACTACGATGGAAGGCGACACTACCAATTTCTACCTGTTCCGCAAACTGGCACCCTTCGATGTAAAAGTTACCACCATTGCACGGGGTATAGCCATTGGCGACGAACTTGAATATGCCGACGAGGTAACCCTTGGCCGATCAATACTTAACCGTGTTGCCTTTTCCGATTCTTATAAATAAAATACAACTACAATGATAGAAAAAGTACTTAAAAAACTAACCCTGGTATATTACCTTGTATATCTTGCTGCCGTATTGGTTGCCGTAGCAGGCTATCAGCTGCATCGTTCAGGTTTCACCATCGACCCCGGAAGTCAGGCCGGTATCGCTATTAATTCGATACTTATCATTTTCATTATCGGATCCATTCCCATCACCCTGGGCATTTTTAATAAAAAGACAAAACAGTGGGCAGCCTTGCCGTCGCTTACCGACAAACTAACCCGCTACCGTAAAGCAGGCATCATACGCATAGCCATCATCGGCAGTGGATTTATCCTTGGAGTTCTGTTCTTTTTCCTGATGAACTCTCAGTCGATGATTTTCTGTGCAGGAATCGCCGCGATAGGATTATTCTTTTGTAAACCCGCCGAAGTAAAGATTATCAGTGAGCTTCAAATTGAAGATCCCGAACAAAACGATTGAAATGAATAAAACGAATTTTAACCCCGGCAATCTGATTATTGCCGTTGATTTTGATGGAACGATTGTTACACACGAATATCCCCGTATCGGGAGAGATATCCCTTTTGCCATCGAAACATTGAAGAAACTACAGAACGACTTTCATCTGCGACTCATCCTGTGGACAGTGCGCGAAGGTAAAGAACTCGACGAGGCTGTTGAGTACTGTCGTAATCGCGGACTCGAATTCTATGCTGTCAACTCTAACTATCCCGAAGAAAAAGCCGGAAGCGGCGAACCGCGAAAGTTGAAAGCAGATTTGTTTATCGACGACCGTAACTTAGGCGGACTGCCCGACTGGGGAGTAATTTATCACCTGATTGCACAGGGACAGCACTTATCGCAGGATGCACTGGCTACTCATTTGTCGCCCGACAGCACCACTCAGGCTCAAAAAAAGAAAAAGAAAGGACTAATTGAATCCTTATTTGGATAATACTATGCTACTAAGTGACTCGAAGATTAATCTGAGAGCTCTCGAACCCGAAGATCTTGAGCTATTGTACGACTGGGAGAATATGCCTCAGTTCTGGGACACTGGTAACACCCGTCAACCCTACTCCCGCTACGAGCTAAAACAGTACATTAGTCAGATTAACAAAGACATTTACGAGAGTCGCCAGCTACGCCTGATGATTTACGATATCACTACCCAACAAGCAGTCGGCACGGTCGACTTATTCAACTTCGACCCCTATCACAGTCGCATCGAACTCGGACTGTTTGTAGCACCCGAATTCAAAGGCAAAGGATTTGCCACTTCGGCACTGCACCTTATCGAAGAGTATGTATTTTCATTTTTGAAGATTCACCAGCTTTATTGCCATATAGCCGGTACTAACCTCGCAGGAATCACCATGTTTACCAAAGAGAACTTTTCGTCGGTAAAACTTACAAGTTGGATTCGTACAGTAGAGGGTTATGAAGATGTGGTGTTATTTCAGCAGTTTGCTACAAATTACAGAAAACCAGAGTAACTTTCAGGAAGCCATTATTTCTCACAAGGTGGTATCCCGTCAGGGAACCATCACTTCCAGCATGCGGGCTTTTCCCAGCGGAACAAGTTGTACCTCCTGAATTACAGCAGGTATAAGAATGGTAGTACCTGAGTTCACCAGTAACTTTTCGTCGTTGGCACTAAGTTCGAAACTACCTTCCAGGCACATATAGGCTACAAAACTATCAATCGAACTGTAGTTGCGCACCAGTTGTTCGTCGAATAAGATCATATTCGTAGCAAAATACTCACAGCTAACCAGGGGAGTCAGTTCATTCAGGCGGGCTTTGTAAGGTACCTTAGGCGAAGGAGAAGCGGCAAACTGAATCACATCCAACGCTTCGTCGGTATGGAGCTCCCGTTCATTACCCTGATCATCTTTCCGTTTGAAATCGTAAATGCGATAGGTAACATCACTGCGCTGCTGTATTTCAGCTACCATTACCCCCTTAC
>JAQUYE010000043.1 GCA_028691965.1 Paludibacter sp. | reverse complement strand
ACTTGATAGTGTAACTGCCACGATTCTGGAAACACGAAAAGTGAACAGCAAATTTACAGTAAATATCGTCAATAACCTTACAGGGGAACTTATCGAAGCATCGAAAGACAACTGGCGGTCTTCTCTTTTTCTTATATCCAGCGAACGAATGTTGATCGACGCCGAAAATGATATTGCACTTCAGTTACACCTTATTAATCCGTTCCAGGTAATTATTAAGCGAATGGGTTTAATGCTTATCTCTTCGTTAGTACTATTAATTATATGTCTTCTTATAGTAGTCTACCTGCAGAAGATACTTGACCGGCAGAAAAAGCTGGTAGCTTTTAAAAATGAATTTCTGGGCACGATTGCTCACGAATTGAAACGTCCGGTTTCAAGTCTGACCTTCAACCTCGATTGCCTGAGTATGTCGACCACCACCCTGGATACTCCGCAAAACGAATTATTGCTTACCAATTCAATCCGGGCTACCGACGAGTTGAACGAGTCCATTAATATGATAGTAACGCTTTCCAAACACGAAGAAGGCATGCTGGTGTTGAGCCGTGATACGCTGGATTTACCACAATTAATGGAAGAGTTAAAGCAAAAGTTTATTATCCCCCGGTTCAAAAACAAGCAGGTGTCCATACAGCTACAGGCCAAAGGCTCCATTCCGCCTGTGCAAGGCGATCGTCAACTGCTCAGTCAGTGCTTTTCAAATCTGCTCGACAATGCAATTAAATATTCAGGTGAGATGGTGGACATCATTATTCGTTTTGAAATAATCGACTCGATGGTTGCGACTACTATTAAGGATAACGGATTTGGCATTCCGGAGGATAAGCTGGAGCTGGTGTTCGATAAATACAGCAGGGTTCATTTAGGTAAAACCCAGATTAAGGGTTTTGGAATCGGACTTAATTATGTGAAGAGCATTGTCGAGAAACACAAAGGAGAAGTTAGGGTAAGCAGCAAAGCCGGCGTGGGGAGTGAATTTAGTGTGCTGCTTCCGCAATAGTTAAAAATAAGAATCAAACACGTTTATAAGAGAAGCAATGTTAAAGGTATTAATGATTGAGGACGATTTAAACCTGGGTACCACCCTGAGGGGTGCCCTGGAAGAACGTAGCTATTCCGTTCGTTATTTAACCGGGGGAGCAACTGTATTGAAAGAACTTGCCCAGTTTCAGCCCGATATAGTTTTGTTGGATGTAAATCTGAACGAAGAGATGGATGGGTTTGAGATCAGCAGAAAAATACGCGAGGTAAGTGATGTACCCTTACTGTTTACCACGTCAAGGGATGAGAATACTGACTTTGATCAGGCATTTAGTATTCCCAATACCGATTATGTACGCAAACCCTATCGGTTGGCAGAAGTGCTGAAGCGCATCGAGAAGCTGGTGGTAAAGGATACTCCGGTGTTGCAATATGAAATAGGCGAAATTACTTTCTATCCGGAACAGCACAAATTAGTGGCCGAGGGCGAAGACGTGTTCCTGAATAATTACGCTTCGGAAGTACTTGTACTGTTGTGTAGGAACAAGGGTAATTTTATTAGCAGGGAAGTGTTGATCGAAACCGTATGGAAAATAAAGGACACCAAGTTGAAGGAGGGCTCGCTGAATAATAATATTACCTTTCTTCGTAAATACCTTGAAAAAGATCCTACTGTCATGCTCGAGAGTAAGATTAAACTGGGATTACGTTTACGAATTGAGGAGTAATAAAAAAGACTCCTGCATTGTAAAGATGCAGGAGTCTTTTGGTTTAGGTGAATTGGTGTTAATACGATTGTTCGTGTACATTACTTACAGCCCTGCCCGATGGGTCGTTGCGTTTCTTCATGGCTTCGTCCCATTCAAGTGCTATCGGGGTGGAACAGGCCACCGAGGGAACCGAGGGCACACAGGCGGCTGCAGCATCAGAGCCAAAATGTTCCTCAAATATCCGGCGGTAATAATACTCTTCTTTCGAGAGTGGAGGATTAATGGGGAATCGTTCACTTACAGCAGCCATCATCTCGTCAGAAATATGTTCGGCGGTTAATTCTTTCAGGGTATCTATCCAGTTGTAACCAACACCATCCGAGAATTGCTCTTTCTGGCGCCACACAATACTTTCAGGCAGGTACTCTTCAAAAGCCTTACGCAGTACCCACTTCTCGATGCGTTCCTTCCCGGCCATCTTGTCGGCAGGATTCAGTCGCATCGCCACATCCATAAATTCCTTGTCTAAAAACGGAACCCGTCCTTCAACACCCCAGGCTGCGAGCGACTTGTTGGCACGCAGACAGTCGTACTGATGCAGTTTGCTCAGTTTGCGCACGGTTTCCTTGTGAAACTCTTCTGCATTGGGTGCTTTGTGAAAGTAGAGGTAACCTCCGAAAATCTCATCGGCACCTTCGCCCGAAAGCACCATTTTTACTCCCATCGATTTAATTACCCTTGCCAGCAGGTACATCGGTGTACTTGCACGCACGGTCGTTACATCATAGGTTTCGATATGGTAAATCACATCGCGCAGGGCATCCAGTCCCTCCTGCACCGTGAAATGGATTTCGTGGTGTACCGTACCGATATGGTCGGCAACTTTACGTGCCGCTACCAGGTCGGGTGAGCCCGATAACCCAATGGCAAAAGAATGGAGCTGTGGCCACCATGCCTGTTCTGTATTTCCTGATTCAATGCGCATGGATGCCTTCCGCTTGGCAATGGCCGAAATTATCGAGGAGTCAAGTCCGCCCGACAATAACACTCCATAAGGCACATCCGACATTAACTGACGCTCTACTGCATCTTCCAGTGCTTTATGGATAGCTGCAATTTCAGTCGTATTCTCTTTTACAGCTGCAAAGTCGGTCCAGTCGCGATGATACCATTTTACAGGAGCGCCATCGGGACTATAATAATATTGTCCGGGAAGAAATTCTTCGATCCGATGGCAATAGCCTTCCAGGGCTTTGAGTTCGGATGCTACATAATAAGTTCCCTGCTCGTCCCATCCCTGATAGAGGGGGATAATACCGATATGATCGCGCCCAATAAAAAACTCATCTTTCTCAATATCATAGAGAGCGAAGGCAAAAATACCATTCAGATCTTCCATCATGGCAGGACCCTTATCGCGGTACAAGGCCAGAATTACTTCGCAGTCGGACTGACTCTGAAATTCATACTTGCCTTCGTAACGTTTACGGATTTCGCGGTGATTGTAAATCTCACCATTTACAGCCAGTACCAGTTTGCCGTCTTTGCTGTACTGGGGTTGTTTTCCCGAGGCCGGATCAACAATGGCCAATCGTTCGTGAGCCAGAATCGCTTTATCATTGGCAAAAATGCCTGACCAGTCGGGCCCGCGGTGTCGGATCGTTTTTACCTGCTGCAGTACCTGCTGTCGCAGACTGCTGCTATCTTGTTTTATAGAAAATGTACATACAATTCCACACATAATAGGAGGGATTAAAGGTTAATGAAGAGTAGTTAGTTCAGCGTGTATATCTTCGGCTACTTTGCGTCCGAGGGCTATCGCACGTACAACCAGACTGGCACCTATCTGTGCATCACCGGTAGCGAAAACCTTAGCCACCGAACTGCGTGATTGCTTATCGGTTGCCACATTGCCCCGGTTGTCAAAACTCACGCCCAGTTCAGTAAGCAAGCCGTCGTGTACCGGATGAACGAATCCCAGTGCCAGAAACACAAGATCTGCCTTCAGGGTTTCTGTCTTGCCGGTAGGTACCATGTTAAATTTACCATTCTCGTTTTTCCATTCTACTTCCTCAACAATGAGTTCCGTTACTTTGCCGTTTTTACCTGTAAACTGATTTGTATTTAAACTCCATTTCCGTGTACAGCCTTCGAGGTGTGAACTGGAAGTCTTCAGTATGTTAGGATAGAAAGGCCAGGGAGTTGCAGGATTCTTTCCAACGGGTGGTTGCGGAAGAATTTCGATCTGGGTAATGGTAGCGGCTCCCTGACGTACAGCAGTTCCTACACAGTCGGAGCCGGTATCACCTCCACCAATCACTACAACATGTTTGTCTTTTGCATTGATTAGTTTGCGTTCGTCGACTTTTTCGCCCATTATCAGCTGATTAGCCTGTGAGAGGTATTCCATTGCAAAGTGAATACCTTTCAGTTCGCGGCCTTTCGGATTAATGTCGCGGGGATGTCCCGAACCAATGGCGATACACACAGCATCGAAGTTATCCATTATTTTTTTACCTGGCAGGGTAACCCCCACTTCTACATTGGTTTTAAAAATAATACCTTCAGCCTCCAGCTGGGCGATACGCCTGTCGATCACGTTTTTATTTAATTTGAAGTTAGGTATGCCATAGCGCATCAGTCCGCCCACATACTTATCTTTCTCGTACACCGTTACAAGGTGTCCCTTGCGATTCAGCTGCTGTGCAGCTGCCAGTCCGGCGGGTCCCGAACCGATCACGGCTACCTTCTTGCCGGTACGGGTTTTAGGTGGACGGGGCACTATCATTCCTTCCAGGAAGGCTACCTCAGTAACGGCTGCTTCGTTTTCGCGAATAGTAACCGGAGCCTCGTGCAAGGCAAGTACGCATGATTTCTCGCAGGGAGCCGGACAAATACGTCCTGTAAAATCAGGGAAGTTATTGGTTTCGTGAAGTACCTCCACGCCTTCTTTCCACTTTCCTTTGTAAATCAGATCCTGCCATTCGGGCATTTTGTTGCCAAGCGGACAAGCCCAGTGGCAGAAAGGGATACCGCAGTCCATACAGCGTGATGCCTGTAACTTGCGGTCTTCGCGGTTCAATGTTTGTTCTACCTCGCCGAAGTCGTATATTCGTTCGCTTACCGGCCGGTAACCCGCTTCCTTGCGGGGTATATAGGTGAATGCTTTTGGATTTCCCATTGTTGTATTAATAATCGCGTTGTACCTGTGCTATTTTCTTGTTGATGGCTTCCATCTTCTCTTCCTGCAATACCTTTTTATATTCGATAGGTACTACCTTGATAAATTTATCCACCGCATCTCTCCAGTTGTCGAGCAACTCTTTCGCCCGTACACTGCCTGTAAACTGATAGTGTTTGGTAATCAGGCTGTGCAGTTCCTTGCTGTCCATACTGTCCTCTATCAGCGACAGTTCCACCATTTCCATATTACAGTAGAAGTCAAAGTCGCCTTGTTCGTCGTACACATAGGCTACACCGCCGCTCATACCGGCAGCAAAGTTTCTGCCTGTAGCTCCGAGCACTACTGTTCGTCCCCCTGTCATGTATTCACAGCAGTGGTCGCCTGCTCCTTCCACAACAGCAATAGCACCGGAGTTTCGTACGCAGAAACGTTCGCCCACCACACCATTAATATATACTTCCCCCGAAGTGGCTCCGTACAGCATGGTGTTGCCGGCAATAATATTATGTTCAGGTTGGAAGGTATGTCCCGTGGGAGGAACCACGATGATTCGTCCGCCCGACAGACCTTTGCCGAGGTAGTCGTTTGCATCTCCCTCGAGGCGGAAGCTTGCTCCCTTGCTCAGAAAAGCCCCGAAGCTTTGTCCGGCCGACCCCACAAACGAAGCTGAAATAGTGCCTTCGGGCAGACCGGCCTGACCGTATCGTTTAGCTATTTCGCCCGATAACATGGCACCTACCGCCCGATCCGTATTCTTCACTTCACAACGGATTTCAACCGGTACGCACAAATCAAGTGCAGGTAAGGCTTTCTGGATAAGTTCCAGGTCGAGTACCTTATCAATTTTGTGATCCTGGTTTTTACAATGACGCAGTGCGGCATCGGGATTCACCGGCTTAAATCCTGTAATGCGCGATAAATCTACTTTGTTGATCTTCGACGGACCGGCAGTTTGTCGGCGTTTTAATAAGTCCGATCGCCCGATTATCTCATCCATCGAACGATAACCCATCTGTGCCAGGTGCTCCCGTACATCCTCAGCTAAAAAAGTGAAGAAGTTAATCAGGTGTTCGTGGCGACCGGCAAAGTGTTTACGCAGGTCCTCGTCCTGAGTGGCTATACCAACGGGACAGGTATTCAGGTGGCATTTACGCATGATTACACATCCAAGTACAATCAGTGCACTGGTAGCAAACCCAAATTCCTCGGCACCCAATAATGCAGCCATTATGATATCGCGGCCTGTTTTCAGCTGACCGTCGGCCTGTAGTACAATCTGACCACGGAGGTTATTAATTACCAGGGTTTGTTGCGTCTCTGCCAACCCAATCTCCATAGGCAGACCGGCATGTTTTATGGAGCTCGACGGACTGGCACCTGTGCCTCCTTCGTAGCCGCTGATCAGAATCAGATCGGCTTTCGCTTTAGCTACACCGGCAGCAATGGTTCCAACCCCGCTTTCCGAAACCAGCTTCACGCTGATAACAGCCGTCGGATTGATGTTCTTCAAATCGAAAATCAGCTGAGCAAGGTCTTCAATTGAATAGATGTCGTGATGGGGCGGGGGAGAGATAAGCGAGATGCCCGGGATCGAATGCCTTGTTTTGGCAATAATCTTATCTACCTTATGTCCCGGTAGCTGACCACCTTCACCCGGTTTTGCTCCCTGTGCAATCTTAATCTGAATTTCATCTGCATTTACCAGGTATTCGGCAGTAACACCAAATCGTCCCGAAGCTACCTGCTTAATCGCCGAACGGGCACTTAGTCCGTCACTACGCTTCTTATACCTTTCCGGATCTTCACCTCCTTCGCCGGTGTTGGAGCGACCGCCCAGGAAGTTCATGGCCATTGCCATGGCTTCATGAGCTTCCCGGCTGATCGATCCATACGACATGGCTCCGGTAACAAAACGACGATAAATTTTCTCAACAGGTTCAACTTCGGTTATGTCGATCGGATTACGTTCGTATTCCAGCAAGTCGCGGATAAATACAGGCGAAGCCTTTTCGTCTGCTGCTTTAACGTATTCCTTGTATTTTTCGTAATTCCCGGTTTTAGTCGCTATCTGCAAGCGGGCGATAGTTTCCGGATTCCAGGCATGCTGTTCTCCCTCTACACGATAAGCGTATTGTCCCAGGTTTAGCAATTGCAGTTCTTCTCCTTCTTTCGGGAAATAGGCGTTGTAGTAGGGTTGCAGCACTTCCTGCGCAATATCATCCAGGTCTATTCCTTCAATCTTGGATACGAGTCCCTTGAAGTATGTGTTTACCACCTGCGAAGATACTCCCACGGCCTCAAAAATCTGAGCGCCGCGGTAACTGCGCAGGGTCGAGATTCCCATTTTCGACATTACCTTCATTAAACCCTTATTCACCGCTTTGCAATAATTCTTCTCGGCAGTATGAAAGTCGAGTTGCAGATCTCCTGATTTAATCTGCTGATTTAAAATGGCAAAAGCCAGGTAAGGATTCACGGCATTGGCACCAAAACCAAACAACAGAGCAAAGTGCATCACTTCCCGGGGTTCAGCTGTTTCAACAACTATGTCGGTCTGCATACGCTTGCGTTTGTCGATCAGGTAATGATGAACTGCCGATACAGCCAGCAGCGAAGGGATAGGGGCCATGTCGGCATTTACCCCACGGTCGCTTAATACAATATAATTCTTTCCGTCATCAACTGCTTTTTCTACAGCGATGCAGAGTTCTTTAATCGATTTTTCCAGGCCCTTCCTGCCGTCCTTTGCTGTAAAGTGCATAGGTAGCACTGCAGTCGAGAACCCTTTGTAACGAAGGTTGAGCAGGATGTCGAACTGGGTATTGGTAAGCACCGGACTTTTAAGCTTTACCATTTTACAAATCTCAGGTGCAGGTTCGAGCAGGTTGTTGTGTACCGAACCTACATAGGAGGTGAGCGACATAACCAGCTGTTCGCGGATAGGATCGATAGGGGGATTTGTAACCTGGGCGAATTGCTGGCGGAAATAATTGAACAGTCGCTGCGGTTTCGTCGAGAACACCGATAAGGCAACGTCGTTTCCCATCGAAGAAACCGGTTCCTGACCACCTTCGGCCATCGGAATCATCAATCGTTCAATGTCTTCGCGCGAGTATCCGAAAGCGGTAAGCAGGCGCTGATAATCCGGACATTCCGTTTTAACTGTTCTTCCCGATGATATCTCTTCCAGGTTGATGCGGTTCTTATCCAGCCACTCCTTGTAAGGAAACGCTTTTGCCAGCCCTTCTTTCAATTCGCGATCGTAATAGATTTCACCTCTTTTGGTGTCGATCATAATCATTTTACCCGGTTTAAGGCGACCTTTTTCTTTAATACGCGGTGCTTCAATCGGTATGGTACCCGTTTCGGAAGCAATAATCATCAGGTCGTCGTGGGTAATCAGGTAGCGGGCAGGGCGCAGACCGTTCCGGTCGAGCATACCCCCGGCATACCGTCCGTCGCTGAACAGTAAGGTAGCCGGACCATCCCAGGGTTCCATAAAAATGGAGTGGTATTCGTAAAATGCTTTCAGATTATCCGAGATCGGGTTTTTGGAGTTCCAGCTTTCGGGAACCAGCATTGCCATGGCGTGAGGCAGACTCTTGCCCGACATTACCAGAAATTCAAGTACATTGTCGAGTGATGCCGAATCGCTCATACCTTGCTGTACTACCGGCATTAATTCTTTTAAATCGCCCAGCTGCTCCGATTTTAATACACTTTCGCGGGCTTCCATCCATAAGCGGTTACCACGAATCGTATTGATTTCGCCGTTGTGGCCTATCATGCGGAACGGCTGTGCCAGGTCCCATGTGGGGAATGTATTGGTGCTGAAGCGTGAATGTACCAGAGCAATTCCCGAAGTGAAATTAGAATTCGTAAGGTCGGGGTAATAATCACGTAACTGAAGAGAAGTAAGCATTCCTTTGTACACCATCTGTCGGGTCGACAGCGTTACGATGTAAAATCTACGCTCGCGGGCAAGATTCGATCTGGCGATTGCACCTTCGATTTTCTTACGTACGATGTACAGCTTGTGTTCCAGTTCCGATTGATTGTTGCCGCCGGTTATAAACAATTGCTTTATCAGCGGCTCGTTCGATGCAGATATTTCGCCGAGGATATCACTGTTGGTCGGTACATCCCGAACGGCCAGTAACTGCAAACCTTCTTTTTGGATATTTTCGTTAATGAGGTTCAGACAAAGAGCTGCCTTTTTTTCGTCTTTCGGCAGAAACACCAGGCCTGTTCCGTATTTTCCTTTAGCGGGTACCGCTATTCCTTGCAATAGAATAAATTCGTGAGGGATCTGAACCAGAATCCCTGCGCCGTCACCTGTTTTGTTATCGGCACTTTCAGCACCGCGGTGAACCATATTTTCAAGAACCTGCAATCCTTTTTCAACAATCTCGTGCGATTGTTCTCCATAAAGATTTAAAACAAGACCCACTCCACATGCGTCGTGTTCGTAGTGTGAGGAATACAATGATTGCTGTTCAAGTTCTCCGAGTTGTAGGGGGGTTAAACTCATGACTTTTACTTTGTTTTTTAGTTTTTTTAGTGTAGAGAGGGGGAGGGTGCAACGTCTGTTGCACCCTAAGTAATTAACTATCAGTGGTTAGTTCTTAGCGAATGAAGAGCAATTCCCTGTATTTAGGAAGCGTCCACATTTCATTATCAACGATCAGCTCAAGCTTATCCACATCGTAGCGGATCATTTCAAAATAGGGGAATACTTTGTCGTGGTAGGCCACCGCTTTATCGTATTCATGATCGATTACGTTGGCACACCTGCGTTCCTGAATCATCGCATCCACATTATTTTTAATGTTGGTGATACGTTTAGCGATTTCTTCAATCAGCGACTTATTCATACTTCCCAGTACTGCAGCCTGATCGGCAGGATAGATGTTATAAATCTTTGCTACATTATCAAGCAGTAATGACTGGTATTTGGTAGCTACCGGAATGATGTGATTCATACACAGATCACCCAGTACACGGGCTTCAATCTGTATCTTCTTGGTGTAAATTTCCCACTTCACCTCATTACGGGCATGGAGTTCCTTTTCGGAAAGTACCCCGTTCTTTGCAAACATGGCAATCGACTCGGGAGTAGTATAGGCTTTATAAATTTCGGGCACACTGGTTTCGCAGTCAAGTCCGCGAGCAGCAGCTTCTTCTTTCCACTCATCACTGTAACCATTTCCGTCGAAGCGAATCGGTTTCGATTCTTTAATGTACTTCTTAAGTACCTCGAAGATTGCTTTTTCTTTGGTTTTGCCACCGGAAATCTTAGCATCCACTTCATCCTTAAACTCTACCAATTGTGCAGCTACTGCACTGTTGAGTGCAATCAGGGCTGATGCACAGTTGGCTGATGAACCTACAGCACGGAATTCAAACCGGTTACCCGTAAAGGCAAAGGGAGAAGTACGGTTACGGTCGGTATTGTCGAGTAATACTTCCGGAATATGCGGAATACCGAGGCTCAATCGTTTCTTAGCATCCATTACGATAGCTTCGTCGGTGGTACTCGCTTCCAGTTTGTTAAGAACTGCCGAAATCTGACTGCCAAGGAAGGCAGACACAATTGCAGGTGGTGCCTCGTTGGCACCCAAACGGTGAGCATTGTTGGCTGTCATAATAGAAGCCTTCAGCAGTCCGTTGTGTTTATAAACGGCCATCAGGGTATTTACCAGGAAGGTGATAAACTGAAGGTTCTCTTCCGGAGTCTTTCCGGGAGTCAATAATCCAACACCGGTATCGGTACCCAGCGACCAGTTATTATGTTTTCCTGAGCCGTTAACACCGGCAAAGGGTTTTTCGTGAAGCAACAAACGGAAACCATGACGGCGGGCCACCTTTTTCATCAGCGACATTACCAACAGGTTCTGGTCGTTCGATAAGTTTGCTTCGCCAAAGATAGGAGCCAGCTCAAACTGATTGGGAGCAACCTCATTATGGCGGGTTTTTAAGGGGATAGCATATTTGTAAGCCTCAAACTCGAGGTCTTTCATATAAGCAGCAACGCGCGAAGGTACAGCTCCGAAATAGTGATCTTCCAGCTGCTGGTTTTTAGCCGATTCGTGTCCCAGTAAAGTGCGACCGGTAAGCGCCAGGTCGGGGCGGGTAGCATACAGACTTTCGTCTACCAGAAAGTATTCCTGTTCCCATCCAAGGTATGAAACAACCTTCTTTACGTTGGGGTCGAAATACTGGCATACAGCAGTAGCTGCACTGTTGACTGCATTGATTGCTTTCAGCAACGGCGCTTTCAGGTCGAGCGATTCGCCTGTATAGGAAATAAAGATGGTAGGAATACAAAGCGTATCGTCCATAACAAATGCCGGCGATGAAGGATCCCATGCTGTATATCCGCGTGCCTCAAAGGTACTGCGGATTCCTCCGTTGGGGAACGACGAAGCATCCGGTTCCTGCTGAGCCAGCAGTTTTCCTGAAAAGTCTTCAATCACATTTCCTCCGGGAACATCTTCGTATTCTATAAATGAATCATGTTTCTCAGCAGTTCCGTCGGTAAGAGGCTGAAACCAGTGTGTGTAATGGGTAGCACCCATTTCCATAGCCCAGCGTTTCATCCCTGCTGCAACATGATCAGCAATGTCGCGATCTAACACAACACCATTGTTAACAGCATTCTGAATAGCTCCCATAGTGTCTTTGGCCAGGTACTTGGCCATGGCATTACGCGAGAACACGTATTTGCCGTAGTACTCAGAGGTGAGTTTGCCCGGTGCTTCCACACAGATTGCTTTTTTCTTGAAAGCTTCTTCGACTGCTTTAAAACGTAGTGATGACATAGTTGTGTATTTTAATTTATTATCTATCTTTTTTATGCTTAAAATTTCAAAGAGGTATCTTTTTGCTAATTATTCCATGCAAATATAATGATAATGTAAAATAATCGTTCACTTTAATATGTTAATAGTTAGAATTAAATTTACCTGCTTGATATTTGTAATGATTCTTAGTTAATATACTTACATATTCGAAGTAATCTTTAAATATATGTTTTAGAACATAATCTGACCAGCCTGTTTTCTGTCTTTTTTACAGCTTGCAAATATACGGTTTTTTATTGTTTTTGAGGGAAAATAGCAGGCCATTTCTCACGAAGTGGCCTGCCGGAAACAATAAAACTAAAAAACACACGATTATTTTATTAAAGATTACCGTGGTGTGATTCCCTGAATGCACTTCATTGAGGGAGTTTTTTATCAGGCAGTAATACCTTATTACTGCCTGATAATGGGTTAATTAATTATAAGCGGTTTCGCCGTGTTCGTAAATATCAAGTCCTTCTTCTTCCACCCGGCGTGATACACGCAGGATTTTCGCTTTCTTGAGGATGTAGAACAACAGTAGTCCCGTTCCGAATGCCCACACAAAGAAGACAAGAACCCCGATAGCCTGTACACCCAGCTGATGCCAGCCTCCTCCGTAGAACAATCCTTTTTCGGTAGAGAACAATCCTACCATCAGGGTACCGAATGCACCGGATACTCCATGTACAGAGATTGCACCTACGGGATCATCTACTTTTAAGATACGATCGAAGAACTCAACAGCAAAGGGGAGTATTATACCCGCCATAGCGCCGATTAATACAGCTCCTACCGGGTCAACTACATTGGCTCCGGCGGTAATGGCTACCAGTCCGGCCAGTGCGCCGTTGAGTGTCAACGATAATTCAGGACGTTTAAAGCGACACCAGGATACACACATCGCTGCAATTGCACCGGCCGCTGCTGCCAGGTTGGTGGTTACCGCTATATGTCCGATTGCTACTGCATTCTCAACACCCGAAGCGGCTAGTTGTGATCCGGGGTTAAAGCCAAACCAGCCAAACCAGAGAATAAATACACCGAGTGCACCCAGCAAGAGGTTGTGGCCGGGAATGGCATTGGGTTTGCCTTTTTTATTGTACTTGCCAATACGTGGGCCAATCATTGCAGCACCTGCCAGTCCTACCCATGCTCCCACGGAGTGTACGATTGATGAACCTGCAAAATCATGGAAGCCAAGTTCGCTTAACCATCCTCCGCCCCAGGTCCAGTGTCCGGAAATCGGATAGATAAATACCGAGATTACAATCGTAAAGATCAGGTAAGCTTTAAATTCAGTACGTTCGGCCATGGCACCTGATACAATGGTGGCTGCAGTAGCACAGAACACTGTCTGAAAGAACAAATCCGAATAGTCGGCATAGTTTTCTCCGACACCATCACTCATAAAAAATAAATCAGGTATGCCAATAAATCCTCCCACAGTGTCGCCATACATTAAAGTAAATCCGATGACCCAATAAAGGATAGATCCGATGGCAAAATCCATAAAATTCTTCATCAGAATATTGGAGGTGTTTTTTGAGCGCGTGAATCCGGCTTCAACCAATGCGAAGCCCGGTTGCATAAACATTACCAGAAATCCGGCAATTAACAACCACATATTGTCGAGACCTATCTGTAGGCCGGTTATAGTTTCTTCCATATACCTATAATATTAAGCGTTAGTTATTTTTCGTTTTCAGCATTGTAAAGGGCTATGTCGCCGCGTTCGTTGGTACGGATGCGTATGGCGTCTTCTACACTTATAATAAAGATCCGACCATCGCCTATTTCTCCTGTGTAGGCTGCCTGCTGAATGGCTTTTACTGTCTTTTCGGTGTTTTTGTCACGCACAATGAGACTAATCAGGGTACGTTCAATGTAGCTGGTGTCGTACATTACACCTCTGTATATTCTTTCCTGGCGTGCTTTTCCCACACCCCGTACTTCGTAGTACGAAAACCATTCTATGTCGATGCTATCCAGTGCTTCTTTCACTTCATCGAACTTGGTTTTGCGGATAATTGCTTCAATTTTTTTCATATTACTTTTCATTAGTGGTTTATAAACTGATGGCAGCTACTATGTGGAATTGTTTGGTGGTAGGGTTCAGTATCAGGCTTCCGGCGAGCGGCAGACTGAAATGATCGGTGAGCTTAATCTCTTTCTGAGTACTGATGCCCAGGTTTACCACTCCGAATTCACCGTCGGGGGTATGCCAGCCGCTACCTGCTCCGGCAAAAATGCTGAACGACTTAAATGCATAGCCGGCTTCGAAGTACAGGTCGCCTCCTGAGGTAAGGGCCACTCCTGCTTCGTTGAGCATATAGTTAGCCGACAGACTAAAATCTTTTAGTGCATAGCCAAGGTTTAGTTCAAAGCCGTGTGCTCCTGTTGCGGTTGAGAAATCGAAGTAGTTGGTTCCGGGGAAATAGTAATCGGTAATACCCAGACTCAATCCGAAGTCAAAACTATAGCTTGCAAATAAGTCGGCTTCCAGAAAGGTGCCGTCGAAGCTGCTCGAGCCCCAGGCTCCGATGGAGAATCCTCCGGTGGTGTAGCTTACTCCCGGTTGCACGGATGCCCCGGCAAATTGAGTTCCGCGCCATACATACGAACTCACGATATCTGCACTTACTTCAAGCCCCTGGGCTTTCACTCCTGTTGTGCACACTACTGCAATCGCTGCGATTGCCAAAACTTTCATCTTTTTCATACTTTTATTTTTAGAATATTAAACCTTAAAAAAACTAATCCTGTTAACTATTAAGATGAACCTCAGGAGTCCCTGGCCATGGGTTATTCCATTCGTTTCATTGCTTCAAGTGTATCTTCCCGTTGTCCGAAAGCCGAAAAACGTACAAAGCCTTCGCCGCTTGCTCCAAACCCCGCTCCCGGGGTAGTTACCAACTTCTTCTCTTTAAGCAGGTAGTCGAAATAATTCCAGCTACTCATTCCTTGCGGAGCTTTTGCCCAGATATAGGGCGCATTTATTCCTCCGTAGATGGTATAGCCTGCTTTACTTAAACCTTCGCGGATAATACGGGCATTTTCCATATAATAATTGATCATCGCTCTTACCTGTGCTTTGCCTTCCGGACTGTAAGTTGCTTCAGCGGCACGTTGTACGATGTAGGAAGTTCCGTTGAACTTCGTGGTATGTCGTCGGTTCCACAGCCTGTTCAGGGCAATGGCATCACCATTCTTGGTGTAAGCCATCAGGTTACGGGGTACTATCGTATAAGCGCACCGGGTTCCGGTAAAGCCGGCTGTCTTCGAAAAACTGCGAAACTCTATCGCTACTTCCCGTGCGCCTTCAATTTCGTAGATACTATGCGGAACATCCGGTTCGGTTATAAACGCTTCATAAGCTGCGTCGAACAGCAAAATGCTTTTATGCTCACGGGCATAGTCCACCCATTTTTTCAACTGATCGCGGGTGAGGGTAGTGCCGGTCGGATTGTTGGGATAGCAGAGGTAGATCAAATCCACCTTTTCAGTCGGCAGAGCCGGTACAAAGCCATTGCTCTCGTTGGCTTTTAAATATACCAGGTTCGACCAGGTGCCCGTTTCGGTTGGTTCGCCCGCACGACCGGCCATCGCGTTGGTATCAACGTATACCGGATAGCCGGGGTCGGTGATGGCAACTTTATTGGCAGTACTGAATATATCACCTATATTGCCGGTATCGCTTTTCGAGCCGTCGCTCACAAATACCTCATCCATTTCAAGTTGAATACCCCTCGTGTGGTAATCGTTTTCGCAGATCGCTTTCCGCAAAAAATCATATCCCTGTTCCGGTCCGTAGCCCCTGAAGGTTTCCCGGTGCCGTTGTTCTTCTGTTGCCCTGAGCATGGCCTCTACCGATGCTTCGGGCAGGGGGAGGCTCACATCGCCTATGCCCATACGGATGATGGCTGCATCCGGTTGTTCTTGCTGAAGTTGATTGACCCGCCTGGCAATCTCTGAAAATAAGTAGCTGGAGGGTATCTTTATAAAATTCTCGTTTATTAACGACATAATTTCTTTTTCTTTTTTAAAGTAGTGTTCCTTCGAAAACAAAAGTGGCCGGACCGGTAAGGTATACGTGATTGTCGATCGCATTCCACTCTATCTGTAGCTCTCCTCCCTTTAGCTCGACAGTAACCTTGCGGGCCGTCTTGCCATTCAGCACTCCTGCTACTACCGATGCGCAGGCTCCTGTTCCGCAAGCCATGGTTTCGCCCGATCCTCTTTCCCATACTCTCATCTGTATCCGGTCGGGACTCACCACTTCTATAAACTCGGTATTGGTGCGGTTGGGGAAGTGGGATGATGTTTCGATTCTCGGACCAATCACCGGCAAGTCGAGTTGCTCTATATGCTCTGTGATGATTACCGCATGCGGATTACCCATTGATACCGCCGTAACATTGTATTTCGTTCGGTGTCCGAAATTAAGCGGGTAGCTGATCAGCTGCTCCTCCGAACTTAGTACCGGAATCCGGCTGGCAGTCAGTTCGGGTTCGCCCATATCCACTGTTACCTTTTCAATCGTTCCGTCCTTTCCGGGAATCAACTTCAGGACCCTGATACCCGCCAGGGTTTCGAGAGTAAGCTTCGTTTTGGTGGTCATACCCTTATCATATACATACTTTCCAATGCAACGCGATGCATTTCCACACATTTCCGATTCCGAACCATCGGCATTGAACATCCTCATTTTGTAATCTGCAACCGTCGAAGGCTGGATAAGTACCAGTCCGTCCGATCCTATTCCGGTATGGCGTTCACTCCATATTTTTGCAAGTTCATTCGGATTGTCAATTTGCTCTTTAAAACAGTTAACGTATATATAATCGTTACCTGTACCGTGCATTTTTGTAAATTTCATCTATTTATAATCTAAAAATAGTTTCAATATGTTTTCTTGTTTCCGATGCAAAATTAAACAGCAGGGTCTAAGCGGGCAAGTTTTTTGACCACTCATTTAAAAAAAAGAAAGCGAACTACGGGAGTGTAAGTAGAAAAGAGAGGAGGGTTGAGAAAAGAAACTAAACCAGGCAGATTGCTTACAGACTAAAAGTTGAAGTAAATAGTTTTTCGGTGATTTAAAATAAATTTAAATAAGATCGGCATGTAAAAGTAAGCAAAAACGTAATATAAGTTACATAAATGCTAATAATATCTGTAAATACAAATAAAATGATTAATAATGTTTGTTTATGATGAAATTAAGTCAGAAGGCTTTCCTTTGTATTTATCCATTAATTTAGCTACAAATACATCGCCCGATACATTAACTACGGTACGCAACATATCCAGGGGTCGGTCGATACCAAGAATAATAACAAGTCCCTCGGTAGGAATCCCAATACTCGAAAGCACCATGACCGTCATCACAATACTACCCCCGGGAACGCCTGGTGTACCAATCGAAGCCAGCACGGTTAGTAACAGTACACTCAACAGTTGAGCTACGGTGAGATCAATACCGTACAACTGGGCGATAAACAGGATGGAGACCGCCTGGTAAGCACTGGTACCGTCCATATTAATAGTCGCGCCGACCGGAAATACGAAAGAGGCAGTTTCTTCACTGATGCCGAGGTGCTTCTGGCTATGTTCCATGGTAAAGGGCAGGGTAGCAGCACTCGAGCTGGTCGAGAAGGCCAGCAGCTGGATGGGGAAGATGCCTTTGAGGTAACTGAAGGCGGGGTAATTGGCAAACAGGCGGGTGGCAAGCGGGTATATACCTAAAATGAGCAACAGCAGGCACAGGATAACAGTCAGCGCATACATCCCCAGCGAAGCAAATATGGCCGTGTCGCCGGCAAAGTCGGTCACCATCCCCGCCATCAGAGCAAAGACACCCACAGGAGCATACAGCATTATGAAATCAATAATCTTCAGGATAACCGTATTAACAGCATCGATAACAGGCTCCAAAGGCGCAGCTTTTTCCTTGCCGATGGCGATAAGTGCGATACCGGCTATCAGTGCTACAAAAATAATCTGAAGCATTTTTGAATTATCGGTAGCTGCCATTGCCAGGTTTTCGGGGATAATATCAACCAGGAAAGTGAGCGGTCCATCGTTTTTCAGTTCGTCGGCCATATGCACCTGGTCGTTGATATTGGACAGGTATTCGGCATTAAGAGCGGCAGTCTTATCTTCGGGAAGATAATTTCCCGGCTGGATGAGGCTCACCATCCCGAGTCCCAGTGAAACTGCAAGTAGTGTAGTGATAAGGTAGGTTCCCACAGTACGAAAGCCCAGTCGCGACAACTGAGTGAGGTCGCCCATCTGACTAACACCCTTCACCAGCGAGATAAACACCAGCGGAACTGCGATTAACTTCAGCAGTCGGATAAAAATGGTCCCCCAGGGTTTAATCCAGTCGGTCACAGCTTCCGACCATCCTGCCAGCAACAGCAGATAGCCTGCCAGTGCTCCCAGTACCATGGCTAGTAATATCTGAAGGTAAAGAGGGGTGCGTCGTAATGAGAACATACATCAATAGTTTGGCGTCAAAAATATAAAAAAAAGCGGATAAACACGGTTGGTATTCCGTATTTATCCGCTTTCAACAGTCAAATGTAACCTTATTTTGCTTCTTGTTCAGCTTCTTTAATCATTTCTTCACTGGCATACAGGTAGATTTCTACGCGACGATTTTGTGCACGACCGGCAGCAGTTGAGTTGTCGGCAACCGGCATCGAATAATCTTTTCCGGCAATTTCCTTAATTTGTGTTGCAGCAACTTTCTGAGCTTTAAGGAAGTTGGCAACCGAGTTGGCACGTTCGAGTGAAATGCGTTGGTTTACTTCCAGCGATCCGGTATTGTCGGTATGACCCATAATGGCAACGTCCATGTCGGCATTCTCATTCAGAATCTCAGAGAACTCCTTCAATGCTTTTTGCGATTCGGCATTCAAATCACTCTTGTTTAACTGGAAAAGGATACCCGAATCAAACGTAACCAGTACTGCTTTCAGGTTATTGGCATCACGGATACTGTCCACGCGGGCACCTTCAATACGTGCAGCTTCGGCGGCAGCTTTGTCCATTTTCTTTCCGATGATAGCACCGGTGGTAGCACCAACGGCTGTTCCTACTGCTGCACCAATGGCAGCGCTGGTATTGCTTTTACCCAGAATAACGCCCACGCCTGCACCAATAACGGCACCGGTCGAACCGCCGATCAAGCCGCCCTTAGTGGCATTGCTCATGCTCTTACATCCTGATAACACTACAGCTACGCTCAATAATAGAGCCATTGTTTTAACCATTTTTCTCATGTTCTTGTTTTTTAGTAATGAATAGATATATAATTTTTCAGTTAATTTTTCAGTGATTCTGAACGTAAAGATACAAAAGTAAACCGGGAATAGATACTTCATCTCTGTTAAAAAACAAGCTATTCCTTATAAGGTTCGCTATTTTCAGTGAAAGGGCGGTTTTTTCAGGTAAAATTAAATTCCTTTTCAGTTGGCAGGCACGATCGAAGGTGTTATTTTTGCAACCTAAGCTTTTGCGTACGCAACGAAAGTTAGTATTTACTAACGTTAAATCTAAAAACATGCTCCGAAAAACGCTATTCCTCCTCTTTATTATTACTACCGGAAACCTGGTCGCCCTGACTCCTGCAGTACATTTTTTTCATCCCACTCAGGTAACACTACTGCCCGGACCGTTTAAAAAGGCCGAAACGGTCGATCTTCGCTATATCCATAGCATGGAGCCCGACCGACTGCTGGCACCTTTCCACAGGGAAGCCGGATTGCCGGTAAAGGCTGTGAGTTATACCAATTGGGAGAATACGGGTCTCGATGGACATATAGGGGGGCATTACCTCACTGCTTTGTCGCTGATGTATGCAGCTACCGGTAATGAGGAGTTGCTGGTGCGACTGCGGTATATGCTCGACGAGCTCGCGCTTTGTCAGGATCGTGGCGATGGGTATATAGGAGGCGTACCGGGGAGTAAGGCCTTGTGGGACGAGATTCGTGCCGGAGCGATCGATGCCGGTGCTTTCAGTCTGAATAAACGCTGGGTGCCACTCTACAATATACATAAGACTTATGCCGGGTTACGCGACGCCTGGCTGGTTGCCGGTCAGGTTAAAGCCCGGGAAATGCTGATCCGCTACACCGACTGGATGGTAGCCATTACTGCCGGCTTGTCGGATCGTCAGATGCAGGACATGCTGCGGTCGGAACACGGGGGACTCAACGAGGTGTTTGCCGATGTGGCAGCTATTACCGGTAAGGACGAGTACCTGCAACTGGCACGCCGCTTTTCGCACCGCTCGTTACTGACTCCGCTCACACGGGGCGAAGACCGACTGAACGGGATGCATGCCAACACTCAAATTCCCAAGGTGATTGGCTACGAACGCATTGCTGCACTGTCGGGCGATACAGCTATGCACCAGGCTGCACGCTACTTCTGGGAGAACGTGGTGCATCATCGTAGCTGTGTAATCGGAGGTAACAGTGTGAGGGAGCATTTTCATCCCGTCGACGATTACTCCTCGATGATGAGCAGCGAGCAGGGTCCCGAAACCTGCAATACCTATAATATGATGAAGCTCAGTCGCATGCTCTTCGAAAGCGAGGGCGACGAACGCTATATCGACTATTACGAACGGGCCTTGTATAATCATATCTTATCTACCCAGCATCCAGAGAAGGGAGGCTTTGTGTATTTTACGCCTATGCGCCCGGGACACTACCGTGTGTATTCGCAACCTGCTACCAGTATGTGGTGTTGCGTGGGTTCGGGACTGGAAAACCATGCCAGGTACAATGAGCTTATCTATTCGCATGCCGGTGATGCCTTGTTGGTGAACCTGTTTATACCTTCCGAACTGCGTTGGGAAGAGAGGGGTCTCACTCTTCGTCAGCTTACTGCTTTTCCGGAAGAAAGCCACACCCGCCTTGAATTGAAGTTGAAAAAGCGCAGTCGCTTTACGCTGTCGCTTCGCTACCCATCCTGGGCGGTGGGTGAGCCGGTGGTAAGGATCAACGGAAAGCTGTTCACTGCTGTTACCCACGAAGGAGGCTACCTGCACATCCGGCGACGCTGGCGCACCGGCGATGCGATAAGTCTGGAACTTCCCATGCGTACCACACTCGAGCGTTTACCCGACGGCTCCGATTATGTAGCCGTGATGCACGGTCCGATTGTACTTGCAGCTCCCACCGACACCACCGACCTGAAGGGATTGTTTGCCGACGATAGCCGTGGTGGTCATATTGCTGCCGGAAGAATGATGCCGCTCCATCAAGTGCCTGCCTTTGTAAGCGAGAGCGAACATCCCGAACAACTTATACTGCCGGTGGAAGGCAAGCCGCTGCATTTCACAGCCGACCAGCTCATTTACAGTCCGACCGGCAAAGCCCCCGAACTGATGCCTTTTTATAAAGTGCACGATTCGCGCTATGTAGTGTACTGGCCGCTGATGACGCCCGACCGCCGCCGGCAGATACTGGCAGAGCAGGAGCAGACAGCCCGCCTTCAGCAGCAAGAAGCTGAAGCTACCCTCGATTATGTGGTGTGCGGCGAACAACAACCCGAGTCGGATCATTTTGTAGCCTTCGGGAACTCGGAGATCGGGGTACACATGAACCGCCACTGGCGCCATGCTACCGATTGGTTCAGCTACCGCCTTCGCGATCCGGAGTTAAAAGCAAGGGTGTTGCGGCTAACGCTGTTTGGCGGCGACCGCGACCGACAGTTCCGGGTGTTGCTCAACAACCGGGAACTACGTACTATCCGGTTGGATGGGAGCCGTGGTAATGAATTCTATACCCTCGATATTGCTGTTCCCGACGACCTGCGACAAGCATCGGAAAGAACGCTTACCGTGCGCTTCGAAGCATTGCCGGGATCTATCGCCGGAGGTATTTACGAAGTGCGTTTAATGCGCTGATGCTTTCAGGATGTATTGCGAGAGTCCCTGACTATGTTGGGTGATTACCACTTCGCGGCCCTCCAGCAGGCCTGTATCCGAATTCGCCTGCGGACCGCGAACGGTAAGTATCTCCAGCTGTTCGGTAGCCTCTACCCTGAAATAGTTGCTTAGCTCATCGATGGCCTGCGGCAGGTAGCGGTCGTTGCTCACGCATACCGAGATGGTAACGGCCGACGACTGTATCATGGAGATCATGAGCCGGTGCTTGTTCATAATG
>JAQUYE010000143.1 GCA_028691965.1 Paludibacter sp. | reverse complement strand
TCAGACGACCGAAGAAGGAGCTCAATCGCACCGGTTCTCCTACTGAAGTATAAGTAGGCAGCGGAGTGCCGTTCGACATAGCTGCCAGCACTTCCGACACGGTCTTATCAACCGGGAAGAACTTCGACAAAGCAGTTGTCCGATCGGTCTGAGAATTGGTAACTTCCTGACCTAACAAGATATTAAAACGATGCTTATCCAGTTTGAAGTCGTAATTCAAAGTGTTTGACACACTCCATTTTTTACCAACATCAAACATTTTTTGAAGTACAGGCTGACCACCATTATCACGCGAAGTACCTGTACCTTTAGTCCATACCTGATCATCCCTGTTGCTAATAAAGTTGTAATTGACATTCGTGGCAAAACGAAGTCCATCGATGATATTCCAGTTAATTATCCCGTTGTACACATTACTGAATTTATTCTGAGCACGGTATTCGTTCATGATTGATAACACCGGGTCGAGCAGCAAACTGGCAGCTTCGGGTGAATTCAGGTTATCGTCGTCTTCCAGTGTCTGGTCAAACGACCGCAATCCCCTTGTAGGAGCATATTTAACCACGTTTCTTAATTTGGTAGTAGCCCCCGAACCCGACGAAACACTGGGCCCGTCGATGGTCGAATTCGACAAACGTGTACTAAAAACAAAATCAAAACTCTTGTTGAGTTTAGTACTGATTTTAAAATTGGCATTGGTACGCTTAAAACCGGAATTGATCATGGTATAATCTTCGTCGGTTTGTGTAAGACTCAGACTATACTTTGTATCCTTGGTACCTCCCATCAGGCTCATGTTATAATATTGCTGAACACCGGTATTGTTAAACACCTCGTTTTGCCAGTTGGTACCCGGATCTGATTTATAAATATCAAGGTCCTGAAAACGTCCGTAGTAATTCTGGAATGCATTACCCTGATCTAGTTCGTACTGGTAGTAAACATATTCGTAGGGCGACAATACATCTACAATATTGGAAGTACGTTTAAAGCCTACATAACTATTAAGACTCAGGGAAAGTTTCCCTTCAGTACCACTTTTAGTAGTTACTACAATTACCCCGTTTGCACCCTGTGCACCGTAGATGGCTGTAGAAGCAGCATCCTTCAACACGTCGATAGAGGCAATATCGGTCGGAGCAATATCCGAAATGCTGTTAACGATAAATCCATCCACAACATACAGCGGAGAGTTATCCTGAGTAATGGAGCCCCCACCACGTACACGAATCATGATTTCAGCATCGGGCGATCCTTCTGTAGTAGTAACACTAACACCGGCTAATCGACCGGTAAGTGCTTGTGCAGTTGAGTTAACCGGAATATCCTTCAGGGCTTTTTCATTGATCGACGACACAGCCCCGGTCAGGTCGGCCTTTCTTACCGAACCATATCCGATAACCACCACATCTTCGAGCACTTTGGTATCTTCTTCAAGCGTCACATTCACTACCGAACCGGTAATCTGAACTTCTTTCGCTTTCATACCAACATAACTTACATTCAGGGTACGGGCTGAAGCCGACACCGACAAGGTATATTTCCCGTTATAATCGGTTATAGTACCTTGTGCTCCACCCTGTACAACTACTGTTGCTCCAATAATAACTTCACCACTCGTGTCGGTCACAACACCGCTTATAACCCGCTGTTGCGCCATCACCTGAACCATGGTACCCATTAAGAGCAATACGATCCATGCAAATTTTAAGATTCTTTCCATATCCGTTATTTCAAAGTATTTATAAAGTGTTTCTTTCTCAGTAGCTTTTGTCGCTCAACACATTCGGGTAACCAGTACCTAAACAGTAACAATTTAAGATTCATACTACGCTTTTTAAAATGATTATTAGTTTTAAAATTTCAACAGTTTTGTTACAAAGTTATTCAATTCATCCGTACATTTCACCTGAACTACATAAATCCCCGCGGGATAAGCGTCCATTCTGATTTGATGGTGGGTCGTCGCAGGCTGTTCAACCCGTATCATCCGCCCCGATACATCTGTAATACTTACCAACTGAATTGCAGAAAATGACTTAATATTCAGAAGGCTCTCCTTAGCTTGAAAGTTTACTTCTACCCTTGCAGTCTGTTCTGGCTGATCGACAGCCGAAACAATAGCATCACGGTTCTGCTCTGTAACGATGCTTTCCACGAGCGAGTTGAGGTATACTTCAAGAATTGTATACCCAGACTCATGCAGTTCGTTCGACGAGTTAGTCGGGAAATTAGCGGCCATCCAGCTATCAGGAACACCATCCCTGTTGGCATCCGTTTCGGGAGTACCCGCTTCCAACAAAGGCCATGGTGACCAATCGTCGGGTGCATTCACAGGACGAAGATCGGTCTCCGAATCAATAATCCCCTGTTTAGGATAGGCAGTACTTTTCCAGTTGATGGTGGTAGTTGTTGTAAGCGTGGTGGAACCAATTACAGTACCGGCGGGATAAGTAACCGTCCCCAGTCCGTTGTAGGGCGACAATCCTTTAAAAGCAGCTGTACCGGTACTGGTTTCGTCAATAATACGCTGATCGTGTGCATCACGGTGCAGACTGGCACCTGCATAGGCCAATACCTTTTGGTAGGCATTTTCAGCTGTGTGGGTAGTAACATAATCGGTCTGGTAGGGGGTACTTACCTTTAGCGCTTCCTTTTCGGCAGTACTAATATTATAGGATGAGTTGATCTGATTGTAGACTCCGTATTTCCAGTTATCAGCAGTAGCATTAGTACAAACAGTCTGGTCAGATGTAGTTGTACTGGTCGAAGCATCCACCACATTACCTTCAATAAAAAAGGTTCCGAATTGGTTATTAATGGGATAAAAGGTATCACCTGAAGGCAGATTTGTTTTCTTATCAATGGCAATAATTCGGGCACGGGCAGTACCGTGAGCAGTAGCTGGACCGGGTTTATAGTAATTATTTACGATGTTTACCTTCATGGCTTCAGCACCATAACAACCAACACCCCCCCAGTTATATATCACACAGTTGCGCATATCTACCAACTCCTTCAGCTGAGTAGTACCTCCTGGTCCGAAACGAGGCGTACGACTATCGTTATGAGCAAGCAGGTTATGATGAAAACTGGCCTTGTTGCCACCCCAAATACCACCATAGCCGTGCGGACCTTTCGAGTGGCTGGAAAGACGAAGACTTTCAGCTATAATCGACCACTGAAGTGTTATGTTCTCCCCTTCATACAGCGAAACACATTCGTCGGTACTCCAGCTAAACGAACAATGATCGATAATTATATTCTTATACCGTCGGCTTCCCAGCACGTCGGCACCATCAGCACCAGTAACACGTTCTTGTCCCATCCGGAACCGCAGGAAACGAATAATTACATTATGAGCACTTACGGTAACAGGATGACCGGCAATCGCAATTCCTTGTCCGGGCGCTGATTGACCGGCAATAGTAACATCACCTTTTGAAATGGATAATGGAGAATTTAACCAGATGGTACCTGCTACACGAAACAGGATGGTACGGGGTCCGGTTTGACCAAGACACCAGCGTAATGAACCTTCGCGGGTTGCTGAATTACCGGAATAGGTGTCCGATAAATTAGTGACAAAATACACCGCTCCCCCCCTTCCTCCGGTAGTATAGCGACCGTGCCCTTCGGCACCCGGAAAAGCAGGTTGTTGTGCAGTACCTGTTATGTAAAAGACTATAAGCAGCCCTATCAGAATCGTGTCTCTCATGTATCGTAATCCTAAGTTTTCTGAATGCAATATTACAAATTTTAAGCTTTGATAATGTGGATTATTTGATGCAATTAGAGGAAAATTTTTTTCAGTACCTTCAAAGCAGTGATAAGGTTAAAAATACCGATGAAAAGGGATGTTTTAATTGTTAATTGTTAGTTGTCAGAGGAAGACCAGAGGTGAAATTGAACAGGGGGAATAGCTTAAGGCTTTTACTCAGTCTCTCTCTTTTGAGATTTAAAATGAGTTTCAATAGTTGGTTTTGAATCCTGAAGTACGTAATCCGTTCGTTACAACCCATAAAAAAAACGACTGTCAATTCAAGAACTGACAGTCGTTAGTGTTAAGTGTTGATTTCAGAAACTTTCTCAGCTTCTTGTTTCAGGTTAATTTCGTTACCCTTATCATCATAAAATTTAAATTGAAGAAATCCGAGCATTTGGGAGGCAACAAACTTGCAACCGATGCCGTATTTACTTCTCCACTTCCATATCTGTGATACAATGCCTTTAGAGATGAAGGCTTCTATGTACGGATGGATATGTAGCTTAAACTTTTTAATATTCAATACATTTACAACAAAGTCGATTTTCTCTTCGAGTTGATCGATAAAGAGTATTGAAGGTTGCATATGTCCGGTTCCGAAACAGGTCGGACATTTTTCTTCAATATTGATATCGGTCGCAGGTCGTACCCGTTGACGAGTCATTTGCATAAGACCAAATTTACTAAGTGGAAGAATGTTGTGCTTAGCCCGGTCGTTTGTCATTGCATCACGCATACGATCATACATCTTCTGACGGTTTTCGTTATCGTGTAGATCGATGAAATCGCCTACTATAATACCTCCCATATCTCTAAA
>JAQUYE010000142.1 GCA_028691965.1 Paludibacter sp. | reverse complement strand
ACAACACTACGATGAAAACATATAACAAACTCAAATGGCTTACCCTGGCTGGTATCGGACTGTTTATTGCATCCTGTACCGATAAATGGGAAGATCATTATGTGACCCAACCCGCTACCATGGATGGCACGCAAACAATAGCTGAGTACATTGGTTCTCAACCCGATCTCTCAGTATTTGCTCAAATGCTTACAATTTCGGGATACGATAGTATCTTATCGGCACCACAAACCTTCACGGTTTGGGCACCTGCCAACGCAGCACTTTCGAATATTAATCTGCAAGACGGTGAATTGGTCCGTAATATGGTGATGAATCATATCAGCCGGTTCTCCTACCCTACTTCCAACCTCAGCTCGAAAGTAATATACATGCTGGATAAGAAGTTCATTACTTTTATTCGGGGGGATGGAAATTTTAAATTTGGAGGTATCGATTTGATTTCTGAAAAATCGAATATTGCTCTTGCCAACGGGATTGTACATCATATAAATGGTTTTGTTCCCTACAAGGATAATCTTTGGGAGTATATTTTAAAAGCAAACGAACTTGATTCGTTGCGAAACTTCCTTAATTCACAAAGCGAATACATCTTTGATCCTAAAAACAGTGTGGAAATTGGCACCAACGAATTTGGTCAGGCAATATATGATTCTGTAATTACGTTCAGCAATCCTATTCTTGATAAGATCGGATACCTGCATCTGGAAGACAGTGTATATTCAGCCATCTTACCTGATAATAAGGCCTGGAAAGATGCCTACGACAAGGTAAAATCCAATTACAAAACCCTGGCAGTCGACGGTGGTGCTCCTCGTCAACGTTATCTCAGTCAGTTGGCTTTAGTTCGTAATTTAGTGTTCAGAAACGAAATTGTTGCCGTCGAAGGATTAGACTCACTGGTTAGTACTACAGGTAGTAAGTTTATGAACCCGGCCTATTTGTTTACTAACGCCACTCCGGTTAGTTTAAGTAATGGAATCGGTTTTGTAACAGATTCTCTTCGTTATAAAGCAGCTGAATCATGGCAACAACCTATCGTTCTGGAAGCTGAAAATTCAAATTATGGAAGAAGTTATCAATACGCCAACCTCTTTGTCCGATCTTCCCTGGGTTCTTCGTTAGATGGACAGGTATCGGAGAGTAAATACTTATTAGTGGAACCAACCACTGTAAGTAACAATACTATGAGTTCGGTTACATTTCCTATACCCAACACCTTGTCGGGTAAATACAATGTATATTGTGTGTTAGTACCCGGCACCATTGTCGAAGGTGCAGCACCAAAGGCTAACAAAGTTAAATTCTATCTCTCGTACCTGAATAACAGCGGGACACAGATCAACGATGCACCAATTGATGCAGCAAATAAAATATCAACACCCGGTCGTGTGGCAGCAATTTTCACATCCGAAGATGCTACAATCTCAAAGATGTTTGTAACAAAGGTGGAATTTCCCTACTGTAATATTATGGAAGAGAATGATCCTTCTTCGATGATTACCATCAAACTGAAAGTTGAAAACGCCACCCGAATTACGGAGACAGTACGTTTTAACCGTAGCCTGCGAATTGATTATATACTTCTCGAACCTGCTCAATGAATAACATTATGACTACAATGCATACGAAACACATATCCAAATTCCGGATTCTGGTGCTGGTTTTATGGGTGATTGGAATCAATGCCTTTGCTTCCGTTAAAACCATAACAGGGGTTGTAAGGGATGCTTTTACCCATCAGCCTGTAAATGCGGCTCGTATCTCTTCCATCAATGATAAAGCTTCGGCTACAACTGACGAGAAGGGTGAATTTACAATTAAAACAGGAGTCGCCGGTGCCATGCTGAAGGTGTCTGCATTCGAATACACAGAACGGGAAATAGCAGTTCAAGGTCGCACTCATGTTATAATTGATTTATATCCTGCCACTTTCAGGGATAAAGGATTAGAATATATAGGACTTACCGGACCTTCACACAGGGCTATGAATACCGGTAGCAGTTGGTCGCTCAACCAATTTGACCAATCAATCAGTTCGACACCCGAACAGGAACTTCAGTTACAAATGAACGGTGAAGCCCGATCTATTAGTCGTTCGTCAGCCTATGGAATGGGAAATTCCACCTTTATCAGAGGTCTTAATTCCGTTACGGCTTCTTCACAGCCTTTGTATGTGATTGATGGGGTTATCCGTAACACGCTTACTGATAATGCCTCCATCCACGAAGGTTTTTATGGAAATCCACTGTCGTATCTTGCAATGAACGATATCGAATCCATAAGTCTTATAAAAGACGGTACGTCGATGTACGGAAGCAAAGCTGCAAATGGGGTTATTCTGATATCAACCAAACGTGCGACACAGATGGCGACAAAAATCGACCTTCGCATCAGTGCAGGTTTGACCGAGGCTCCCCGTACTATACCTGTGATGAACGCCAATCAGTATAAAACCTACCTTACAGATATACTCGGTACGGTAGGTCTGTCGAACGATGAAATTGGACAGCTACCTTTTCTGAACGACGACCCAAAACGTTCTACTTATTCTACCTATCACAATCAAACCAACTGGAAAGATGAGATTTACCAAAACGGTTTCTCTCAGAATTACTCCATTGGTGTTGAAGGAGGAGGAGATAAAGCCATGTATTATTTTTCGCTGGGTTATACTCAGAATAGTGCTAACGTTAAAAACTCGGACTATCAGCGTTATACAATGCGCTTAAATGCAGACCTGCAACTTGCCGACATTGTAACAACTGCAATAAATATAGGTATTACCAGTCTGGACCGCAATCTACGTGATGATGGTGTTAATCCTGAATCCTCTCCAGCCTGGATTGCTCAAATTAAGTCACCTTTTTTAAGTCCTACTACTTTTACTTTCCAGGGTGAACCCACTACCGAACATGCCTATGTCGATATCTTTAATATCAGTAACCCTTCGGCTCTTCTAAGCAGCTCAATCAACACTGTAAAACAGAATAGCTTTACTATCGGTGTAACTCCAAAAGTGAAGATCTCGTCTGAACTGGAACTTTCCAATCAGTTTGATTATTATCTGAATAAAACCAACGAGGATTATTATCGTCCCTATCTTTACTCTTCAATCATTGAAGTACAGGGAGTCGGACCAACCTATAATTCGCGTTCCAGTCAGGTGTACCGCGACAATACCGTTTTCAACAATCTTCAATTGCGTTATAATACAGTATTTAGTGCTGACCAGTTGTTATCGGTTATTGCTGGTAATCGTTTTATATACGAGTATTTTGAATCCGATTATGTAAAAGGATACAACTCTATGTCAAACTCGGTTATCAACCTTAGAGGAAGTTTCAGAGACCTTGTAACAGATGGAAACAACGAACTTACCCGTTCGTTCTCTAATTATGTAACCGCCGATTATAAAATTAACAACAAATACTTCATGAATCTGACTACCTCAATGGATGCTTCCAGCAGGTTTGGTTCTGAAGTAGAAGGATCACTTAAAATGTTTGGCACGAGCTGGGCCATCTTCCCTTCGTTTAGTGCTGCATGGTTAGCTTCTTCTGAAGATTTTATGCAAAATCTGAGTTTCATAAATCAGTTGAAACTGCGTGCAGGATTTGATGTAACAGGAAATGATGATATACTATCTTATCAATCAAAAGCATATTTTACAGCCATTCGCTTCAAGGGTGTATCCAATGGTATGATCATCAACAACCTGGCTAATCCCGGTATCAAATGGGAAACGACTTCCCGTGCGTATGCTGGAGCTGAAATGGGTTTGTTCAACGATCGTATTCGTCTTAACATAGATGTTTACAAGGCTCAGACCAGGGATTTGCTCGTTGAAAAGAATTTACCGGATGTAGCGGGACTTGGATGGTACCTTACTAACGAAGGTACTTTATCAAACACTGGTTTTGAAGCAGGACTTGATTTCCGCTTGCTTAATCTGAAAAAAGTTCAATGGGAAGTTAATCTTTCAGCCGGCCATTATGTGAACCAGATTGAAAGTTTACCAGGTGGAGAGTTTGTAACCACTATACCCGGAGGAGAAGTGCTGACACGCGAAGGATACGCTGCCGGAGTATTTTACGGATATAGTACTCAGGGTGTATTTGCAACAGAAGAACAGGCTCAACAGGCCAATCTCCGGATGAAGACTCCATTAGGTACTACTATTGCTTTTGGTGCCGGTGACGTTCATTTTAAAGATGTTTCAGGTCCGGAGAACACTCCCGATGGATTTATTGATGAATACGACCGACAAATCATTGGTGATCCGAATCCTGATTTCTATGGTTCTGTACGTACACAACTAACATTAGGAAACCTTAGCTTATCAGCATTATTTACAGGTTCCTATGGTAATGACCTTTTCAACTATCCACGTAATTTGCTTGAATCAGGAAAAGATTTCAGCAACCAATCACCGATGATGTTAACACGATGGACTGCAGAAAAACAATCAACTACTCAACCTCGTGCAGTGTATGGCGACCCAATGGGTAATTCACGTTTCTCGGATCGTTGGATTGAAGATGGTTCCTATGTTCGTTTAAAGAATATAACAATGGCCTATCAACTACCCTTGAAAAGCGGAAATCTCCTTAGCGGAATTAATGTATGGGTTTCAGCTAACAACCTGTTTATCTGGACCAACTAACTGGGTGCCGAGC
>JAQUYE010000042.1 GCA_028691965.1 Paludibacter sp. | reverse complement strand
CTGTTTTTTGGTATAGGAGAGAGGGGACGGATGCAAAATGCACAGGACCTGACCAATCACAGTGGGAAGATGCACCGGATTTACGATGATGGGAGGATACCTGCTGATAATCCTTTTGTAACTACCGCCGGAGCAATGCCCAGTATATGGAGTTATGGTCACCGTAACCCACAGGGACTGTACTACGAACGTTCAACAGGAATCATCTGGGAAAACGAACATGGTCCGAAGGGTGGTGATGAGCTGAATATTGTTAAGAAAGGGCTGAATTACGGCTGGCCTGTTGTAAGTTACGGAATTAACTACGACGGAACAATTATCACTAACGATACAGCCAGAGTGGATATTGAACCTCCTTTCCACTACTGGACACCCTCCATTGGACCAAGTAGTCTGACACGCGTAAGCAGTAAACGTTACCCGGGCTGGGCAGGTGATTTCCTAAGCGGATCGCTTAGCTTTGAATACCTGGAGCGTACAGTGATGAAAAACAACAGGGTAGTAGGGCGCGAACGATTGATGCCTAAGATCGGAAGAATACGTAATGTTGTTGAGAGCCCTGATGGTTATCTTTACATAGCGGTCGAACGTATAGGCAAAGTCTATAAACTGGTTCCTGTTAAGTAAGCCGATGCGAGGGTTCCTTTCTGTCTTCTTATTGCTCTTCTTTTGCTCTTTAAGTGCTCAACGTCCTGAATCGGAAAAAGAGTTGCGTGATAGCGTCGCACTGGGCGAGATACAGGTTACAGCTGCCCGTTACCGGCAGGACCTGCGTTCGTTGGCAGCACCGTTGCAGGTGGTGAGTAGCAATCAGCTTCAACGGGCATCGACCGGCGATTTGTCAGCCGCGTTAGCCTCTCTGCCGGGTGTTCAGCTCCAGTCAGGTACTTTCCAGACCCTGAAACTTACCCTAAGGGGAATCGGATCCCGGAGTCAGTACGGCACAAACCGAAGCAGTGTATATATAAATGATATTCCACTTAGTGGTGGCGACGGGACTGCAGTGTTTGATGACCTGGATGTGTCGTTTTTATCGAGAGCTGAGGTAATAAAAGGAACTTATTCGGCCTGGTATGGTTCGGGAATGGGAGGTTCAATTCGGTTTATCACCCGAACGCCGACCGAAAAAGCCTTTTCGGCCGAAGCCGGAATTACTGCTGGAAGTTCCGGATTAAGGAAGCTGAATGGTATGGCTTTTAGTAATTATACCTCCGGGAATCTTTCAGTAGGCCTTTCGCATCTCCATGGTGACGGATACCGTGCAAACAGCGCATTCTCGCGTACTTCGGCACTGGTGTCGGGTAAACAGAGGATCTCCACATCGGTTGGAGTGCTTAGTTATCTGCTGATGCTGAGTGATGTTCATGCTTATACTCCAAGTTCGATAGATTATTCTACCTACATCAATAATCCGGAGGCTGCTGCCCCGAATTGGCTGGGTGTTAAAGGGTATAAAGCATATCAGCGATTGTTAACCGGCGTCAAACTGGAAACCGGCTTAGGGGCTAACTGGTCAAATACCGTGTTGATTACTGCAACTGGTTACGATCAATACGAACTACGACCTTTTAATATACTCGACGATAATGCACTTAGTACTTCACTTCAGGAAGTCATACGCTATCGTAATCCATCGTTATCTGCAGCACTGGGTATGGAGATTTTTCGTGAGAGTTACGACTGGCAGACAAGAGCGAACGGGACAGACGCTGTTCTTACTGATGCCCATGAAACCCGGAGGCATGTGAATGTGTTTGCAAGTGGTGAATGGATGCCCATCTCAACTCTGCGGTTCTCGTTGGCTGCCAATGTGAACCTGACTCAGTACACGCTGCGGGAAAGGAAAGAGTCTGATCTCCTGTTTCGAACCGACCAGCTGACCGGTAAGGCAATATTTTCGCCCATGGCCGGTGTTGTCTATACTGTAACGGATGTCGTAAGTCTGTATGGTTCGGTTGGACATGGGTTCTCAACTCCTACGGTAGAAGAAAGTCTTAGCTCGGATGGTACAATGAATCCCGGATTGCGCCCCGAACAAGGCTGGACGCTGGATGCCGGATTCAGAGCATGGCTGCCCGACTCCCGCCTATCTGTTCAGGGATCGGTATATACCATTTTTCTGGATGATTTGTTAGTTACAAAGCGACCTGCCGAAGATGTGTTTTATGGTGAAAATGCAGGTAGTGCAGTATTGAAAGGAATGGAACTAAGCATCGGCTTTCAGCCACTGGATCGATTACGCTTTCAACTGTCGTCATCTTTGTCGAACAATACGTTTAAAGAGTTCGAAGAGGTGGATGCATCTTTTTCGGGTAATCATCTCCCCGGAATACCCCGTTCGCAGTTTTACTCGTCGATTGAGCTGGAGTTACCCTTGCAGCTAAGGTTGAATGCTGTGTATCGTTATAGTGGCCGGCAGTTTGCTGATGATCGTAATACTATAACTGTTGACGGATGGAATACTATCGATCTGGGAATTAGCTTCACGACGAGTTTGTGGGGTAAGCTGAATATGCATTCGCATGTTTCGGTCAACAATCTGTTGAACGAAAAATATGCCTCAATGATCCTTATTAATGCCCCTTCCTTTGGCGGTCGTGAACCCCGCTATTTCTATCCTGCTCAACCAGGAAATATTGCATTGCGGGTTCAATTGCGTTGGGAATAAATAAAAAGGGCTATCGCTGAATTTAAAATTCAGAAATAGCCCTTTATGACTTTAACCTTAGCAGTCCGGAATTATATGAAGATATACTTCAGTATAAACAGTATTGCCAGTATATACATCCCGATGCTGAGTTTTTTGAAATTCCCTGCAATCAGGTTAATAAATACATAACTTAATACCCCCAGTGTTATCCCCTCAGCTATGCTATAGGTAAGTGGCATAGCAATGATGGTGATAAAGGCAGGAATGGTTTCAGCAAAATTATTGAAATCCAGTTCGCGAATAGGTGAAAGCATATACAGACCTACCAGAATAAGGGCAGGAGCTGTAGCTGCACCCGGAATTGCAAGGAAAACCGGCGATAGGAATAAGGCGATTGCAAATGCAAGAGCAGTTACAAGAGCCGTTAATCCGGTACGACCTCCTTCAGTAACTCCGGCAGCACTTTCCACATAGGTTGTTACAGTACTGGTTCCAAGCATGGAGCCGACGGTTGTTCCGATAGCATCGGCCATAAAGGCTTTCTTTGCATTAGGAATCTTACCGTTTTTATCCAGCATTCCTGCTTTGGTTGAAACTCCTACTAAGGTACCCAGTGTATCGAAAATATCCACAAACAGGAAGGTGAATACAACAATCATCATGTCGAAGGTGAAGATTTCCTTCCATTCAAACTGGAAGAAGATGGGTTCGATCGACGGAGGAGTGCTGATGAAGCCCTTCATTTGAGTGATTCCCAGTGGAATACCAATCAGGGTGGTCAGCAGAATACCGATTAACAAATCCCCTTTCACCTTTTTAACCACCAATACAGCAGTAATTATAAGTCCGATAAGTCCCAGCAATGCATTACCGGTAGTTATGTCTCCAAGTCCTACCAACGTAGCGTCGTTGTTTACCACAACACCTGCATTTTGTAAGCCGATAAAGGCAATAAACAAACCAATACCGGCACTAATGGCTGTTTTAATGGATGAAGGGATTGCATCAACAATGGCTTCACGAATATTGAAGATGGTAAGAAATATAAATATTATACCTTCAATAAGTACAGCAGTCAGTGCAAACTGCCAGCTGTGACCCATTCCTAATACTACTGAAAATGCAAAAAAAGCATTCAATCCCATCCCCGGAGCAAGTGCAAAAGGTAATTTAGCCCACAAGGCCATTACTAATGTACCTACGATCGCTGCAAGTGCAGTAGAGGTAAATAACGCGTTTGCATCCATTCCTGCTGCCGACAGGATAGAGGGGTTCACTGCCAGAATGTAGGCCATGGTGAGGAAGGTAGTAAAACCGGCGATCACCTCGGTACGAATATTTGTACCGTTTGCTTTTAGTTTAAAGAATTTCTCTAACATGAGCTTAGGGGATTAAAGATTACACTTTACTGCAAGAGTAGGACAGGCGTTGAAGCCTTTTACACCGGCAAAGTTGTATGCCAGTTCCACTTCGCCACCCACCGAAAGAGTTTTGTTGAGGTTGTACCACAACTGAGGTTCAGAAAGGAAAACATAGTCTGTTCCCATGAATGCATTCTTTTCTTTCCAGAAATCAGCAAAGCCGGTGAACGATACTTTACCATTCAATAAATGCATGTACCATACACCGGTCAGCTGGAAATTGTGAGGAGAACTGTTCCCCTGAATGTTTTTATACATAGCCGACAGCGAAAGACCTTTTGAAAAGTCCTTGCTGTTCATGCTGTAGGTAGCACCCAGTAAATAGGCGTTGTTTATCTGAAAACTCGCTCCTGCCTCAGCATGCAGACCACCATTGTACTCGATATGAGCTGACAGAGGTCCATCCCAGAATTTTAGTTCACGGGCAATTTCAAAATAAGCTTCTATTGGTCCCGTGGCATTGTAATTCATGTCCACAAAAAAGAAGGTACTTCCCTTTGCATCGGGTTTAAAACGCTCAATGGTACTGGTGAAGTAATTGCGTCCTTCACCCAGGTCGTAGTGCAATTGAAGGTTAGTCTGACTGTAAGCCATTACACTTACCATAACTAAGAACAAAAACGTGATTTTTCTCATAAAAATTTATTTTATACTGTTAAACAATAAAAGAAATCTCTATCTGCGGTTACGCCAGGGTTTGTCTCCTCCTCCCTGTCGTTCAGTTGAGCGGGCACTATTGCTACTGCGACGCCTGTCATTTTCATTGTAAGAAGGTTTCTTTCTTGTCGAGCTACGCTCTCTGCCTCCATAGGAAGAGCCCGTTTTTTCCTGATATCCGTTACTTTCACGTGCTGCCGCAAGGGTGATGTCCTTTTGTTGAGCAAATGAATCAACTACTTTATCGAGTTGATCGGCAAAAACGTCAAAGAAAGTAAATTTATTTGTAATTTCAATATCTCCCACGCTCACCGTCTTATCACCAACAATATCATTGATGATTCCAAGTAAACGTGACGGATTGATTCCTTCACGGGTTCCCAGGCTAACTTTTAAGCGCACTTTCTGACCGCGGCGGAAACGTTTTTCTCTGTTGTTGTCGCCATCCTCCCGATCACGACGGGGACTTCTGCCATCCCTGTCGTCGCGATCGCGACGGATACCACGATCTTTTTCGTGATAGTTCAGGTCTTCAGAGTCTTTGTAATAATCCAAAAAGCGGTTAAACTCTAAGGATACAAAGCGCTTTAGAAGTTCAGTCTTGTCGAGGTACTCGAGTTGTTTCATGATCTGTTCCATGTAAGGAGCAATCTGTTCTTCGTTCACTTCCACATTTTGCATCTTGTCGATCATGTGGAATAACTGTTTCTTACAAACTTCCAGTCCGTTGGGTATCATTTGCTGCTCGAATTTCTTACCCAGCATACGTTCGATATCCTTGATCTTGAATTTTTCCTTGGAATGGATAATGGATACGGCAACCCCTTTTTTATTGGCACGGCCGGTACGACCACTACGGTGAGTGTAAATCTCTACGTCGTCGGGGAGATTGTAGTTGATAACATGGGTAAGATCGCTTACATCCAATCCACGGGCAGCAACGTCGGTTGCTACTAAGAGCTGCAGGTTACGGAAGCGGAACTTCTGCATCACAGTATCCCGTTGAGCTTGCGATAAATCACCATGCAGTGCGTCAGCATTATAACCGTCGCGCATCAAATGATCAGCTACCTCTTTCGTTTCCTGACGGGTACGGCAAAATACAATACCATATACATCCGGATTCAGGTCGACGATACGTTTTAATACTAAATAACGTTGTTTAGCCTGCGAAATATAATAAATGTGAGATACGTTTTCAGAACCCGAATTTTTTGTTCCGATAGTGATTTCAGTATACTCCTTCATGTACTTCTTAGCAATGCGGGCTATTTCGGCAGGCATAGTTGCTGAGAATAAGGTGGTGCGACGAGTCGCAGGTGTCGAGGCCAGTATGGTTTCAATATCTTCCTTGAAACCCATGTTAAGCATTTCATCTGCTTCGTCGAGTACAAGGTATTGAATGGCTTCGAGTTTAATTTTACCCCTGTCGATCAGGTCGATTAATCGACCCGGAGTGGCTACAATAATTTGCGGAGTAGTATCCAGCTGCTTTAGCTGTGTGCGGATGTCTTCGCCTCCGTACACAGGTACAACTCTGGTTTTGAGAAATTTCGAATAGTTCTTCAGGTCGTTGGAGATCTGAATACAAAGTTCGCGGGTAGGAGCGAGGACCAATGCCTGTACCTGTTTCTGGTACGGGTCAATCATGTTCAGTAAGGGCAGACCAAATGCTGCGGTTTTTCCGGTTCCTGTTTGAGCTAATGCTACCAGGTCCGACTGTTGTTCAAGCATAAAAGGGATTACCTTTTCCTGCACAGGCATAGGGAACTCGAAACCGAGTTCTCCGATCGCTGAAAGAATTTCTTCTTTCAGATTTAGTTCTTTAAATGTCATGTAAATTAAATTGGATTAGTACACGTTTAGGGCAATCATCCGGCGATAGTTAATTTCGTTACTTAAACGTGTACCCCCCTCAGATGCAATACTGCTGTCTTAATGCAGTGATTATCGGAATTTTACCCTTCCCGCGTTTTCTATTTGTTTTGCGGGTGCAAAGGTAAGTAAACTTTTTGGAATCACAATTTCTATTGTTGTAGCTTTTTTTGTATTTTTGTGCGCAAATTGATGGAACAGTCAGCCAGTCATTAAATAATTATCTATAAAATATTTACATATGAAAGCAATGAGTAAAAGTCCCCTGCAAATTGCAAGGGCTTCTTACCAGCCTAAATTACCAGCTTCACTGAAAGGAAGTGTGGTGCTGAAGGAAGGTGAAGCAACCGAATCAGTAGCCGATCAGGCCGATATTAAAGCTTTGTTTCCTAATACCTATGGTATGCCGGTAATCAGCTTTGAGCCGGGCGAACGCTCTAATTATCCTGTGAAAAATGTTGGAGTTATTTTGTCGGGCGGACAAGCACCCGGAGGTCACAATGTTATCTGTGGGATTTTCGATGGATTAAAAGCTCTTAATCCTGCTAACAAGTTATACGGCTTTTTAGGTGGTCCCAGTGGTTTAGTGGATCATAAGTACATGGAGCTAACTAAAGAGATTGTTGATGAGTACCGTAATACAGGTGGTTTCGATATTATTGGTTCAGGGCGTACCAAGCTCGAAGATGACGAGCAATATGAAAAAGGTGCCGCCATTTGCGAAAAACTGAATATAAGTGCTATTGTAATTATTGGTGGCGACGACTCGAATACCAATGCATGTGTATTAGCAGAGTATTATGCTCAGAAGAAGAGAAATATTCAGGTGATTGGTTGTCCTAAAACGATCGATGGTGACCTTAAAAACGATTGGATTGAAACTTCTTTTGGTTTTGATACTGCTTGTAAGGTTTATTCTGAATTGATTGGTAATATCCAGCGTGACGCAAATTCTGCCAAAAAATACTGGCACTTTATCCGACTGATGGGTCGCTCAGCATCACACATTACTCTTGAATGTGCTTTTCAGTGTCAACCCAACATCACCATAATATCTGAAGAAGTAGAGGCTAAGAATATGACGCTTTCGGATGTTGTGGACGAGATAGTAAAGGTGATTGTTCACCGTGCTGAACACGGACTTAATTTCGGAACTGTACTTATTCCGGAAGGACTTATCGAATTTATTCCGGCAATGAAAAAACTGATTGCCGAGTTGAATGAGTTATTGGCTCACAACGACGACTTCAACGCCCTGGAAACAGACGACGAAAAACGTCAATATGTGAAGGGTCTGTTAAGTCATGATAGTGCTCAGGTATATCGTGATCTTCCTAAAGGTATTGCCCGTCAGCTGACGCTCGACCGCGATCCACACGGGAATGTTCAGGTATCTCTGATTGAAACCGAGAAATTATTGATCGAAATGGTAGCTAAACGCCTTGCAACAATGAAAGCCTCCGGCGAGTACAAAGGCAAATTCTCGACCATCAACCACTTCTTTGGTTACGAGGGACGATGTGCTATTCCATCTAACTTTGATGCAGACTATACCTATTCATTAGGCTATACCGCTGCAGTTCTTATTTCTGAAAATAAGACAGGTTATATGGCATCGGTACGTAACCTCACTGCACCGGCAGCTGAATGGATTGCAGGCGGTGTGCCCATCACTATGATGATGAACATGGAGCGTCGTCACGGTAAGATGAAACCGGTGATTCAAAAAGCGCTTGTAAAACTCGACGGAGCACCCTTCCGCTTCTTTGCTGCCCATCGTGAAGCCTGGGCCGACGAAAGTCTGAGCTATGTATATTCCGGTCCGATTCAGTATTATGGCCCGAGCGAAGTCTGTGACTTGCCAACCCGTACCTTAATGCTTGAAAAAGGACTTTAATAACGATTCACTACGGTGAAAACCGTTTGTATATTTTTGTTGGAAAGCTTGCTTGTCGCTGCGACAGGCAAGCTTTTTTTTTGTGATGTTTTGCAGGTTTCTGCTAATAAGGTATCTTTGCGAATAAACGTTATAAAACCAGTGGTATGTCAGAAATATCCCTTCACCAGCAAGCCCATGTGGCGATGTTACACGATTTGTATGATGCAATAACCAGCCGCACACGGGCAGCAGAAACCATTCGTGCCTATGATCCGATGATTCAACTGGTAACACCTTCAGATATTGTGGTTTTTGTACATCAACTGGTTGAGCGTACTGCGGATATGGACGCGATGCGGATGGGTATAAATAAATTGTTGAACGTGACCTATAAAGCCTTGTCGACTTACCCTTACGAGGCGCCCGCTGAAGGAAGCTATTTAAATCTGTGTATCCGCACCAACAAAACCATGATTACTATCATGGAAGGTATTCGCCCTGTGTTAATTCAGTTCAACAAAAACACTGCAGATGAGTCGCTTCGTAGAGAGTTAACCGATCAGTGGAGAAAGCTGGTCCCCTTTATGCAGTACTACGTAATTAAGGAAAATGTGTTGTTTCCAATGATTGAAGGAGAGCTGGAAGAGTTTAAATGTATATCTGTTATGTGGTCTTTTCATGATCAGATACGCAGAGATTTGAACAATCTTATAGCCTATTTGGAATCGGAAGAAGCAATTGATCTTAAAAAGCTGAACCGTTGGGCGGGCGATCTTTTCTTCAACCTTTATGCTGTTCGTTTCAGAGAAGAGCGTATCCTGTTCCCTGTAATTGAACAAAAAATTATTCCTGAAAAGATTGAGGCGCTTTGGAATGAAAGTGTGGAGCTGGGATTTCCGTACTACAATCCACCGGCGAAGGAAACGACAGCTATAGATAAAAATGAACTTGTAAATGCCGAACTTCATGATCTGAAAACCGGTATGCTCACTATTGAACAACTAATACTTATTTTCAGGCATTTGCCGGTCGATCTTACTTATGTGGATGAACATAATAAAGTGCGTTTCTTTTCCACACCTCCTCACCGGATTTTTCCCCGTACAGTTGCCATAATCGGGAGAGATGTAAATAATTGTCACCCCCACGAGAGTGTGCATGTAGTAGAAAAAATTGTGGAATCCTTTCGTGACGGAAGTCGTGATAAAGCTGACTTTTGGATTTCGATGCGGGGTAAAAAGATACTTATTCAGTATTTTGCAGTTCGTGATGATGAAGGAAAGTACAGGGGAGTGCTTGAAGCCTCTCAGGAAATTTCGGCTATACAGGCGCTGGAAGGAGAGAAGCGAATTCTGGACTGGGAGTGAGTTCTCCGGTTTATAGCAAAAAAAAGAGACTGTTCCAATTGTCAGGAACAGTCTCTTTTTTGTATCATTCTGTCAAAACTTAATACCCCCACTTGAGCCATACAGCACCCCAGGTAAACCCGGCACCGAAAGCAGTAAGAATAATATTCTGACCTTTTTGAAAGTCTTTTTCGCGTTCCCACATACAGATAGGAATAGTAGCTGCAGAAGTGTTACCGTATTTCTCGATATTGATAATCACGCGGCTATAATCAACTCCTGTACGGGCAACAACGGCATCAATAATGCGAAGATTTGCCTGATGAGGAATTAACCAGCTGATATCTTCCGATTTCAGTCCGTTCTTATCCATAATATCTCCCGATGAATTGGCCATGTTGGTAACAGCATGTTTAAATACATACTGTCCTTCCTGATAAACGGAATGTTCCCGCTTTTCTATCGTATCGTGACTTGCAGGGTTCGCTGAACCTCCGGCTTTCAACATCAGGTGTCTTCCTCCTGAACCGTCGGTAAAAAGCAACGAATCCATCACGCCATATTCCTCAGTTGTAGGTTCCACCAATACAACGCCGGCTCCATCGCCGAACAGGGGAGCGGTAGTACGATCCTCGTAGTTGGTGATAGATGACATTTTTTCTGCACCAAAAACCAGAATCTTCTTGTATCTGCCCGATTCAATAAAACTGGCTGCATTGGTTAATGCTACAATAAAACCGGAACAGGCAGCCTGGATATCAAATCCCAGTACATTCTTTAGTCCCAGTTTGTCGGCAATAACCGATGCAAGTGAAGGAAAGACATAATCCGGAGTCGTTGTGGCTACAAGGACAAGATCAATTTCCTCAGGAGTGGTTGAAACCTTTGAAAACAAATCCTGCGCAGCCTTAACAGCCATGAAAGATGTTCCTTCACCCGGTTCCTTGAGAATACGACGTTCCTTGATCCCCACACGGGTGGTGATCCACTCATCACTGGTGTCCATCATGCTGCTGAGTTCCTGATTGTTCAGAACATACTCAGGAACATAGCCGCCAACACCGGTGATTACTGCGTGAATTTTAGACATATTATACCGTTGCTAATTTCTCGATTGCTAATTTACCTCTGTAGTATCCACACTCACCACATACTGTGTGGTAGATATGAGCTGCACCACAGTTTGGGCAAATAGACAAAGTAGGGGCTTCTGCCTTGTAATGCGTTCTTCTTTTCGCGGTTCTGGTTTTTGACTGTTTTCTTTTGGGATGTGCCATTTTATTACACTTTTTTAATTGTTATCAAAGTTTATATTCTGCAGACTTTCCCATCGCGGGTCAATCTGTGTGTCATCTGCTGACGTGTCATCTTCTTCGTCGAATTCAAATAATCCGCTATCATCGGAATCGTCTTTCTGACGGGTAATATGACGTTTTAGCTTCGTTACCATTCCCTTATTGCATTCTCCTGTAGCATGTACATGCTTAATAGGAATATTCAGTACGATAAACTCGTACAGAAACCAGGCAATATTGATGGCACCCTCAGCTTCGGGTACGACAACTATTTCGTTTTCTTCCGACCATCCTGCACCGAACTTCACTTGTAACATATCTTTGTGATATATCTGCTGATCCATATCGTCCAGGCATCGGTCACAGGGGATTTGAATTACCCCGTTAATCTCAAAGCTCAGTTCGTAAAGTCCGATCTTCTTCTTAACGGATACATTCGCCGTAAGCTGTCCTTTTTGTACTTCAGGACTATTAATCTTGGCAAAGTACTCATCGTTCAGCTCAAAGTTGAAAGTACGGACTTCGTCCCCGATATCTTTTAAAACAATATTATATTGTCCGAATTTCGACATAGCCGTATTTGTTTATAAAAAACCGTGCAAAAGTACGAATAATTTAATGAAAAAAAAAACGCAGTCCGAAAATATAGCGCTTCGAAATGATTAAATCTCTAAATTGCCTTAAAAAGTAAGCGGAAAGTTGTACCTACGTTAATCTCCGAACTTTTTACAAAGATTTTTCCTCCGTGATATTCCTCGATAATACGTTTCACCAGTGATAAGCCCAGTCCCCATCCACGACTCTTTGTGGTAAAGCCGGGAGTGAAGATCGTTTTAAACTTTTTACGTTCGATGCCTTTCCCGGTATCCTTTACGTCAATCATGCATTCTTTGTCGTTGCGCGATACTGTAATATAGATGCTTCCACTTCCGTCCATTGCATCGATGGCATTTTTACATAAGTTCTCGATTACCCATTCGAACAGGGGAACGTTCAATTGAATGAAAATATGATTCTTGTCGGGGAAGTGACACTGGATCTTTACTTTTTCGGATGTGCGGGTGCTTATGTAATTGACAGCATTCAATAATGTCTCGTTTAAACTTACCAGCTGAAGGTCGGGAACTGATCCGATTTTTGAGAAACGTTCAGCAATTACCCGTAAACGATTTACATCCTTCGACATCTCAGTAATCATTTTATCTTCGGAATGACGGGCGCTTAAAAGGTCAACCCATGCCAATAAGGATGAGATGGGAGTTCCAAGCTGATGAGCTGTTTCCTTAGATAAACCTACCCATACCTTGTTTTGCTCGGCTTTTTTGCTGCTCGAAAGCGCAAAATAGGCGATCAGCATAAAAATAAATATTATGCCCAACTGAACGTAGGGGAAATAATACAATTGTTTTAAGAGCGAGGATTCGTCGTAGTATAAGTACTGAGTAGTATCTCCCAGTTTTACTTCAATAGCCGGATTCTTGTACTTTAGCCGATTGATTTCCTTTTGGTAAAAAGCTTCCGGGTGCGAGTCAGGTTCCTTAACATTTTTCGATGAAAGCATTTGCCCGTTTTCATCCACCAGAATTACAGGGATGGTCTTGTTTCCTTCGATAATAGAAATGATAAATTCAAGGTCGGTATGCTCATCGGCAAGGATCGACTGGCGGGTGGCTTCTGCCCAGATCTCGATTTTTTTATGCTCTTCTTCTGCCAGCGAACCGGCAAGTTTATTGCTGAAGAAGGTTGACATGACTACGATGGCTGCACCTGCAATTAATAAAATGATTTTTACCGTCTGCGATAAACCTGTCGTATTCCTGAAGCTGAAACGCATAGAGATTGCTGAATAATGTGGGCTCAAAGATATAAAAAATGATGTATCTTTGCAAACTAATTACAGCTTTTGATTAATCAGCTTAATATTATATGGTATGCATAAATCTGGTTTTGTAAATATTGTTGGTAACCCTAACGTAGGTAAATCCACGCTGATGAATGCATTGGTAGGTGAACGTATTTCGATCATCACTAAGAAAGCTCAGACTACACGACACCGGATTATGGGAATCGTGAACGGGGACGACTTTCAAATTGTTTATTCCGATACCCCGGGCGTTCTGAAGCCGAATTACCGGCTTCAGGAATCCATGCGTAAGTTTTCTAATTCAGCCTTAACCGATGCTGATGTGTTGCTGTATGTTACCGATGTGTTCGATTCAACCGATAAAAACAGCGACTTCGTCGAAAAGGTAAATCTAAACCCGGCTCCATTGGTGTTGGTAATCAATAAAATTGACTTAATTGATCAGGAAAAGCTGGAAGCGCTGGTTGATCGATGGAAAGAGTTGCTGCCGAGAGCAGAAATTTATCCTGTATCGGCACTTGAGCGATTTAATATTGATCCTTTGTTTAAGCGTATTCATGAGCTTCTGCCCGAATCACCTCCTTTCTTTGATAAAGATCAACTTACCGACAAACCGGCACGCTTTTTTGTAAACGAGATTATCCGGGAAAAAATCTTATTGAATTATGATAAGGAAATTCCCTATGCAGTAGAAGTAGAGGTTGAACAGTTTAACGAGGATGATAAGCTCATCCGGATTAATGCTGTGATTTATGCCGAGCGTGACTCGCAAAAAGGAATTATTATCGGTCACGGTGGAAAATCACTGAAGAAGGTGGGTACGGAAGCCCGTAAAGACCTGGAGACTTTCTTTGAAAAGAAAGTATTCCTCGAATTGTTTGTAAAGGTGGAAAAGGACTGGCGTAACAAAGATACTAAACTACGTAACTTCGGGTATCAGCTTGATTAGGCGTATTCACGTACGGGAAGCATTAGTCCTGTTTACAGGCGCTTTGTATCGCTTGTCGTATAACATCCGATTCAAATCCTCTGCCGGCAAGAAATCGGTATAACTTACCATCTCTTTCGTACGAATCCTTGTATTTCAGGCTTTTCAGTTTTGCTGTTGCCAATTCTGTAGCCTGTTGCTGATAAGCATCTTCATCCAATACCGATAATGCGTTGGCAATGTCATCCGCTGATAGCTCCTTGCGTTGCATTTCCATGCGCAGACGGATCTTCCCCCATTTATTATACCTGAATTTGTCTCTTGCAAACGCTATGGCATAGCGCTCGTTGTTAAGGTAGTTTTCTTTTTTAAGGTACTCCAGAATCTTACGCTGTTCGTCGACAGGTACTTCCCATCGGTTAAATTTTGTAGTCAGTTCGAAGGAGCAATGTTCTGCCTGCGAACAGTATGCAGCTGCTCTGCGGAGGGCTTCGTCGTGGGTCATATTTTCCTGGTTTAAAGTCCCAAATGTAAGAAAATCATTTTGGAAGAATTGCTTTTTATACGTTCTTTAATGCTATAAAATGTTAAATATGTGCCCTGCTTTACCGATTCAGTGCAGGGTATTGTTTACTATTTATAAATTTGGCAGATAATGCTAAACAGACCTTCCCGGTCTGACACCAACCGGTAGTTGCGGTATAAACCCTTAGATACCCATGAGAGTTCTGGTTCTTGTTTTTTTGTTCCTTACCACAATGCTATCAGCACGTGATAGTGTTGTAGTAAGCTTTAGTGGTCAGGTAGCTGCCTGGCAAACAACAAAACTTACCGACCCGCTTTTGTGGTACAGTGGTGGACGTTTCGTTCCTGAATTTAAGGCTGAATTATCAGGTTTAACAGGATCAATGCTTGACCTTGAGGCTTCCTTCAATGCTAACGGCACTATTAACTGGAACGAAGGTGCCGATCCTCAGGTTTTTACCCAACTAAAACCGTATCGGATGTGGATGCGATACTCCGCTCAGCAATGGGAGCTAAGAGCAGGGCTTCAAAAGATTAATTTTGGCTCTGCAAAAATGATACGCCCGTTGATGTGGTTCGACGGAATGGATATTCGTGATCCCCTGCAACTAACAGATGGGGTATACGGTCTGCTCGGAAGATACTACTTTGCTTCCAATGCAACTATCTGGGCCTGGGGGCTGACAGCCAATCATCGTCCCAAGGGATATGAAATGGCCGGTACTGCACGCTGGAAGCCGGAAGTTGGTGGAAGAGTACAGCTTCCATTCGGACCCGGCGAAATCGCATTAAGTTATCATCACAGAAGAGTTAACCCTGCTGTAAATTTGCTTTCTGTAGAGTTAGCTGAAGCATCGCTTCCTGAGCATCGCCTGGGAATTGACGGCAAATGGGATTTTGAAGTCGGGATCTGGGTAGAAGCTAGTTTGGTGGCTTTGGGTAGTTCGGCTGCACATCCGACTATTCTGCCTGCACGGACGGATATGGTTACTGCCGGTATGGATTATACTCTACCAGTGGGAAATGGGCTGGGGGCGACTCTTGAGTATTTTCGCTATCATGCCGGTGACCGGTTTTTTAGTGAGGGTGTAACAGCTAATATGGTGGCTACCATGTTCACCTATCCTTTGTCGATGATGGATAATCTTTCGCTCATGGTGTTTTATATTCCTGCTTCGTCGCAATCATACTGGATGAATTACCTGTGCTGGAGCCGGACTTATGATAACCTTTCTGTTTACCTGATTGGATTCGTGAATCCGGATAATTATTCCTTGCCGGGCATGTCGGTAACCGGTTCGGGCCAATTTGCCGGTAAAGGTCTTCAACTGATGTTAAGTTATAACTTTTAATCCCTATAATGCTATGCAATCAATCGTAGAAGTGCAACAGCTTACTAAAAAATTCCCGGTAGGAACCGGGTTCTTTACAGCCCTGAAAGAAATTGACCTCAGTTTTACCCGGGGCGAGTTTGCCGGACTGGTAGGTCCCAGTGGATCAGGGAAAACAACCTTGCTGAATATAATTGGCTCCCTGGATATTCCCTCGTCGGGTGAAGTTGTCGTAATGGGAAATTCGGTTAGCAGGCTGACTGCCCGACAAGCGGCTTTGTTGCGTAAGCAGCAGTTAGGGTTTATCTTTCAGAATTATAACCTCCTGCCTGTCTATACGGTTTACGAAAATGTGGAGTTTCCCTTGTTATTACTCAATCTTTCGGCTTCCGAGCGAAAGTCGAGAGTGCTGGAAACTCTCGAATGGGTGGGGCTTACCGACAAGATAAACTCTCGTCCTGCTGAACTGTCGGGCGGTGAATGCCAACGCGTTGCAATTGCACGGGCGATGGTGAAGCGACCGGTACTGGTGCTTGCTGATGAACCCACAGCAAATCTGGATTCAGTGAATTCGCACAACATACTAAAAACAATGTTGCGGTTAAACGAAGAATTAAAAACCAGCTTTATTTTTGCGACACACGACGAAAAGGTAATTGCTTACCTGCGTCGTATCATCCGCCTGGAAGATGGCAGGGTAGTAGCTGATGAACAAGTAACTCCAACCAACACTTAATACAAACGACCATGTTTCTGCTTAAAACAGCTTTACAAAGTTTGATCGGGAACGGCCTTAAAACCTGGTTAACGGTTTTTGTTCTCTCCTTGTCGTTTGTCATGATAATTCTCATGCAAGGTATATTACAAGGATGGAGTAAGCAGGCCATTGACGATGCTCAGCGCTGGGAGATTGGCGACGGACAATACTGGAGTGCTCATTACGATCCCTGGGATCCGTTTACCTTAGACTCAAGTACGGTGGCTATTCCTGAGTCGTTTCTTCCAATGATACATCAGAAAATGCTTGAACCTATCCTGATAACCCAGGCAACGGTTTACCCGGATGGTCGCATGCAGGGGGTATTGTTAAAGGGGATCCGCGCCAATCAGCAATTACTGGAGATACCCACCGCCGGTTTAGTCGGAGATTCAGTCGGCCCGGTGCCGGTTTGCGTGGGTGCTTACATGGCCCGTCAGTTGAAAGTGCGGCTCGACGACGAGATGATACTTCGGTGGAGAGATAAAAACGGGACCTTTGAGGCTGTGGATATACGCATAGCCGGAATATTTAAAACATCTGTTCCTTCTGTTGATAACGGTGTGCTGTGGATAGACCTGAACCGGCTTCAACAAATGACGATGCGGCCCGGTGAAGCCAACCTGCTTATCAAATCGCCCGAAGTTGGTGTAAGTCAGGTGGAGGGCTGGGAGTATAAATCGATTGAGAAACTAATGGAGTCGACCCTTTTACTGGTGAAAACCAAGTCGGTCGGTACCAGTGTATTCTATATTATCTTTTTGTTGCTGGCCATGTTGGCTATCTTCGATACACAAACACTTGCCATTTTTCGCCGCCAGCGGGAGATTGGAACAATGGTAGCGATGGGAATGACAGCCGGACAGGTAGTCAGGCATTTTACAATAGAAGGGACTATGTATGCCTTTTTAGCCATTGTTGTTGGAGCTGTATGGGGTACTCCTTTGTTTTGGTACATGAGTAAAGTGGGAATCTCATTTCCTGTTGAAGCTGCTGATTTTGGTGTTCCAATGGCAGATGTAATGTATGCAGTTATTACCCCCGGACTGGTTATCGGGACTATCATCTTTATCTTTTTGGTCACGGCACTGGTTAGCTATCTGCCCGCCCGAAAGATTGCCCGGATGAATCCTACTGAAGCCATTCGTGGAAAAGTAAAGTAAGTCAAACCCCATAAACTAATCTATCAATGTTAAAATTCTTATTTAATGGATTACTAAGGGATAAAAGCCGTAGTCTGCTACCGGTGATTATCGTTACAGTAGGGGTGATGATTACTGTCTTTTTGCATGCCTATTTAACCGGTGTGCTAACTGATAGTATTGAAGTATCAGCTAAGTTGACAACAGGTCACGTTAAAGTAACAACCTACGGATACGAACAGAACAGTTCACAACAGCCGAATGAATTTGCCATGGATGATGTTGAACAGTTAGTAGAGGAATTAAACCGTGACTATCCTGACATAGAATGGGCGGAGCGCATCCTGTTTGGTGGATTACTTGATGCTCCTGATAGTACCGGTGCTACACGTGCCCAGGGAAATGTGTCGGGAGCAGGTGTTCGTTTGATAGGTTCCGATGCCGAAATCGAACGGATGGATTTACAAACGAAGCTCTTTTCGGGTCGGTTTCCTGAACAACCGGGAGAGATATTAATGTCGAATGACCTGTTTGTTCGTATGAAGCTTGCACCGGGTGATGTGGTAACACTTATCTCGTCGTCGATGTACGGCGATATGGCCATGTATAACTTCACGGTATGTGGTACACTTCATTTCGGTGTTGCTGCCCTCGATAAAGGGATGATTATTGCCGATATTGCCGATATTCGTCGTGCTCTGTATATGGAAGGTGCTGCCGGTGAGGTTCTTGGTTTCTTTCCTGAGTATTACGACGATGAGCTCGGACTTCAACTTCAGACCGAATTTAATTCAGCGCGACTGGACAAAGAAGATGCCTACTCTCTTGTGCTTACTCCAATGAGCAAGGCCGAAGGAATTGATTTCCTGATCAGCTATTCCAATTATGCCGGATTGGTAGTAATACTGATTTTTGTATTTGCAATGTCGATCGTGCTTTGGAATGCCGGCTTGCTCGGTGGATTACGCCGTTACGGGGAGTTCGGATTGAGACTTGCCATCGGCGAAACCAAACACGAAGCCTATGCCTCGTTAGTGGGCGAAGCCGTGTTGATTGGACTCATTGGTTCGGTAATTGGTACAGCATTTGGTTTACTGCTGTCGTACCTGATGCAACACTACGGACTGGATGCCAGTAGTATGATTAAGGATTCAACCCTTATGATGCCTACCGTTTTCAGAGCCAGGATCACTCCCGAAACCTACTTCATCGGATTTATCCCCGGTGTTTTGTCGACCGTGATAGGGGCTATGCTGGCAGGGATAGGAATTTACAAACGACAAACAGCTCATCTTTTTAAAGAGCTGGAAGCTTAGTTATTAATGATACACTAGATAGTATGAAGAGATTATTAAGTTGGGTGGTATTAGTACCACTTACGATTTTGAGCACGGCACAACAGTTTCCTACGGGTAAATCGCTGATAGAGAAAGTAGATAAAAACATGTCGGCCAACACCCGTATATCCCTTTCGCGGATGGAAATTACTACATCACGTGGTAATCGCACCCTGGAAGCAAAAACATGGACAGAGGGTGATGAAAAGTCATTCACTGAATACCTGGCACCGGCACGTGAGAAAGGAACTAAAATGCTTAAAACAGATGAGCAGCTCTGGATATTCTCACCTTCAACCGACAGGGTGATACAAATATCAGGTCATATGTTACGTCAATCGGTAATGGGCAGTGATCTGTCGTACGAAGATATGATGAACGACACTCCCTTGCTGGAGCAGTATGCAGCAACAGTGGATGCTGTTGAAATAAGGGATGGTCGGAATTGCTGGGTGGTGACACTTACAGCAGTTAAGCCGGATGTAGGTTATTACATGCAAAAGATGTGGATCGATCAGGAACGTTATATCCCCCTGCAGATCGAAATGTACTCTAAAAGCGGAAAGCTGCTCAAAAAGATTGAAATGACGGATGTTAAACGAATCCAGGGTCGCTGGTTTCCAATGACCATGGTTTACCGGGATATGCTTAAAAAAGGAGGCGGCACCCGCATGACGTTTCTTGAACTTCAGCTGGATGCCGCACTACCTGATGGGATATTTACTAAATCCTCACTCCGGTAACCGCACTACGCAAAGGATAGGATTAGAATCTGAGCCATAATTACCCTCAGGAACATGGTTAAAGGATAGACAGTCGAATACGCTACGGCCGGTGCATCGTTACCGGCTGTTTGGTTGGCATAGGCAAGTGCAGGCGGATCAGTTGTGCTTCCTGCCAGAAGGCCCATCAGGGTAAAGTAGTTTAACTTTAGTGCTTTCCGGCCAATTATACCAGCAACTAGCAACGGCACCATGGTAATTACCACACCGCTTGCAACCCATAGCAATCCATCTCCATGTATTACTGTGTCTACGAAATTACCTCCCGACGAAATGCCGACACTGGCAAGGAAGAGGGTAATACCAATCTCCCGAAGCAAAAGGTTGGCACTTTGCGTTGTGTAGGTTATCAGTCGGAGTTTAAATCCGAAACGACCGAGTAAAATAGCTACAACCAACGGACCACCGGCAAGGCCTAATTTAACCGGCATGGGCATGCCCGGAACAAAGAAGGGGATGCTTCCGATTATAATTCCTAAGAAGATACCTATAAACAGAGTAATCAGGTGGGGTTCGTTGAGTCTCTTCAGTGTATTACCCAACACTTGTTCAATACGCTGAATGGATTCGGGTGAGCCCACTACTACAACCCGGTCGCCCACCTGAAGCACCAGATCGTCGGTTGCCAACAGGTCGAATCCCGAACGGATAATACGGGTGCAGTTCACATTCAATGCTCTTAACTTCAGGGTCCCCAATGTTTTCCCGTTGATTACATCCCGGGTAATAACAATACGACGTGAAATCATTTTTTCTTCAGATTCTTTCCAGTCGTGCTCGGTTACTTCTCCGAGCAGCTCCTGAACTGCGCTTGCGTTATCATCACTTACTACCAGCAGGATGATATCTCCGTTGTGCAAAATAGTATCTGCTTTGGGTATGGAATAGGTAGTGTTTGTATAGAGACGCGAAATGACAAACTGCCGGCCAATCAACCGGCGAATCTGAGCGATGTTCTTTCCGTGTATAGCATTAGAACTAATGCGTAAGGTAATAATTTGAGTTCCATCTTGTTTGTTCTCATTGCTGTGAAGCGCCTCTTCCTCTTTATCAAGTTTTATTTTAAAGCCAACCCGGATAAGTATTAGTGAAAGAATAATGCCGGTAACACCCAGAGGATATGCTACAGCATAACCCAGTGCAATTTGAGGAATCTCGGTGATTTGTCCTGCATCAAATAATTGTCGCAATGCTTCCTGAGCAGCCCCAAGTCCGGGTGTGTTGGTTACAGCACCTGATAAAATACCTACAAACATCGACATTGGAATGCGACCTGCAAAGGCGTAATACAAGGCAATAGTCACTCCGACACCTAGTAATACTACCGTAGCAGCCAGTAAATTGAGTTGCATCCCTCCCTTCTTAAACGAGGAGAAGAAACCTGGTCCGACCTGCAAACCAATTGAGTAAATAAATAGAATTAATCCAAACTCCCGAAGAAAATGCATTAGTTCAGGATTAGCCTCGAATCCAAAATGTCCGACAACTATACCCACAAACAAAACAAAAGTAACTCCCAACGACACCCCAAAGAATTTAATCTTCCCTAACATTACCCCGATTGCTATTACAAAAGCGTAAAGTAAGATGGTGTGGGCAATACCATCTTCGAAGATTAACGAACGTAACCAATCTAATTCCATAGCTCAACTATTTGATTATCTGAATTATATAAGATGAGTGAACATCTTTCAAAAAGAGCTGCAAAGGTACAACTTATTATTTGTTCAACAAACTTTAGGTGTACATAAAGAGGATAGTTTTTAGTTCCGATGAAAAAAGACTATTTTTGTATCCATTATTTATTATACAACACTCCGATGAATTCTAATGTTGAATTTAAAAAGAAAGTACTTTTCATCGACCGTGATGGTACTATTATCGCCGAACCACCCGTTACCTTTCAGGTAGATCGACTGGATCAACTGGAGTTTTTACCAGCTGTACTTCGTAATTTATACTTCATTCGCACGAAGACCGATTTCGAATGGGCAATGGTTACGAATCAGGACGGACTTGGAACTGCTGTTTATCCTCAGGAAAACTTTGATCTGGTACAGAACAAAATGCTGCAGCTGTTAAAAAGTGAAGGAATAGAATTCGATGAGATTTTTATTGATACTTCTTTTCCCGACGACGGACTTCCAACGCGTAAACCGGGTACCGGTTTGCTTGGCAAGTATTTCGCCGACAACTACGATCTAAAGGGGTCATATGTGATCGGGGATAGAGTAACCGATGTGGAGCTTGCTAAAAACCTGGGTTGCAAAGCTATATTTATCTCTGACGATACTGCTGTGTTGAAATCCATGGAACTGGACGACTTTTGTGCGCTTCAAACAACTTCCTGGGATGCCATTGCTGCATTTTTGTTTGCAGGTGAACGTACTGCTACTATTCAACGAACAACAAAGGAAACTGATATATTCGTCCGTCTCAATCTTGACGGAAGCGGCAAAACCACTATTTCAACCGGTTTGAAGTTCTTTGATCATATGCTCGAACAGATAGGCCGTCATGCAGGCTGTGATCTAACCATACAGGTAAAAGGCGATCTTGAGGTAGATGAACACCATACCATTGAAGATACTGCACTGGCTCTTGGTACTGCTTTAAAACAGGCTATCGGAGATAAAAGGGGTGTAGAGCGATATGGATACTGCCTGCCGATGGATGATTCTCTTTGCTCTGCAGTTCTCGATTTCGGTGGTCGTCCCTGGTTAGTTTACGATGCTGAATTTAAACGTGAATACGTAGGTGATTTGCCTACTGAAATGGTGTTGCATTTCTTTAAGTCGCTCAGCGATGCCGCCCTGATGAATTTGAATATGAAGGCAGAGGGTGATAACGAACACCATAAAATCGAA
>JAQUYE010000141.1 GCA_028691965.1 Paludibacter sp. | reverse complement strand
ATCCGAGAAGTTGCCGGGACCATACACATTGTTTTGTCTGTTCTGCGATTGTTCGTACTGCACCGGGCGACCAGGATCTTCGTTTTTGATCCAGTTGTAGGCTGCTTCGAAGTTGGGTCCCATGCCGGCTTCGTTACCCAGCGACCAGAACACGATGGAGGGGTGGTTAAAGCCACGCTGTATGTTTCGCTGGTTACGTTCCATATGAGCCAGGGCGTAAAGCGGGTTCTTAGCAAGGGTGTGCTCGCCGTATCCCATACCATGTGATTCGATATTTGCTTCAGCAACAACATAGAGTCCGTATTCATCGCAGAGGTCGTACCAGGTATTGGCATCGGGATAGTGACAGGTACGTACGGCATTAATATTAAGGCTCTTCATTACCTTAATATCCTGTATCATGCGTTCGCGACTTACAGCATAGCCATTGTCGGGATCCATCTCGTGACGGTTGGCTCCTTTAATGAGGACAGGCTGACCGTTTACCAGGAATTGTCCGTTTTTGATTTCTACCTGACGGAAACCTACCTTAACAGGAATAACTTCAGTGTTTTTCCCGCTCTGGGTGGTAGCAGTGAGTGTGTAGAGTGAAGGAGTTTCGGCAGTCCATTTGTCGGGATTGGAAACAGCTAAGCTTGTTGTGAGTTTACCTTTTCCCTTAACACTGGTAGCAGCTACTTCCTTGCCTTTGTTGTCGGTAAGTGAGAGCTTCACCCCGGTAGAGCCCTTGGTTGAGATTTCAATATTCAGTTTGCCATTGGTATAGGCAGCATCCAGTTCGGGAGTAACGCGTATATCTTCGACACCAGTTTTGGTGCGGGCATACAGGTAGCAGTCGCGGGCTACTCCTGATAAACGCCAGAAGTCCTGGTCTTCGAGGTAGGATCCATCCGACCATCGGAACACCTGGAAAGCGATAAGATTTTTGCCCGGTTTAACAAAGCGGGTAATATCAAATTCGGCTTCGAGTTTGCTGTCTTCGCTATATCCTACGTACTTCCCGTTAACCCACAGGTAGATATTGGAGGTTACCGAACCGAAATGAGCGATAACATCACTTCCTTTCCAGTTGGCAGGAATTTCAATTTCGCGACGGTAGGAACCAACGTGGTTGTTTTCCAATGGAATGTTGGGAGGGTCGTTCCGGAACTGATTACGCCAGGGGTACCCGGCATTTACATAGAGCGCATCGCCATAGCCGTTCAATTCCCACAATCCGGGTACCGGCATTTGTCCCCAGCCTTTGTCATTGTATCCCGGTTGGTGAAAGCCGGTGAGTCGTTGATCAGCGTCTTTTACCCAGTGAAACTTCCACATGCCGTTAAGTGACAGGTAGTTTGCTGACGAAGTGAGACAGCCCTTGCGGGCAGCTTCAGCCGATTCGTAAGCGAAATAGTTAGTGTGCATAGGTGCCCGGTTAACCTGATTTTTAGTCGGGTCCTGCCATTCGTTTCCCTGTGCCCATGCGCTGGTAGCCATGGCGGTCATCAGAAAGAGAGCGAGTAGTTTTTTCATGCTGTAGTAGTATTAGTAAGGAGTAAATAAATTAACTGGTTCAGGAGTCTGTCAGAATTCAGAACTGAAATGGAACTTTATCTTCTGAAAATCCTGTTGTGCCATTTGTAGCACATAGCCTGAATCGGCAAGGAACACATCGCGTCCTTCCTTGTCGATAGCCATATACTGTGCTTTTCGTTTCTTGAAGTTTTCGAGTTCCTGCAGATCATCACTTTCAATCCAGCAAGCTTTGTGCAGGTTAAGTGGTTCCCAGCGACACTGAGCTCCATATTCGTGAAGGAGTCGGTACTGAATTACTTCAAACTGTAGTTGTCCTACAGTACCAACAATTTTCCGGTTGTTAAACTGGTTGATAAAGAGCTGTGCCACTCCTTCGTCCATGAGCTGATTAATCCCTTTTTCCAACTGCTTGGTCTTCATCGGGTCGGCATTCTCAATGTAATTGAACATTTCGGGAGAGAAACTGGGTAGTCCTTTGAAATGCAGCATCTCACCGGAAGTGAGGGTGTCGCCAATTTTAAAAGTTCCGGTGTCGGGTAGACCGACTATATCACCGGCATAGGCTTCGTCGACCGTTTCTTTCTTCTGCGCCATAAAGGCAGTAGGAGCTGAGAAACGCATCATTTTATTATGGCGTATATGGCGGTAGTTAACATTGCGTTCAAACTTACCGGAACAGATTTTTACAAAGGCTATACAACTACGGTGATTGGGATCCATGTTCGCATGAATCTTAAAGATAAATCCGCTAAAGTTGGATTCGTAAGGATCGACTTTACGTTCGATCGACTGAACGGGGAGGGGAGAAGGAGCAATTTCGACAAAGCAGTCGAGTAGTTCGCGCACACCAAAGGTATTCAGTGCAGATCCGAAGAATACAGGTGCCAGTCGGCCGGCAAGGTATTCCTGTACCTCAAATTCAGGATATACACCTCCAATAAGCTCCAGGTCTTCGCGTAGCTTTGCTGCATCCGTATCACCTACCAGGCGGTCGAGCTCCGGACTATTAATATCTTTCAATTGCACCGACTCGCTGATGGTTTGTTTGTTAGGCGTATAGAGTTCGAGTTTTTCCTTGTATATATCATATACACCCTTGAACGAAAAGCCCTGATTAATAGGCCAGCTGAGTGGTCGCACCTGAATACCAAGTTCCGCTTCCAGTTCATCCAGCAAATCGAAGGCATCCTTACCTTCGCGGTCCATCTTGTTGACGAATATCATTACCGGCGTATTACGCATACGGCATACATTCATCAGTTTGCGGGTTTGAGCTTCCACCCCCTTGGCGGTATCAACCACGATGATCACCGAATCGACAGCAGTGAGTGTACGATAGGTGTCTTCGGCAAAGTCCTGGTGACCCGGAGTATCCAGGATATTAATCTTATAGTCACGGTATTCGAAACCCATCACTGAGGTAGCAACGGATATACCACGTTGCTTTTCGATTTCCATCCAGTCGGATGTTGCCGTTTTACGTATTTTATTTGACTTAACTGCACCTGCCACGTGAATGGCACCTCCGAAGAGTAATAATTTCTCGGTTAGCGTAGTTTTACCCGCGTCGGGGTGTGAAATGATCGCAAAAGTTCTGCGCCGTTGAATTTCAGCCTCTAAACTCATTTATTGGGTTGGGGAATTAATATTTGTAATCTGCTTTTGTTTTCTAACTGGCCGCAAAAGTACGAAAAAAAACCTTAACCCACGTGCTTTTCAGCGAAATAGGATGAACGTACAAACGGACCACTTTCGATAAAGCGGAATCCTTTTTCCTTTCCAATTTGTTTGTATTCGGCAAACTTATCGGGGTGAATATAGGCTGATACCGGTGCATGCTTGCGTGACGGTTGCAGGTACTGGCCAATGGTTATAACAGAGCAATTGTGCGCCAGGGCATCGTCCATCAGTTCCAGGATTTCTTCTTCGGTTTCTCCCAGGCCAAGCATGATACCGGTTTTGGCGGTTTTACCGCGTGAGGCTATGTGTTGTAAGACTTTCAGACTGACATCATATTTTGCTTTTGTGCGTATTTGGGGAGTCAGACGGCGAACTGTCTCGAGATTATGCGATACCACATCCGGACCAGCATCTATTACCTGGTCAATCAATTCGGTTCTTCCATCAAAGTCGGGAATTAAGACTTCGAGAGTGATGCCCGGATTCAGTTCCTTTACCTTGCGGATGGTTTCTGCCCAGATTGCAGCACCACCATCTTTTAGGTCGTCGCGATCGACAGATGTGATTACTGCGTGTTTCAGTTTCATCAGTTGAATGGATTCAGCCACCCGCTGTGGTTCGTTAAGATCGGGGGGAAGAGGTCGCCCTGTATTGGTATTGCAAAATTTGCAGGCGCGGGTACAGATGTTACCAAGAATCATCAGGGTAGCAGTTCCGCGGCTCCAGCATTCGCTTTGATTCGGACATTTACCTGATGTGCAGATGGTGTGCAATCCGTGTTCTTTAATAACTGTATTTACATGTGAATAGCTTTTATCGCTGTATATCTTGGTGAGTAGCCATTCAGGCTTGCGTTGGTAAGTCATCCGGAAGTTATTTTCTTTTTGCATACAAAAATAGTATAAATTATAATAAGGTCTCCACATTCGGTAGAGATTGTTCCGCTCATTCAACACTCTTTTTGACCTTAAGTTGATTCCATTAGTATTTATTTTATTAATTTTGCATCTCACCGGGGGGATCTTCCGTATCAATTCATATGCACACAACCATGAGTATCACCAGTTTTCCGAATGCAAAAATCAATATTGGCCTGTATGTAGTTGAAAAACGACCGGATGGCTATCACAACCTTGAAACCATCTTTTATCCGCTTCCGGTATGTGATAAACTGGTGGTGGAGGAAGTTCCCCATCAGAAAGCAAGTTGTAGTCTGGTAGTCGAAGGCATACCTGTTACCATCGACCAGGAAGATAATTTAATTGTAAAAGCATATCGGATGCTCGAAAAAGAGTTTAAGCTTGGACATACTGCCGTTCAACTTACCAAGACTATCCCTTTCGGTGCCGGGTTGGGAGGCGGTTCATCGGATGCCGCCTTTATGCTGAAATCACTGAATGAACTGTACAAGCTGGGACTTACTGCTGCTGAGCTGGAAGAATATGCTGTAAGCCTGGGTGCTGATTGTGCCTTCTTTATTCGCAATACGCCCGTGTTTGCAGGGGGGCTTGGGAATATCTTTACGCC
>JAQUYE010000140.1 GCA_028691965.1 Paludibacter sp. | reverse complement strand
CGCCGGGGAAGTCCGCCTTACCATTATAGCACTTACTTCTTACGTACAACTCGACCAGCTGATGATCGGGCAGGGCGGGATGGATTTTTACGAATTTCCGGTACAGCAGCAGTAGCAGGATAGGGGTGATCTGAAATCACAGGGATCTGTATTCGGATAAGTTTCTGTATGTCTTTCAGATAAGGCTTTTCCTCTGTATCACAAAACGAGATTGCTTTACCGTCAAGTCCGGCCCGGCCGGTCCGGCCTATCCGGTGTACGTATGTTTCCGGGATATTGGGTAGTTCGTAGTTAACTACCAGATTCAGTTCATCAATGTCGATACCACGAGCTGCAATGTCGGTTGCAACCAAAACGCGTGTCGTCCGATCTTTAAAATTGGAGAGCGCACGTTGACGGGCGTTCTGTGACTTGTTGCCATGAATTGCTTCAGCTTTAATTCCCCCCTTGGAAAGATAACGCTGAACTTTGTCGGCTCCATGCTTTGTACGAGTAAATACCAGTGCAGTTGCAATATCTTTATCTTCAAGTAAGTGAAGCAATAAATCGCGTTTATTACCAGCATCTACCAGATAAACAGCCTGTTCAATCGTCTCAGCCGTTGATGATACGGGTGTTACATGTACTTCTTCAGGTGAACGAAGAATCGATGCTGCCAACGTACGAATAGTATCGGGCATCGTGGCAGAAAAAAAGAGAGATTGCCTTTTTTCAGGAATAAGACGGATTAACCGTTTAACATCATGAATAAATCCCATGTCCAGCATCCGGTCAGCTTCATCCAACACAAACACATCGAGGTGTTGTAGGTGTACGAAGCCCTGTTGTTGTAAATCAAGCAATCGCCCCGGAGTAGCTATTAATATGTCTACGCCAGCTTTTAATGCATTTATCTGAGGGTTTTGATTTACTCCTCCAAATATCACGGTGTGACGAAAGGGGAGGTTTCTTCCGTAGGAATTAAAACTTTCGTCAATCTGAATGGCTAGTTCGCGGGTGGGTGTTACAATCAACACCTTCACAGTTCGATGCTGTTTTTGATTGGGGTACTTCTTATGCAAATTCTGAAGTATAGGAATAGCAAAGGCAGCCGTTTTGCCGGTACCTGTCTGAGCGCAGCCTAATAAGTCTTTGTGGTTTAATACAATTGGAATTGCAGTTTCCTGGATGGGTGTGGGGACTTTATAACCCTCCCGGGTAAGAGCGTTTAAGATCGGCTCTATAAGATCAAGTTGTTCAAATGTCATATAATGTTATAATGTTCAAATCCTGATATCAGCAAATGAACGGCACAAAGGTACTCAAAAAACTTCAATTTCTACACTAAGTAATGTTATGTTACTTTAACCCGGAATAGGATAGTCGTGCAGTTAGATCCACTCAATTCGAAGTTGAGCTCCCATTCTGAAACGTTCGATGTGGTCTTTTTTTTAAATTTTGGCTATTTTTAATTAAAACTCCTATTGTCAAGGCTTACAGAGATTTTCTTAAAGTTGGCTTAGCAGTTATGTAACAGGAAGAAAACTAAATGTTACATTTTCTATATTTATGTAACGTACGGTAAAGCACTTGTTCGTTAGGTGTAAATTAAAAGCTTTTCTATTGAGTACATTTGCCAACGTGAAAATCATAGTTGTGGATTTATTCGGGTTTGGACTTCGTAAAGTAAGATGAAAGTGTGGAATTTTTAAAGTTTCAGGTGGATTTTTTCTTACAGCATATTCAGGATTTAATACAATAATTAATACATCAAAGTTAATATGAAATACACATAGTCCTATGAAAACATAAATAAACTAATCATCAATTCGGAATGTGCTGTACAGACCACCACGTCCCGCTTAACAAGTGAATTAATCACAATTTCCTATAGATTGATTTTTCAATGTCAACAAATAATCATTAATTCCATTATCATGAAACAAATTAGTAGTAAAAAAGTCTCCGGAATTCTATTCCTGTTGCTTTTGTTCTCATTTTCAGCCTTTGGGCAAACTTTAACGGTACAAGGTACTGTAAGGGATGTCTCTAATGCAGCACTTGTGGGAGTGAGTATCCAGGTTCAGGGTACTTCCACTGGTACTATTACCGATCTGAATGGCCGGTATTCGATTGCCGTTCCAGCCAACGGTAGTCTTGTTTTTTCTTATGTGGGTTATAAACCCCAAACCGTAAATGTTAATAGCAGAACTGCTATTAGTATTGTACTTGAAGAAGATACCCGTTTAATCGATGAAGTAATCGTTATCGGTTACGGAACTCAGCGCAAGGAAGCAGTTACGGGTTCTGTAGCATCTGTAAAAGGTGAGATAGTTCGCGACGTACCTGCTGCCAATATCTCTCAGGCTCTTCAGGGACGGGTTGCAGGGGTAACAATGGAGCAAACCAATTCAAAACCCGGTGCATCCATGCAAATCCGTATTCGTGGTACCCGTTCACTGAGTGCAAGTAATGATCCGCTCGTAGTACTTGATGGAATACCTTTTGCCGGTTCGCTCGGTGATATAAGTACAGATGACATAAAAAGTATTGATATTCTTAAAGATGCATCAGCTACAGCTATTTACGGTTCTCGTGGAGCTAACGGTGTAATTCTTATAACAACAAATAAGGGACTTAAATCATCTGCTGCAACGGTAAGCTATAATAATTACTATGGTTTCAAAAATGCCATTAAGTATCCTATGATGAATGCTGCTGAGTTCAAGGAATTGCGTAAAATAGCAGGTAGAATTCCTTCAAATGGTGTTGATGAAGATGATAATGTCGAAACAGACTGGCAGGATTTGTATTATCGTCAGGGTATTGTTACCAATCATGACATAGCTGTTACAGGTGGTACAAAAACATCTAACTATAAGTTCGGAACAGGGTTTTACCGCGACGAAGCTGTTATGACGGGTCAGGATTATACCCGTTATTCTTTCCGTGGTTCTCTTGATCAGGAAATTGGTAAGTATTTCCGGTTTGGTTTTACCTCCAATAATAACTATTCTGTTGCTATGGGTAACAATTTGGGACTCTACAATGTGTTGAGTATGTCTCCAATTGCCGATCCTTACAATAAAGAAGATGGTAGCTGGAAACGGATTATCAGGATGGCGCAGGATGATCAGTGGCTCTATTCAAGAGAAGTTATTGAAGGGTTAGGTGACAAGTGGGTTGACCGTAACAATGCGTTTGGGTCTTATAATACAATGTATGGTGAATTCAGTGTGCCCGGAGTTGAAGGGTTGAAAGTTCGTACCAATATTGGAGCAAACATTCGGTTTACCAACAGTGGTAGTTATACCGGAGAAGGTGTGTTCAATGTAACTGCAACTACTCCGTCAACTGCTACAGTTGGTAATTCAATGCAAACAAACTGGGCTATTGAAAATATGATTACGTTCGATAGAACCTTTGCAGATAAACACAATATTAATATTGTCGCTCTGCAATCTGCTGAACAAACAACCTACAACAGCTCAAGAGTTAGCGCAAAGGACATTCCGTCGGATGATTTCCAGTATTTCAACCTGGGAAGAGCTTCGGGTGAGTTTACAATTAATCCGAATGATCAAAACTACTGGCAAAGTGGTTTAATGTCGTACATGGGCCGTGTTATGTATGCCTATGATAATCGCTATATGATTAGTGCAACGCTACGTTCTGATGCTTCTTCACGATTGGCGGATGGCTATAAATGGCATACCTATCCTGCAATCTCTGCTGGTTGGAATATTAAGAATGAATCATTTATGCAGGATGCTGCTATGATTGATCTGCTTAAGATACGTGCCGGTTTCGGACAGACTTCCAACCAGTCGGTTGATCCTTATGCAACCCTTGGTTTGTTGAGTACCCGTCCCTATAACTTTGGTTCTACATTTGCAACCGGATATTATGTTTCTCAATTACCTAACACCCGTTTAGGATGGGAATTCTCTGAAACAACTAACTTCGGTGTTGATTTCGGGATGTTTGATAATCGTCTTTCGGGATCGTTCGAACTCTATCGTACCAATACCAAAGATATTTTGTTAAGTGTCGGACTTCCTCCAACCTCTGGAGTAGGTAGCTATACTGCCAACATTGGTACTACTCTCAACAAAGGTTGGGAACTTTCGTTGAACGGAGTTATCATCGATAACGCTGATGGTTGGACATGGGAAGCAGGTGTGAATATGTACAGCAATGAAAATGAATTAACTTCCTTGTCATCCGGACAAGAAAAAGATGAAGGAAACTGGTGGTTTGTAGGTAAGTCACTCAATGTAATCTTTGATTACGAAAAAGTGGGACTTTGGAATACAGATGATCCTGATTACCAATACTTACAAAAACTTGAACCAGGTGGTAACGCTGGTATGATTAAAGTGAAATACACCGGTGGATACGATGAAGTAACCGGAGAACCTAAGAGAGCTATTGGTCCGGACGACCGTCAGGCTATTGAGCTGGATCCTGACTTAATGGGTGGATTCAATACAAGAGTTGCCTACAAAGGTGTCGACTTGTCGGTTGTAGGTGCATTTAGAGTTGGAGGTCAGCTTGTTAGTACTCTTTATTCTTCAAGCGGATATTTGAATATGCTTTCCGGTCGTCGTAATAACGTAAAGGTTGACTACTGGACTCCTGAAAACACAGATGCAAAGTATCCTTACCCGGCTGGTATCATTGCTAATGATAATCCTAAGTACGGTTCCACACTTGGTCTTTTTGATGCTTCTTATCTGAAGATCAGAACGATTACCCTGGGCTATAACTTTAATAGCCGTTTTATTAAGGATCTTGGAATCTCTAAACTGAG
>JAQUYE010000139.1 GCA_028691965.1 Paludibacter sp. | reverse complement strand
GAAGTGCTGTTTTTTTGGTGAACGAGTATGGAGCGATTGCCGATGGCATCACCCTGAATACAGTAGCAATCCAAAAGGCTATTGATACTTGCGCTGCGAAGGGTGGGGGGCTCGTCAGTTTTCTACCCGGTCGTTACCTTTCCGGATCGATATTCCTGAAAGAAGGAGTCCGGTTACACCTGCCCGAAGGCGTTGTCATGCTGGGGAGTACCAATATTAACGATTATCCTGATATCCCGACCCGGGTTGCCGGTCTGGAGATGATCTGGCCTGCTGCTCTCATTAATGTAATTGGTCAGAAAAATGTTCAACTAAGCGGGAAGGGGATCATCAACGGACAGGGAAAAGTGTTCTGGGACGCCTATTGGGCCCTGCGCCGGCAATACGAACCCAAAGGGTTACGGTGGATAGTTGATTACGACAGTAAACGACCCCGAACAGTGCTGGTGGCCGAAACCAGTGATGTAACCATTCGTGATCTGACCTTTCAACAGGCCGGATTCTGGACTATTCACATTCTCTACTCCAGTTTTTGTACGGTGGATAATGTGATTATTCAGAATAATATCGGTGGTCATGGGCCGAGTACCGACGGCATAGATATCGATTCTTCGTCACGGATACTGGTGCAAAATTCAGATATCGACTGTAACGACGATAATATCTGCTTAAAGTCGGGCAGAGATGCCGATGGATTGAGGGTGAACCGTCTGACTGAATATATAGTTATCCGTAATTGTATGTCGAGAGCCGGTGCCGGACTGCTAACCTGTGGCAGTGAAACCTCGGGTGGGATTCGCTATGTGCTGGCTGAAGGCTTACGAGCCAGGGGAACTTCGGTAGGGTTTCGGTTTAAGTCGGCCATGAATCGGGGAGGCACTACTGAACATATTTATATCCGTGATGTTGATATGGAAGAGGTGCGACTGGTGTTAGAGGCTACGATGAACTGGAACCCATCCTACAGTTATTCTACTCTTCCTGTTGAATACCAGGGCAGGCAGTTGCCTGAACACTGGACTAAAATGCTGGAGGTAGTAGATGAAAAGAGAGGCACTCCCTATTTCAGAAACATCTGGGTGTCGGACGTGAAAATAAGGAACAGTGCCGAATTTATGAGGGTAAACGGGAGCGAAATCTCACGTATGGAGTATTTTACCTTTACGAATATTGATGCATGGGTCAAAAAAGCCGGAACAATCAGCTATGCCCGTAACTGGGATTTTTCGAATGTGAATATACTGGCTGAAGATATGAAAGAGCTTCATATTCGTCACTCAGAAAATGTACTAACCAAATGATAAAAAACACCCTTCTACTCGCTTTAATACTGCTTACATATACTGTCAGTGCTGTAAATTACTTTATAGCTCCTACAGGCAATGATGCCAATACAGGTACTATTGATTCTCCCTTTGCCTCCCTACGTAAGGCGCAATCGCTGGTAGTACCCGGCGATACGGTTTTTATGCGTGGCGGAACCTATGTAGTTCCGCAGGATCAGATAATGACCTATCAGGATATATGGGGCTATGTATTTGATATGCAGAAAAGTGGGACTGCCTCCAAACGGATTTGTTATCATGGTTACCAGGACGAACGACCGGTATTTGATTTGTCGCAGGTGAAGCCTGCCAACAAACGGGTCATCGTGTTCTATATTAAGGGTTCTAATCTTCACTTTAAGAATTTTGAAGTAACAGGTACTCAGGTAACGATAGTAGGGCATACTCAATCGGAAGCATTTCGACTCGACGGAGGCTCTGCGAATATCTTTGAAAACATAGCTGTTCACGATGGTATGGCCATCGGTTTTTATATCGTTCGGGGCATTAACAACCTGATCCTGAACTGCGATGCGTATAATAATTACGATTATTTGTCGGATGGCGGCAGAGGCGGTAATGTAGATGGCTTTGGAGGACATGCGAAAGCAGCTTCCTATGGGAATATCTTCAGAGGATGTCGTGCCTGGTATAACAGCGACGACGGATTTGATCTTATCAACTGTCATGAAGCGGTGACCATAGAGAATTGCTGGTCGTTCTTCAATGGTTATCGTCCAGGATCTTTTACAGCTGCCGGCGACGGATCCGGTTTTAAATCGGGTGGTTATGGTATGTCGGCAACTCCTTCGGTACCGGCTGTAATACCCCGTCACACAGTACGTTTTTGCCTGGCTTACTACAACCGCAGCCAGGGCTTTTATGCCAACCATCACCTGGGTGGTATTAACTGGCATAACAACACAGCTTACCAGAATCCTTCCAATTATAATATGCTGAACCGAAAATCGGCTGCCGAAGCAGTTGATGTACCGGGTTACGGTCACACACTCTATAATAATGTGTCCTTACTCCCACGCACTACCAACAGTCATATTATTAATGTAAACACTGCTGCCTGTGAGATTGCTACCAATAGCTTTTTACCCTCCAATACAGGTGTGAACACGGCTGATTTTATAAGTACTGATGCAAAACAGCTTACCTTACCACGTAAAGCCGACGGTAGCCTGCCCGATATTTCATTTTTAAAACCGAAGCCAGGTGGGAAACTGATAAACAGAGGTACTAAAATCGGCTACTCCTTTAGTGGTTCAGCGCCCGATCTGGGATGCTTTGAATACGAGGAACCAACTGCTGTTTCAACTGCCGAAGTAGTGGATTTTAATGTGCGTACTTATAATTCAACCCTGATAGTTGATGCAGTGTATCCCGATAATGCCTCAGCAACCACACTCGAAGTGTTTACGATAAGGGGTGAGCGATCTGCCTATCGGTTTACGGGCAGTTCACTCGAAATTACATTACCCGAAGGTATATATATTCTCCGTCAACAGGGAATTACAAAAAAGATAAGAATCGTTGGAGAAATCGTTGGCACAAAACAAGTAGATTCGCATGCATAAACTACGATTTGGTGTAATAGGAACCAACTTTATAACCGATTGGATACTGAAGGGTGCCGCACAGGATCCGCGTTTTGAACTGACGGCAGTATATTCCCGTTCACAGGAAACCGCATCCCGGTTTGCTGAAACCTATAATATTACCCGCACCTTCACCTCCCTCGAAGAAATGGCAAGCTGTGCCGATATTGATGCTGTTTACATAGCTTCACCGAATGCACTCCATGCAAGTCAGAGTATCCTGATGATGCAACATGGTAAACATGTTTTGTGTGAGAAGCCGTTGGCCTCAACGGCTGAGGAGGCTAAGCGCATGACAGAAGTAGCAAGAACGAACGGGGTGGTGTTGATGGAAGCCATGAAAACTACCTTAACACCTCATTTCAGGACAGTACTCGATCATTTGCCGCGTATAGGTAAGGTACGGCAATACGTAGCATCGTTTTGTCAGTATTCATCCCGTTACGACCGCTACAAGGCGGGTGAACTTATCAATGCGTTTAATCCACAACTCTCGTCGGGAGCCTTGCTCGATGTGGGTATCTATACCTTATATCCACTGGTGGTCATGTATGGTAAGCCTCTGAGAATAAAGGCGTCGGCTACTCTCCTTGATGCGGGAGTTGATGGGGCCGGAACAGTGATACTCGATTATGAGGGATTGACAGCCACGCTTATTTATTCGAAGATTTCGGATGCCTACCTGCCAACTGAGATCAGGGGCGAAGAGGGTACGCTGACTATCGATCGAATTAATTCTATTCAATCCGTACACTTCAAACCCCGTAAGTTTTCAGGATCCGGTATCGGCCCGTCCTCCGAAGCTGAGTTGTTATCGTCGCCCGCTGCCTTTGATGAACACTATTATGAATTAAAAGAATTCATGGATTTGATCCAAAACGGGATGCAGGAGTCGGCTATAAATAGCTGGAAGAATAGCATTACAACCCTTGAGATTATGGATGAAATCCGCCGGCAGATCGGGGTGACCTATCCGGCGGATCGCAGTTGAATTAGTTATACTCTTTTCCCAATACCAGTTTGTCGCCACTATCATCTACCTCAAACAAACGAGGATAGCGGAAGTATTGGCCGTTTACGCTTCGGTGACTATGAACCGACATCAGTAGTTTCCCTTCGAAAGTGCGGAACAGCATGCCATGACCAAAATTCGGGGGTGTAATCGGCTCTTTTTCCTGAATCCAGGGACCATTAATTTTTCCGCTTTTCGAATAAGCAACCCCCTGTGTATATACATCGTACACCCAGCTTGTCCACAGCATCCCCAGTTTACCCGTTTGGGTGCGAAACAGGAAGGGCCCGTCGGTTACTTTATTCGGTTTGTCGTTTCCGTTTTTGTCTTTTTCTCGACTCCAGGGCGAGTCGCTGGCTCTGAAAAGTAGTTTTGCTTTACCGATAGTACCACTCAGATCCGGTTTAAGACGGATGCTTTCCATGGTTCCGTTTCCGTTCTGTAGCCATTCATGGCAGAATACCATATACGGTGTTCCGTCTTTTTCAACCCAGAATGTTCCATCAAGTGTGGGCATATGGGCAGGCAGGTATTCAGGATCAGCCATCGGTACGTATGGCCCGTCAGCTTTATCGCTTACCAGTACATGACTTGCTCTGCGGTCAATTACATTTCCATCCACGGTGTCGATTTTTACTTCCCGGTTGGTAAAGGTAGCAAAGTTGTAATATTTTCCTTTGTAGTGATGAAGCTCGGCGGCCCATACCAATGGCCGGGGACCCATCCACGAGGCGGGATCTGTTTTAAGGATTTTGTACGGACCACTCCAGCTGCGCAGGTCTGTGCTTTTCCACATCAAGCCGCCTGTACCGGTCATGTAATAGGTTTTTGTTGCTTCATCGGCAAGTATATACGGATCACTCAGACGAATGGAGTCGAGGTGCTGGTGG
>JAQUYE010000041.1 GCA_028691965.1 Paludibacter sp. | reverse complement strand
GGACCCGATTAGCTGGTGGGGCCACGAAATAGACCTTAGTCCTTGGAATGGAAACGACTTGCAACACGAGGCCCTTGAAAAGCTATACAGCATCGGAGAGCGTGTACGCCTTTGTCGGGATAAACCACTACTCCGCGATTGGCTCGAAATTCAATCAGCCGACCACTTTCGCTACATGAGTCATAAAGATGCATTCGGAAGCAATTACGAAACTGCCTACGAAGCGTTTATGAATTATATGAACGTGCTGGCCGACTTTATGGAACGTGTTGATGCTCAATATCCAACTACCATCGAGAATGAGGAGCTAAACGTTCTGCTTAAAACTATTAATAATCAGGCAGAAGAAATTGAAAAGCTGGAGTTAGAACTTAAAACGATAAAAAGCAAAAAGAAGAAGGAAGGAGTATAAGATAATTGTTAATTGTTAGAGTGATTGGTGGGCGACTGCTAATCACTCTTTTAGTTGGTAGAGTTTCCACCAGGGCGTTCGTGGCGATTCGTGATGCTCGGAGTGATACCCAAAAAAGTAACAACTCAGCATGGCCCAACTATGATTCTTTGACTGGGTACGTGAATTATGAGGTTGCATATCGTCAGTATGTGGCTGTCGGTGCGGTAAATAGGTGCCAAAATAGAAGAGTTGGAATGTTGAAGCAATAGCCGGCAGGACCCATAAAAGAAGCAATTGCAATTCAGAAAAGAACAGCAGACCTATATTGAATAATACAGCCATAACAACGATCTGTCCGATAGTAAGATAGGCTTTCATAAACGTAAACCACCACACTAAAAAGTGCTGACTGGTGGTACAGTAATCCGGATCTTCTGCGGTAGCAGGATGCCGGTGATGACGGCGATGCTGTCTTACAAGCGTAGGATACCACATTCCGGCATACATAAGGGTAACAAAAAAACCTATTCCATTATTAAGCCACTTAACAGGGGTGATACTACCATGCATTGCATCATGTCCTGTAATAAAGAGTCCTGTAAACAACCAGGTCTGCAAAAGAATATGAACATATAACCATGGATTTAACCAACTTAGCTCTATATACATTAAAATATAAAACAAATGCCCTCCCCAGGCCAACAAAACCAGCATGGCAATTAGCAATCCCATTTTTTTGTTTTATTAGGTTTAAGCTCCAAATATACTAATTTTTATTGCTTATCAGAATTATCCCAACTTTAACCGCTTTTTTTTGTTTACCTTTGAGAGTTATTCAATTGATATTTTATGTCGTTAAGCCTTACACATTCAACTTATCTGCTACTGATGTTGCTATCAGTACTATTTCCGGTAATCTTCAGCTTTGAAAAACAAATCCACTTTGTGAGTCGTTGGAAATACCTTCTACTGGCAATCGGACTTCCTGCACTCGGGTTTATAGCCTGGGATATCTGGTTTACGCATATTGGAGTGTGGTCGTTTAATGATGATTATACTCTTGGCATAAAATTACTCGGACTACCGGTTGAAGAATGGTTATTCTTTCTAGTTGTTCCTTTTTGTGGAATCTTCATTTACGAGGTAGTAAAGTTCTACTTCAGGAAATTCAGCTATCAGGGCAGATTGGTAAAAACACTATGGTTTGTTTCAGCAATTTTCTTTTTAATTGCTATCAGCACAAGACAGCTTGAATATACATTCTGGAATTTCACCTTCAATACTCTTTTTCTGGTCTTCCTGTTATTCAGCAGTTGGTTCTATCGACACATAACTCACTTTGTAATAGCCTTGCTAATCACATTTATTCCCATGTTGATTATTAATGGCATTCTCACTTCCTTCCCGGTAGTTAGTTATAATCCGGATGCATTTAGTAACCTTCGGTTGTTTTCTATTCCATTGGAAGATTTTGCTTATTTCTTCCTGTTATTTTCAATGAATATTTACCTCTACGAACGCCAACAACGAACTCCGGATGAGCTATAAGGGGTTTTGAGATTCAAGTCGATTCGATTATCTTTGTTGCATGAAAGAACATTTAGAGTTACCTATCTTCCGGCTTATTTCTGAGCTTGCAGATGAAATTAACAAGGAATGCTATGTAATCGGGGGTTTTGTAAGGGATCTGTACCTGCAACGCCCCTCAAAAGATATTGATATTGTAGTTGTTGGGAGTGGCATCGAATTGGCCGGACAAGTCGCTGCCAGACTGGGCAAAAAAGCAAATCTGGCCGTATTTAAGAACTTTGGCACAGCGCAAATTAAATACAAGGACCTTGAAATCGAATTTGTTGGTGCACGCAAGGAATCATACCTGCGCAACTCACGTAAACCAATTGTTGAAGATGGTACACTGGAGGATGATCAGAACCGGCGTGACTTTACCATCAATGCACTGGCCTTGTCGCTCAATAAGAAAAACTTCGGTGAGCTGACAGACCCTTTTAACGGGTTATCGGACCTGGAAAACTTTGTTCTTCGCACTCCTCTTGATCCTGACATTACGTTCTCTGATGATCCCTTACGTATGATGCGGGGAATTCGTTTTTCGGCTCAGCTACGGTTTTTCCTTGAAACCATCACGTTTGATGCCATAGTCAGAAATCGGGAACGTATTAAAATTATCTCTAAAGAACGAATTGCCGACGAGCTTAATAAAATCATATTATCACCGAAACCATCTGTAGGATTTATTTTACTTGAAAAAACCGGGCTTTTGGAACTCATCTTTCCTGAATTGCTGGCATTAAAAGGAGCTGAAACAAAGGATGGAATTGGTCATAAGGATAATTTCTATCATACTCTTGCAGTGTTAGATGGCATTTGTGCCACAACCGATAATCTTTGGTTGCGTTGGGCAGCTCTGCTTCATGACATTGCGAAACCACTTACCAAGCGATTTGACAAACGGCTGGGATGGACCTTCCACAACCACAACTATATCGGAGAAAAGATGATTCCGGAAATTTTCCGAAACATGAAGCTTCCTCAGAATGAGAAGATGAAGTATGTACAAAAGATGGTTACACTCCATATGCGGCCCATCGTATTAAGTGAAGATGAAGTAACCGACTCAGCTGTCCGACGCCTTCTTTTCGATGCCGGCGATGATATAGAAGATTTGATGACTCTTTGCGAAGCTGATATTACTTCTAAAAACCCGGAGAAAGTGAAACGTTACCGTGCCAATTTTCAGTTAGTGCGTAAAAAGCTAAAGGAAATTGAAGAAAAAGATAAAGTCCGCAATTTCCAACCACCGGTTGATGGAAAAGAAATCATGGAACTTTTCAACCTGCCGGCCTGCGCTACGGTAGGTGAAATTAAAACCCGTATCAAGGATGCAATTCTCGATGGACTTATCCCCAACGAGTACGAGGCTGCCCGCGAGTACATGTTCAGCATAGCTGAAGAACTAGGAATAACAAAATGACAGATTCAATGACAAAATCACTAATACAAAAACAACATGAAGTATTTAAACCTTTTATTCATCGTAGCAGTAATGTATAGTTGTGCAAACAAGCCTACTGTAGAGTATCCCGAAACCCGTATGGATACTGTGAGCGACACCTATTTTGGTGAAACAGTTGCCGATCCTTACCGCTGGCTGGAAGATGACCGGTCGACAGAAACGGAAGCCTGGGTAGCAGAACAAAACAAGGTAACCTATGGATACCTCGAACAAATACCTTTCCGCAACGGACTGAAAGAACGCCTCACCGGATTGATGGATTATCCTAAATACGGATCGCCCAGTAAGGTAGCCGGTAAATACTACTTCTACAAGAACGATGGTTTACAGAACCAGAGTGTACTGTACGAACTGGATTCATTAAAAGCGGAACCAAAAGTTTTACTTGATCCGAATACACTCTCGTCCGACGGAACAGTGGCCTTATCGGGACTGGCATTCTCAAAAGATGGAAAGTACCTGGCATACAGCATAGCACGTAGTGGCTCCGACTGGAATGAAATATATGTAATGGATGTAGCTACCCGAACCCTGATGAGCGATAAAATAGAATGGGTGAAGTTTTCGGGTATCTCATGGCAAGGTGATGGTTTCTACTATTCTGCGTATAGTAAACCGGAAGCCGGTAAGGAATATTCGAACAAAAACGAATACCATAAAGTATTTTATCATACAATCGGTCAAACTCAGGCACAAGACTTACTCGTATTCGAGAACAAGGACTTCCCCTTGCGTAATGTAGGTGCGGGAGTTTCGGAAGATGAAAAATTCTTGTTTATCACCGAAACAGAATCAACTTCGGGTAATTCGCTTTGGATTAAAGACCTTACAAAAGCCGGCAGCAAACCGGTACAGATAGCTCCGGGATTTGAGTCCGACTTCAACGTTATTGAGCATTACAACGGAAAAATATTTGTACTTACCAATTACAAGGCACCAAATCAACAATTAATGGTAGTTGACCCGGCTATGCCGCAACTCGAAAACTGGACTACCATTGTGCCTGAGTCGGATAAAGTACTTGAAACGGCCTCTATCATCGGTGGGCGCCTGTTTATCAAATACCTTCGTGATGCTTCTCACCATCTTTATGCATTTACTACCGAAGGTAGTCCGTTGCACGAAGTAGAGCTTCCAACTATAGGTACGGTAGGTATTTCGGGAGATATGGACGATAACGAAGCGTTTTATACCTTCACATCTTATACCTTCCCTCCTACTATCTATCGGTATAATGTTGCAGATAATACAGCCGAACTCTTCCGTAAATCAGAGGTTTCATTCAATCCGGAAGATTACGTGAGCGAACAGGTATTCTTTACTTCAAAAGACGGAACAAAAGTTCCGATGAGCATAACCTATAAAAAAGGAATCAAGAAAAACGGTAAAAATCCAACCATGTTATACGGATATGGCGGTTTTAACATAAGTCTGCTTCCCGGATTCTCGGTTGTACGCATCCCCTTCCTCGAACAGGGAGGAATTTATGCAATTGCTAATCTGCGTGGAGGGGGTGAATACGGAGAAACCTGGCACAAAGCTGGAACTAAAATGCAAAAGCAAAATGTGTTTGATGACTTTATTGCAGCTGCTGAATACCTGATCAGCGAGAAATATACATCTTCTAAAAAATTAGCTATTAATGGCGGATCAAATGGCGGCTTGCTTGTAGGAGCAGCGATGACTCAACGGCCTGAACTTTTCGCTGTAGCTATTCCTGAAGTGGGTGTGCTTGATATGTTGCGTTATCAGAAATTTACTATCGGATGGGCATGGGCATCTGATTACGGAACATCTGAAGAAAGCAAAGAGATGTTTGAATACCTCAAAGGCTATTCACCTCTCCACAATGTGAAAGAAGGCGCTTATCCGGCCACACTGGTAACTACAGGCGATCACGACGACCGTGTTGTACCTGCACACTCGTTCAAATTTGCTGCAACATTGCAAAAAGCCAATGATGGTACTAATCCTTCACTTATCCGTATCGATGTAAATGCTGGACATGGTGCAGGGAAACCAACCGGAAAGATTATTGACGCTCAGACTGATGTATGGTCGTTCGTCATGTACAACCTGGGAATGAAGCCAAAATTCTAAAGATTTTTGCTCTGAATGTTTGTCAGAATCCCGAAAATAACTATCTTTGCACCGCTTTATCAGAATGGCGGGATAGCTCAGTTGGTTAGAGCGTCGGATTCATAACCCGGAGGTCACGAGTTCAACTCTCGTTCCCGCTACAAAAAAGAGGCTGATGTAGAACAATCTACATCAGCCTCTTTTTTGTGATTAAGTTTTTGCTTATTTCTTTTTTCCAAGCATTCCACCAAGGTTATCCATTAGCCCTCCGAGGGGATTTCCCGATTTACCAGATTTGCCTTCTCCCAGAAAACTATCTAACTGACTTCCCACACCTTCTGGTAATCTCTTTTTCAACTGTGTGACAACAATCTCAACTGCCATTTTAGCCATTGATTCCGACATGCCGGTTTTGGCTACAACCATTTTGATAATTTCTTCCATACTCTTTTTTTAGTGATGTTTTTAAAAAGGTTTAATTTAAATTTGTCCGGGGTAAAGTCATCCGTCTATTCCCCGACAACTTCCGGGGCTTCTCCGGCTTCCTCGATAAGGTTACCGGTATCTTCCGGATTTAGTTCTTTTGCTTTCGCAGCTTTACTTTCACAGAACTTACATAACTCAGTAATGTTTTTCAGTTCCCGTGCATCAGCAACCGTTCCTTCAAAGATTTCTGTAGTTGCATCTTTGTTAATGGTATGACAGTCGTCGTACAAGTGATATTTAGTACCCGATTTAGTCCAAAACACAAAGTTCTGACCGGTAAGCTCCTCTACCCTGGCTGTTTGCTCTGTATACTGTTCCACCGAAGGCGGATTAAAATCGACCCCGGTGATACCTGCAATTACTAATGCTACACCTGCTATCCCACCTAATATACCTTTTTGTTTCCCATCCAGGTTTTTACTTGTTAGTATAAAAATGATTAGCGGTAAAAAGGCGATCACTGCTACCACCAATCCAAGTTGGCTTTGCATAAAGAACATGAATTTATTCTTCTCAGAAGCAGGATCCAGCCTGTTTGATTTTTTCCAAAGCACCGATCCCGTAACAGCAAGGGCAAGGTCAACAACAATAAGGATAATAATCCATGTCATGTTTACAGGCTGTTTGAACAACAATGAAATAGCAACAACCTGTGCAGCAATTGCTAACGCCCAGAGTATACCGGCAATAACACGAAGCCGGGTAGCTTTCCCTTTGTTTTCGGCAGTAGGAACGAAGGTTTTCGTTTCATTTACCGGAGGAGGAGTACCTCCAACATTTACTTTAGTAATTTTTTTCTTTTTTTCCATGTTTATCATGTGTTAATTAGAATAACAAAGATAGGCTAATCCATTCAACATGCAAACAAAACTTAAAAAAATCAGGACAGGATAATTTCCGGTAAAAACTTCATTTTGAACAATAATATGACACACTATATTGAAAATAAAAAGAATGCTTATTTATCTGTTTTGGAATTATGCGACTTTTTATAATTCTTCGTTATCTTCCCGAATTCTTTTTCTTTCAGTCGGCGTTCGGATAAAGACGATTCGAAGTGTTCTTTTTCACGTTCCAGTTTCAGGTAATTATCATACGATGTTTTATCTATCAAGCCCTTTTCAACTGCATCAATAACTGCACAGCCAATTTCTGACTTGTGAGTACAGTCACTATATTTACAATTATGGGAAAATAGAAGAACTGTATCGAAGGTTACTGCTAATCCTGTTGCTGAATCAGCAATTCCAACCTCACGCATCCCGGGATTATCGATAAGTATTGCACCATTAGCCAGCACAGTCAACTCCCGATGACTGGTAACATGCCTTCCTTTATGGGTACTTTGACTTATCGTATCTGTTCGCATGACCGACTTCGCGCATAAACTGTTTAACAAAGTGGATTTGCCAACTCCCGACGATCCCAGCATGCAGTAGGTCTTACCTACCACTAACATCTTCTCTAAAGAATCATATCCGCTTAAAGAAGTATTTGTTACAGCTACAACCGGAATATCCTTAATTCGTTGGTGTAGGGTGTTTTTTAAAGTGGCTAAGGTTTGCTTATCAATTAGATCGACTTTTGTAAGTACAATAAGTGGCAGAACTTTCGATTCATAACAGATGGTAAGGTATCGTTCGAGCCTGTTTACGTTGAAATCTCTGTCAACAGCCTGAACCAACAAGGCATAGTCAACATTCGCAGCTATGATTTGCAGCTCACCAAACTTACCCTTCGCTTTTCGTGTGATTATTGAAAACCTTGGAATCACAGCCTGGATAATCAAAGTTTGTGAATCATACTCAATTAATGCCACCCAATCCCCAACTGCCGGGAAATCGAGTCGGCTTGTGGCAGTAAACCGTAGATTACCGGTAATTTCGGCATCGAATTCTCCGTCCTCAGTACTTACGACATACCGTTCTTTATGTTCAGCCACTACCCTACCAGGTTTGAAGTTCCGGTAATTGAGAGCATCCTGTTTTAGAATTTCATTAAACCCTAAATCTTCTAATTTCATGGCACATATGATTTCATAACAGGATTTTTTTATTATTCATACTTCATCAGTCATCAGTGAGAGTTATTTCAAACTCCTTGTCGGGCATAAAGCAGTGCATCTCCCACAGAAAAATTCTTGTATTATTAAAACAATGTATAGAATCGGGTTTGTATGTAAATGAGTCGATATGTAAAGATTTATCGGCGGATAAAGAATACACCGCCTTTTTTAGAGGTTCACCCCATGCTTTAGTTGAAGTAATTATATAACGATTGGTGGTAGCTGACGTCTGACGATAAAACAAATTTAAATCGAGTGTATCATTGGCGGGTAATACGAGCTCAAAGACTACAGCACGTTTCAATTTTTTAAATTCAACTTTTGTAAGGGTGTTCAAATTGACAATTCTTATCGAATCGATAAAAGCTGAATCCGATGCGAAAGGAAACATGATTTGTTGTACTTCGCTTTTATCCGATGCATTAGCAAAGGAAAAAATTCCGTTGACAGAAAAATAATCACTATCCAATGAGAAGTCAATATGTTCTTCAACAAACGTCACTTTCCGTTGAGCATACACAAAGCTATGAAACAGCAAGATGGCAATTATTATCAAACTCCCGCTTTTCATTAATGAGCTACGATTAGTTTTACGTTTTCGTAATTTTTGTTGTTTACATACAGACTTACCGTGTAGGTTCCGTTCGGCAATTCTTGGTGAAGCTGTAAGGTGCCTTTACGATCTGACAAAACCGTATGACCTACACGTTGACCATTTAAACTAAAAATGTCAAGGTGGGCCTTTGACGATAGAATTGGAAGTGCAATTTCGTAGGTGATGGCAGAACCTTTCACGGGATTTGGAGACAGCTGTAAGATGGACTCACGCTGCTCATTCACCGGATCCAAAGCTGCAACTATATCATACACATGCAAGTCACCACTAACTACCGTATCCGGCTCGGTTGTAACAGATAGTGTAACCACCTTTACATAATACCCGGATGACTTCTCTGTTCTTGTTGAAAAATAATACAACTGATCAACTGTATGCTTTGAAGATGTGATTCGGGCGCTATAACTACCATCAGTAGCTGGTTTGAAATCAAGCAAACCACACCCGGCCAGCCAAACATCATCCGGTAGCAATTGATGAGGATCATATACCATACCTGTAATAGTACCACACATCCCTGAAGAGTCGTTTTCAACTCCCAACGAAGGTGACCCATCGATACTGTATACATCATCGTACAAAGCAATTGATTCACCAACTAAAGGTGAACGTACAGTAGCAGTTGCTGCATTTCCGAACACCAAAGCGGGAATCAGGGGTTCACTTCCCCCAATTCGCAATAATGAAATACTGTCACCCGCAGGATTGATAAACAAGTCAGACTGTAAACTATCTTTTGTAATAGTTACAAACCCTGTTTGCCAGATAGCCTCATCGGTCAGCTGTTTTAGGTCAGCCATTCCGGTCGTTGTGGTAATATAAATCCCGTTAGTCCCCCAAAAATTCCACTCATTGCGAAACCGTATTTCAATAATCCAATTCCCTTCAGCATCGAACGTTAGTTCTGACAAAACGAAATCGATTGGAACAGGCAGTGGATTTGCGGGTATAACATTCGATATTAACAGAAATAAAACTGCAGCAAGTGCTTTTTTCATAGGAGTAAAATTAAAGGTTAATTATCCCTCATATTCTGAACACATTATATATCTGTGTTTAATCATCACTACTTATGTGTGATTTTGGCAAGGTAAAATAAAAGGTTGAGCCAACATTCTCCTGACTTTCGACCCAAATTTTTCCCCCGTGTTTTTCAATGAATTCCTTACATAGTATTAAACCCAAACCAGTACCCTCTTCATTACTGGTACCAATCGTAGAGCTCATATGATTTATGAGAAACAACCCTTCTACTCTGCTTTTAGATATTCCGATACCGGTATCTTTAACTGAAAAGAGTATGTTGTCCTGTTGCTCAATAGCCGAAACACTAAGTTCAGCACCTGGCATCGAGTATTTAATTGCGTTGGAAATCAGATTCCGAAATACAGTGAACAGCATAGCTCTATCAGCAAATATTTCAAGAAACTCAGGTAAGTCTTTCCTGATAGTTATCGATTTCTGCCTGGCAATATCATTATACAGAAAAGTTGTTTCATCTATAAAAGTTCCTATTTCTAATTTTTCAGGATTAAACTCAATTCTACCGGTGTGCGACAATGCCCATTGCATGAGATTTTTAAGTAAATCCATTGCCTTATTAGAGAGTTTCTGAATGTAAGTTGCATACTCTTCAACATTTTCGTAGTCTTTTGCCTTAATCCTTCCTGCAAGAAGTTCGCTAAAACCTATAACTGCATTAAACGGACTTTTTAAATCATGAGCAATGATGGATAGAAATTTATCCTTTTCAGCATTTAAAATTTGCAATTCCTGATTTTGATATGCTATTTTTAATTCCGCATCTTTACGTTCACTTATATCCTGTACAATGCCTGTCCACAATATATCCCCATCATCTAAGATACGTGGATAGGATTCGAAATGAATCCAACTTATTTTACCCGAAATAACAAAACGACCTTCCCAAATAAATGGAATTCTAAACTTATTAGATTCAACATTTTGTCTGACAAATTCCGCCTTATCATCGGCAAAAATTAACTCTATGAGAACTCCCGGATCATTTTCATAGGTGGCTCTATCTAACTTCAGAATTTCAAGAAATCTATCATTTGCAAATTCAACAGCATAGGGTACATCCGTCGAGCTCGACCATTTGTCCACATTTACAGATGATTCACCAAAAACCCGTATTCGGTAAACACCTGCGGGCATGGCATTAGCTAAATCAGCATAGAGCGCACGTTGTTGTTTAAGTTCCTCAATCGTCTTTTCCATTCACAAAAATAAACATTCTTATTCAATAATTAATTCACCTTTTAAGAATAATCGGGCGTTACCACCTATTAAACACCTATCATTGTTGTATGCACAGAACAACTGACCTCCACGTTTAGATAATTGTCTGGCAATTAGCTTATCTCTCCCTAGTTTACGCGACCAGAAAGGTAATAAGGATGTATGTGCCGACCCGGTAACCGGGTCTTCATCGATCCCTAATTGCGGGGCAAAGAAGCGGGATACAAAATCAACCTCTTCTCCTTTGGCAGTGACTACCAGACCCCGTGCCTGCAACCGGGTAATGTTCTTAAAATCCGGCTGAAGGTTGATTAGTGTTTTTTCGGAATCAATTACAGCAATATAATCTGATTTACCTTTGTATAACTCTACCACTTTAACTCCTATACAGTCCTCTATTTCGTGAATGAACTGCCCGTTAACGAGTTCAATAGTATCGGTTGGAAAATCCATCAGTAGCATATCGTCCTGTTTGGTAACCAGTAATGTTCCACTTTTGAGGGATTTGAAACGTAGTTGAGTATCCGGAAACTTCAGCTCGTTGAACAGAACGAAAGCTGAAGCTAAAGTAGCATGCCCACATAAATCTACTTCTGTTGTTGGAGTAAACCACCTTATCTCAAACTCCTGTTGACCCGGAACAATAAATGCAGTTTCAGCCAGGTTATTTTCATTAGCAATCGACTGCATCAAAACATCACTGATTGGTGTGTCCAAAATGCATACAGCAGCAGGATTTCCGGAGAATAAGCGGTCGGTAAAAGCATCGATCTGATACATTCTTATTCGTTGCATTCTACTTTACTTTTTAGTGATGGTTACTTTTTTACCAGAATAGCTCACAACATAATCGTAAGCAACTGACAATTCAGCCCCAATCCCTTGCTCACTGTTTACAAAAACGATGTTAAATGTGCGGTTTGCTATCATCCCCGGAAAAGATCCTTTGCGGTCTTCGATGGTTAAGGTTTTTTTCTTGTTATTCCATGAAAATCTGATTGTGGAATATACCCCGTTTTTGTAATTATAGTTATCGTTTTCATCTTCGTATAAAACAAATTCTCCGTTTGCTCCTTCGTAAACACGTATCTCAAGATTGTCCCATTTTTTTTCGTCAGCATACTGTACGGCTGGTCCCCAGGGTACTATAGAGCCTGCTTTAACGTATAAGGGTAAAATATCAAGTGGGACTTCTTTAGCAACTTTCTGTCCGCCCGGCATATAATCTCCGGTCCAGAAATCAAACCAGTCGGCCCCTTTTGGAAGATATACTTCTTTAGATTTCACTATACTAAAATCCTCTACCATCATTGTTTTAGCACCTGATTGTTTATTTTTCCAATACATGGGTTCAGTTACCGGGCTAACCAACAATGATTTTCCAACCATAAATTCATCGTTGATATCCAGCGCCTGCTTATCAGAAGCGAAATCCATCACCAACGCACGCATCATACTCGACTGTTGTGATGTTACCTCCCAGGATATAGAATATAAATATGGTAAAAGATGATAACGCAAACGGATATATTTCTCAATTGCATCGTAGGTAGGATTCCCCTTTTCACCAAACTGGTATATTTCACGGGGATAACCTTCACCATGCGATCGCATCATCGGGGTAAAGGCACCGAACTGCATCCACCGGACATGGAGTTCACGATAATCAGCATTCGCAAGAGGGTTTTTAAAGTTCCAAAGAAAAAATCCTCCAATATCGCTGTTCCAGTATGGCATTCCAGTCATAGATACATTTAATCCGGCAGAAATCTGGTTTCGCAAAGCATCCCACGATGCAACTACATCACCCGACCATAAATTAGCCCCGTAGCGTTGCTGTCCGGCAAATGCTGAACGGGTTAATATGAACACTCTCTTTTCGGTGGATTGTGCTAACTGATGGTCAGCAACTCCACCAACAGTCATTAAAGGAAAGGCATTACGTACTTTGCGGAACGATCCTAAATAGGTTTTTGTATCTAAATCTGAAGGCTTTGGATCCAGGTGATCCGGTTCGGAAGAATCGATCCACCAGCCATCTATCCCCTTTGAGAAAATACCCTCATTCAGGTATTTCCAATAAATTTCGCGGGCCATCGGATTATAGGCATCGTACACCCGTACTCCTGAAGGGTAGTCCATCCGGGGAGGCCAGCCTTCACTTCCGGATTGAGGCCAGGTAGAGAAACTAAATAAGGCACCAATACTGTCCAGTTCCCGGTATTGTTTGGTCTTTGGTCCAAACGAATTCCAGATAGAGATTATCATATGGGCATTCATGCTATGAACATCATCTATCATTTTTTGAGGATTATAAAAACCCGGATTTACAAAGTCCATTGCATTCCATTGATAGTTATTTCCCCAGTATTGCCAATCCTGTATGATTCCGTCGAGTGGTACTCCCAACTCCCTGAACTTTTTAACTACACCCACTAATTCATCCTGACTCTTATAGCGTTCGCGGCTTTGCCAAAAACCATAGGTCCATAGCGGAAACATAGGAGCTTGTCCGGTAAGTTCACGCATACAGGCAACAACTCCATCCGCATTTCCACCATACATGAAATAATAGTCAACACCTTCACCAACTTCCGACTGAAATCTGGTGCTATCTGAAGAGTCTTCAAAAATGGTAGGAGAATAGTTATCCCAGAACAAACCATATCCTTTCGCTGAATGCATAAAAGGAATATAATCGTCAGTGTTGCCTTGAACCATGTTTAACTTCACTCCCCGTTGCGACATCTTTCCTTGTTGCTGTTGACCAAAACCATAAATAGCTTCGTCGACATCAAGTATAAACGATTGAGAAACAGATAAGGCTGGCGTTCCGGCATCGTTAAAACCGGAAAAGTTGGTTCCTACTGGTTTTTCGCTCAACAGGTGTTTACCTTTATGATGAAACACTACCTGTGAATTATCAAGGTTGAAGGTAATATGCAGACTCTTACTTTTTAAAAGGAGTTCACTGCCTCTCTGTTGAACACTAAAGTTGGTTTTTTCAGGTTGCTGTATTACCGACAGACTTTCCTTTTGAAAATCGTTACCAACAGGATATTTTATGATGCGAACGGTAGTCGGACTGTAATACTGAATCTCAGTAACAATAGAATTCACAGAAGCTTTTATTCCGGTAGGAGTTCGCTCAAACGATCCGGCATTACACAGAGTACTAACCATTAGTAATGCAAAGGTAAATTGAAAGTGTAATTTCATCATTATTTATCAATTGTTTGTTTTTCTTACTTCACGTTGTAGATCTGGCATAACTTATTTTTCACTTGAAAATAACTTATAGACCGATTCGAGGAAAACGGGATACAAACTTTCGCGCTTGAACATATTTATATAAAACAGCACTACCAATTCATTTTCCGGATCCACTATATATTCAGTGCCTAACATTCCGCCCCAGGCATAGGCTGAGTTGGAAACGGAAGGAACTGGCTTTTTATGCTCGTTGTATAATTCAAATCCCAACCCAAACCGGAAACCTTTGCCACCTGAATTCAGTTCCGGTAATCGATTGACTTTTGTCATAAGCTCTACTGTTTCCGGTTTTAAGATTTGATGTCCGTTAAATTCACCCTTATTAAGTAACATCTGACAAAATTTCGCATAGTCCTCTATAGGACCATTTAATCCGATGGCACCTTCACAATAGCTTTGGCTGTCACTTATTGTAGCATCAGCATACATAGTAGAACCTTCTGTTAATTTGCCATCTACATAACTATAGGGCCTTACAAAACGACTTAAAGCTTCCTGAGGATAGTACCAATCGGTATTATCCATTCCCAGAGGTACAAGAATCGTCTCTTTTACATAATCACGTAAGGATTGTCCGGATATCAGCTCGACCATATATGCAAGCATATTGGTACTAATGTGGTAATTCCATTCTGAGCCTGGATCAAAGCCGAGTGGATAGCGTGAAAGTGCTATCATTTCATCCTTTAAAAATTGAGCATCTGCTTTGCCACCAAAGCTACGTTGACCTGCAGGTTTATTGGTCGGAATATCACCTCCGAAGCCGGCAGGTGCACCGGTCTTTTCTCCTTCTTTCCGGCGAATTTCTCTCACGAGACCGGCACTAAGTCCCGATGAATGTGACATGAGATGAGCAAAAGTCACAGGAGTTGTTACCGGTCGTGTTTCGTAAGTACCATCTTCATTTACTTTTGTAACCACCTGGTCGGAGATCTCCGGGAAATAGTCAGCTACCGGGTCATCAACAGCTACTAATCCTTTCTCCACCAGAGTCATAAAAGCAACAGTGGTTATGGCCTTAGTCTGTGAAAACAGTACATAGTAATCATCAACACTAGCCGGGATCTGGTTTGCAATATCCTTTAATCCAAACGCCTTTTTATATACAACATTACCCTTTTTGGCTACAAAAGCTGACACGCAATTTACTTTCCGTTGGGCTACAAAGGAGTTTAACAAGGAATCAATCTTTTCGATTTGCTCTTCATTGATACAGAGAGCGGCAAGGTCCGGATCATACGTAAATCCTTTGGTTGCAGTAATCCTCTGTGCATCAACCGAAAGGATGTTAAACAGTAAAAGTGATACGGCTGTAAGAAATACGATGTGTGTTTTCAAAATGTAGTAGATTTATTGGTTTTAGTTCGAATTATTCACCATGCTCAGTATGTATGAACCGCTTATTAGCACCTTTTAATTTAAATAATAACAGAAACATGGTTATGAAAAGTCGGGGAAGAGACAGCAGCGCTTTAAACGTGCGACGATTAAGATAACTACGAGGTATAGCAATAGCAAAAGAAATGGATAACAAAAGTAAAGATCCCAACCAGCATTGATAATTCAAGGCCGTTATATCGGTCAAATCAGTTAGCAATGACCCAATAAAATACAGTAAGGTAAACAGAAACGAAACACCAAGAAGCAATAGCCTGGGCAGGATTAACTGCTGTACAACTTTGTTGAAAAAATCAAGCTTACCTTTTGTAACTAACAACTTAACACCAGGGATAATAAAACGACCTGCATATACAAACTGCGCCGATAACCACCGGCGGCGCTGGTTTTGAAACACTTCTGTTTTGTGTACTTTCTCGTCGGCTACAATAGCATCATCCAGGTATTCTATAGTATAACCATCTCTTAACAATGTAAGCTCCAATTCTTTATCAAACCCTCCAATCGCCTGAATTTCAGCGATACGCTCCTTGAACAAAGTATAATCAAAAGCCATTCCTGAGCCTATTAAAGCTGACGAAAGTCCGGCTGCCCGATGCCCCTTTCTGTATATAGTGTTATTCATTTCTTCACTTACAGCATCTAATATAGCAATGGGAGTGTTTGTATTCTTCGCAATCCGATGAGCCTGGAGTATTTTAGCACCTGTACCAAAGGCCTCGTTTATTTTATTAAGAAAATCCGGCTCCATGATATTATCAGCATCAAGGATAACGGCGATATCATACTCAGTGCTTAACTGATTCATTGCTGTATTAAGCGCTTTTGTCTTTGTACTGACTTCAAAGCTTACTTCCACGACCTTGACAGGAAGCAAAGCCAGGTTTTCAAGTGTATCAGGTCGAAAAGAATCGGCAATAACAATTATATCGTAATAGGATGAGGGATAATTTTGTTGGCAGGATTGACGTGCGACATCTACAATAACCTTATCTTCCTTATAACCGGGAATCAAAACAGCAATTTTACGAAATGGCTGATTTGAACTTATCTTCGCTGGTTTGTAGAATAAGGCACAAACTGCAAAAATAAACACATAGAGAGTTGAAAGGAGAAAATAACTATAGAGTAGAATCTCAATAAAGTGAAAAAGTAGCCTTATATATTGCATTCCGGATATTTTAAGATTTTAGTTTTTAATAGCACGGAACTTATCTCTTAACTTTAAAGCCAACTTTCTTAATGCAGGAAAATGCTTGCCTGATTTCACGTTATAAACAAAGGACTGGGCATTGAAAACCATTTCAAAATTCTCAGTGCAAAAAACAGGCTTTCCTGTTAGTTGATTGATTTCAAGGGCTTGTCGTAACGAACTCTCAAAAAAGAGATTGTATTCATTTTCCTTATAAACAGAAGCCTTATGTTCAGCATGATTATTTGCCCGCTGCCTGGCATACATATCAGGTAAATCTAACATGATAAGCTTTTTATACTTAACGTTATGCTGTTTCAGCCAATTCTCAGTTTCTGTACGATATTTCTCCAGGCGGGATGTCACAAGAGTTCCTATTAAACTACCCGGGATATAAAGTGGTGCTGCATTTTTGATAAAGTCTAAATAAATCGGGCCATCATCGTTTTGCTCAGGTGTAGGATCCACACACAACACACCATCAATATCAAAACAAGCCTTATCCAGAGAAGTATGATTAAAAATATTCCACTGAAAATAGCGCGGAAGTGGGACTATTTCAAAAACATAATCGACTACTGATTCTTTTCCGGGGGGGACATACACAGCACAAAAACTAATTTCAAAATCAGGATCAATCCCAACTAACAATTCTTTAGCCTTTTTTATAGCTGAGCCTGATGAAACGCTGTCGTCTACAATCAGAATCTTCTTAAACTCTTTTACAGTAATAAACTGACCGCGTTCACCAGCCTTGTACACATGGCCGTTTACAAACGAATGAATATCTGTATAGGGTTTATTGAGGTACAATGCCAACAGGTTTGCGGGCAACATTCCACTACGGGGAATGCCAACTATCAAATCAAAATCACGTGGTAGTATGCTAAGCCTTTTTAAGATGATCTGGTTAAGATCTGCAATATTTCTGAAGTACATGAAGTGTTGCTCGATTTAATTGTATAATCTGCAAATTAACAACTTTCAACTGACTTCACCAAACTTTTATTCTCACTACAGATGACTCAAAAAAGACAAAGTAATTCAATCTGAATTTGTGACCAATTTATTGATTGTCTACACATTAATACAGGCTGTGTGAAGCCTTCTTGTTATACTGTAAAAAATCAATGATCAAGCAGCAACGCCTATTTTAATAAAGGAAAAATATAATCGATGGAAATATAAATAAATCTACATTGCCGATGTAGCTGACCTACATTGCCGAAGTAGCTGACCTGCATTGCCGATGTAGACAACCTGCATTGCCGATGTAGACAACCTACATTGCCGATGTAGCCGGCCTGCATTGCCGATGTAGCTCCAACAAACTATGGTTTAATGATTCGAAGGCTTATAGATGCCGTAATAATTCGTTCTTGATAGTCATCTTATCTGCTCCACCTGGTTGTTGCCACTTAATCTGTCCTTGCTTAAAAATCATAAAGGTAGGTACTGCACGAATGTTGTAGAGAGATGCTAATGATTGGTTTTTATCTACATCGATTTTCAAGACTCTTGCCTGTCCCTTTAGTTCTTTTCCAATTGCTTCCACAATGGGACTCATTGCTTTACAGGGGCCACACCAGGTAGCGTAAAAATCGATTAATACAGGTTTATCGCCATTAATAATTTGCTGAAAGGTTTCCATGTTTATTTTTTTTAGAATAAACTTTATCAAATGAAATACCAATACGTAAAATCAAGGCATTGTGTCAGTATTCTTAAGTCCTATACGTCAACATGTCACCTCGAAATCTAAGCTGGGACTTTACAGTGAAGAAAAAATGGGGTATCTTTGCTGAACTTATTAATGTTAATTACTATCCGGTCTCACAACCATCAAATCAATTAGTTTTATGTCCACACCCATCACAGAATGTCTTTATTGCAGTCACCTTCCAATCCTGGATGAATTGATGATTAAAATTACAAATCTACAGGTTTCAGAGCTCTATTTATTCAAAGAACAGTCCCATCCCGGAAGGTGTAATGTTGTTTACAACAAACATGGAGTTGAGTTCTTTGAATTAAATGATGAGGAACGGAATGCTTTTATGCAGGATGTTGCACAAGCTGCAAAGGCCATTCAGGAAGTATTTCATCCTGAGAAGATTAACTATGGTGCTTTCTCTGACAAATTATCCCACTTACATTTCCACCTGGTGCCAAAATATGTTGATGGGTATAACTTTGGAGGTGTTATTGAGATGAACCCACAGAAAGTTTACCGTACTAATGAAGAGTATCAGCACATCATTAAAGCACTGAAAGCAGCATTATAGAGAAGTTGGAACCGGTTACTTAACCGGACGAATATCGTTAACTGAAGTTGCGTACAAACCAATCATAGCTCCGGTGAAGCCACCTGCCACATCAGTGGATAAGATATCACCGGAGACTACTCCGCCAACATTTACAAAATCAGCTTCTCCGATCGAGTAACTAAATATGTATTCGTCTCCCGAAGCACTCACTTTCAACTGAAGCGGCTGGTCAACAATTACTTTCGTACTTGCTACAAGGCTGGGAACTCCTTTATTCGTACGTTGTAAAACTAAATATAAGTCGTTGCCCATACGGGTTAATCCGAATACATAGTTGAAATTTTCACTTTGCAGACAGGTAATTCCAGCCATTTCTGATTCAGATTGGGGTACGTAATTCATGCTTGCCGTCGCTGTAAAACTGAGGTGTTGTTGACGAAAGAATAAGGTGGAAGTAGGCTCCTTAGCTCTGATGGTAACCGGGAATGGACGAATGTATAGCCCCTTTGCACTTAAATGAATAAATTCTTCACGGAAGCCACGTAATCCGATCCAGCGTTGATCAAGAACAGTTGACCTGAAGTTATCGGTAAATCTGAAATTACCGGTAGGATGAAAATCCCCTTTTCCAGTTTTATTTTCAACACCAGCCGGAAGTTTTAATTTCGGTTTCAGTGGTACAAGTCCGTTTACAAAAACCGGGAATTCACACGACCAATCAACAGGCAGCATGAAAGTCTCACGGCCAGTATTCACTCTACCCTTTTCGTTAGGGCGCACTCCTAAAAACACACTGTAATACTTTCCGTCGGGTGTGTCCACTATATCGGCATGTCCCGTCCATTCCACACGGTTGGATCGACCCGGATTAAGGTAACGTTGTGTAAGAATGGGGTTATTCTCAGCAGGACGAAAAGGACCCTTCGGATGATTGCCTACAAAGATTACCTCACTATGCCAGTCACCCGTACCTCCTTCTGCACAAAGCAAATAATACTTTCCATTTTTTTTGTATAAATGGGGACCTTCAATCCATATAGGTTTTTCGGCTTTATTTACTCCCCCGTCGACCACAATTTTATCAGTACCGGGTATTACTCTGTCGTTGATAGTATCATATTCCCAGATTTTGATAACACGATGCCCACTATACTCTTCGGTTCCCGCCGGGGGGGCATCATTATGGACTACATACGCTTTACCGTCATCATCAAAAAAGAGTGAAGGATCAATACCATCAAAGTCCAGCTTTATGGGATCACTCCATCCTTTCATTGGATCGTTTGTTTTGACAACAATATTTCCCAATCCGGCTGCAATGTGAGTGGTAATCATATAAAAAGTCTCGTTTCCCGGATTGTAACTAATTTGAGGTGCATAAATACCTTCGCTTATACCAGCCTTTTGCACTTTAAGTTGGGAGGGCCGGTCGAGCACATGCCCTATTTGAGTCCAGTTCACCAGGTCATTGGAGCGAAAAATGGGAACACCCGGAACCATCGAAAAAGAAGAGCATACCAAATAATAATCATCCCCGTTACGAGTGATACTTGGATCAGGGTAACAACCTTGCAGAATAGGACTATAAAATTCATCTGATTCCAGCGGGTAATCCTTGTACACCTGATCATTGCCCTGATAGGTAAATTGGGTAAAAAGAACTGCATTTTTTGGGAGTACTGTTTTCTTTTTTGCAGACACCGAAGTTAATGATGTTATGACCATTAAAAAAACGAGAACTATTAATCCGGGGGTTAAGCAATTATTCCTCATGGTAACACTCTATTTATAATAAATTAATAGTGAATGAAAGCAAAATCTGGCTGATTCATTACTAAGAATCAGCCAGACTTTTCAAGTTACAAATGTAATAATAAACACCTTAAAAAAACACATCAGATAATACTTTCCATACAAGTATGGTTATATACAGAGAAAACTTACGATTAATATCCGGGATTCTGATATGCAAGCTTATCTTCGTCAGATAACTCCATACGATCAAGCTGACCCAGCGGAATTGGACGCAGGTAATGCTTAGGCTCAATTGTACGGGTAAATGTCTGAGGAGTACGATCTTTATAGGCTGCACCACAAATCATATATGAACCTGCCAACTCAGCCCATTTCTGTGTACGTACAAGGTCAAACCAACGGTAACCTTCACCATAGAATTCACGAGAACGTTCAGCAAGAATATAGTTGATATCAATAGTTGCAGGTGTTGCAGCAACCATGGCAGCACTATTGTCGACATTCATCGCAACATTGTTATTATTATGCCAGCGCCATTTACCTGCACGGGCACGAATTACATTAATAAGTTCTCTTGCACTCATACCTGCTTTTACTGTAGCACCTTTCACAGCCGCCTCAGCAGCAACAAAATACAATTCAGAGAATTTTGCGATATTGAAAGGACGGGTACTTGCACCGTTTGGCTGTCCGAGTCCGGTACCGTTATCTGTACGATATGGGCCTAACTTCCAGAGACCGGGATATGTAATACGGCTAATTCCACTCGGGGCAATTACAAAGTCGGCCCTGCCAGGAAGTACACCTGCACCGATATTAGCATTACCTTCAGCGTACGTTATACCAGGCACATCTTCATAAAGAAATGTAAGCACCGGATCACCAGGTGCTACCGGCAAACCATTAGCATTTGCTAAAGTAGCATCAGCCACACCTGCTTTATCCCAGTTTCCATGGTATACAGTAGTGAAAGTGCCGTCGTAACGAGAGTCATTTGTCTTATCAGCAAAAGTGGTAGTTACAACATTAATAGTCGGGCACATACGTGTCCATGGACGACCAAGAGCCTGAACTGCCTCACGTTGAACAGAACTTTTACCACCACTACGAATGTTGGTGTAGTTCCATGTCATAAACCATCCGGCAAAGTTTTCAGGTGCATTACCATTACTCCATGACAAACTCGATGCATTATAAAATTCACTTTCTTCAGTATGGTCGGCGAATAATAAAATCTCGTTGTTACGATCGTTTGTACCAAGGTTTACGTCATAGTAAGTAGGTTGCAAACCAAACGGACCTGGATTTTCAATTGCTTCAACTGCTACATTATACGCTTGTTGGAAATACCATGCTGCATTCTTACCATCCGGGTCAACACGTTCGGCTGCCGGGTAGGTAGGAATATTATTAGGATTTTGCAACCACCATCCATAAGTAAGATAAGCTTTTGCGAGGTATAAACGTGCAAGCGTTTTTGTAGCACCACCAGTCACACGTGGAGTAGCAGGAAGATCCGCTACAGCCTTTACTAAATCAGGGAATACAGCTTCAGTATAAACTTCAGGAACAGTATTCCTGGTCGATGTTCTCACCGGGGATGTGTTAAACTTTAATTTTCCTGCACCTAAATCAAGTGGCACACCACCAAAAGTCTGAACCAATAAGAAATAATCATACGCACGGAAAAAACGGGCTTCTGCTATCAGTGCATTGGAAATTGTACCTACTGCTTCAGCATTTTCAATAATTCCACTGGCGGTGTTGATATTCGGAAAAGCTTCATTCCAGAGCACATCACTGCGACTACTTGAAGAAGTTATTGAACCCACACCGGTCATGTCCATGTCCTTAAAGTTACCATCTGCACTTTGAGCATAAGTAACCTCATCTGTACCGGTAAGTAAACTATTGTAATAGTAACCCTGACCATAAAGATAACGTAAGTGAGCATACATAGAAGTCACACCACCCATTACACCCTTCTCGGTTTTGAAGAACTCGGGAGTATAGGTACTCCGGGGTTTTTCATCCAGAATATCAGAACAAGCCGAAAGAAACAATGAGAGCAAAGCTGTTCCAATGAATGTTTTAATATATGTCTTTTTCATTGTATTTAATTTTTAAAATGTTAAATTAAGACCGACCATATAGTTACGAGTCGATGGAGTATTAGTACCGATCGTAAGAGTACGTTTTTTATAGGTAGTTGTAACTGCGGCATTTTCATCACCGTATGAGTTACTTTCAGGATCCATCCCTGTTTCGTTGTTGTAGGGAGAGAAAAGTACGAAAGGATTCTGTACTGTACCATACACTCTCAGTTTAGAGATGCCAAGATCCTTAATCAAACGGCTATTAAAGTTATAGCCCAGGGTAATCGTTCTGATCTTCAGATAAGAAGCATCAAAAAGACCAAGTGTGGAACCGTACTTAGGATTATCATTAGCAATGATACCAGCGGGGTAAGGATACTTTGCATCTGTATTTTCAGGAGTCCAGTAGTCAACCTTTACGTTATTACGACGACCGGAAAGCATATTCAAATAACCGCTTGAAGAATAGAGCGTACTAACAAGTTGACCTCCAACTCTAAATGCACCTACAACCGACAAGTCGACACCTTTGTAGGCAACTCTTGTATTGAATCCACCCATTAAGTCAGGATCCAGCTCAATAGCCTGACG
>JAQUYE010000138.1 GCA_028691965.1 Paludibacter sp. | reverse complement strand
CCTCCTCATCGCTTCCGGTCTGCCGGGCGGCATGATGGGCAGTTTGATGAACGACCTGAAAGACAACCTTGTAAGCATCAATAAATCGCTGGCAAAAAAAGGCGAAGCTGAACTAACCATCGACGACCTGCTGGTTAACCTCTTCGACGAAGTAGCCTATGTATGGCCACGCGTTGGTTATCCTCCGCTGGTAACGCCTTTCTCACAATACGTAAAAAACCTGGCCATGTTCAACCTGATGCAACTTGTAAAAGGGAAAGAACGATGGACCATGATAGCGGATAATATCTGGGATATGATCCTGGGTAACGCAGGAAAGCTTCCGGGCGAAGTAGATCCGGTAATCAAGAAACTGGCCAAAGAACAGGGACGTGAATTCTACACCGGCGACCCTCAGGCCCTCTATCCCGACAAACTCGATGAGTTCAGAAAAGAGATGGACGAAAACGGATGGGAATATGGAAAAGACGATGAAGAACTATTCGAACTGGCCATGCACCCCGAACAATACCGCGCTTTGAAGTCAGGAAAGGCAAAAGCTGCTTTTGAAGCAGAACTCGCAGAAGCTAAAAAGAAGAAAAACGGCGGCAATTCGTCGGCTGCTATCCAAGCTCAAACGGTTGTAGTGGAGGTAAACGGCGAAAAGTTCGAAGTAAATATTTCCTACGATGGCACAGCGAAAGCTCCTGCAACTACTACTGCTGCCGTACCTGCCTCTTCCGGTAAGGATGTCTTCGAAGCGCTTGCACCGCTGGAAGGAAAGTTCTACCTCACGAACAGTTCATCCGAAACTGCAGTCAGGGTTGGCGATGTAGTGGCCAAAGGTGATGTTCTTTGTTACATCGAATCCATGAAGACCTACAATGCCATTTCTGCCGAAAAAGCGGGTAAGATTGTGGAAATTGGATTTGCCAACGGTGATTCGGTGCAGGAAGACGATGTGTTATTTAAAATCCAGTAAGCACAATGAACGAAATATTATCGAATCTATACAACATGACAGCACTGGGAGGTTTTTCCTTCCAGGTACTGTTGATGTGGGTGATTGCCTTTGTACTGCTCTACCTGGGTATCCGCAAAGGATACGAACCTTTATTGCTGGTACCAATTGCTTTCGGGGTGTTGCTCGCCAACTTCCCGGGAGGTGGCATGGGCATCGTTCCTGCTGAAAGCATAGCACTGGAAGGCGACAGGTATAAAAACCTGTTCGAAATTGCCCACGAGTACGGTATTATGAATTACCTGTACTACAGTCTCATTAAAACAGGTTTCTTACCTCCTATTATTTTTATGGGGGTAGGTGCGCTGACCGATTTCGGTCCCATGCTGCGTAACCTCAAGCTTGCTTTGTTTGGTGCAGCTGCCCAGATCGGAATCTTCTCGGTGCTACTCGTGGCTATTTTGCTTGGATTCACCCTCGAAGAAGCTGCTTCACTGGGAATTATCGGTGGAGCCGACGGTCCGACGGCCATCTACACCACTATCAAGCTGGCACCGCATTTATTAGGACCGATTGCAATTGCTGCCTATTCGTACATGGCTCTTGTTCCGGTAATTATTCCCCTGGTAGCTAATCTGCTGATGACCAAAAAGGAATTTACCATCAACATGCGCGAGATGGATAAAAAATACCCTGCGAAGTACACCATTAAAAACCTGAAAGCGGTAAAGATTATCTTCCCTATTGCATTGGGAACGGTAACAGCTATCTTCGTACCTTCTTCTGTACCTTTGTTAGGGATGCTCTTATTCGGTAACCTGATCAAGGAAATCGGAACTTCAACGGCTCGCCTGGCTGATGCAGCTACCGGCCCGATTATGAATACGGCTACCATCTTCCTCGGACTGACAGTGGGTGCTACCATGACTGCCGATGTATTCCTTTCTCCTAAAACACTGGGGATTGTAGTTGGTGGATTCATCGCCTTTGCCATCTCCATTGCCGGAGGTATTGTGGCTGTAAAAATCCACAACCTGTTCGCTAAGAAAAAGATTAATCCGCTGATTGGTGCTACCGGACTGAGTGCTGTACCTATGGCTTCGCGTGTAGCAAACGAAATGGCATTAAAACACGATCCGGGAAATCACATCTTACAATATTGTATGGCCAGCAACATTTCAGGAGTTATCGGATCGGCTGTGGCAGCCGGCGTGTTAATCTCCTTCCTTTCGTAGTCAGGCATACTCCACATTTTAAAAACGACCGTTTAGTAGGTACCTGCTAAACGGTCGTTTTGGTTAGTTCGCCCTGGTAATCCTTGCCAGGTAAAATGGCCCAATCGAGTTGGCCGGTCGTGCTTCTTTCATCACAATGGTGATCTTCTGCTTAGTCCTTGTGAGCTCCAGCGGGATCCTATACTCAATCTCATAGAATCTGTTTTCTTTGTACCTGTTGATATCCTCGGTAGCCAGGATAGTGTCATCCACTAAAATATGAAACATCGAATTCCGGTTATCCTGTCCCCAATAGGTCATGGTTAGCACATTCTCTTTCTGAGGATGCACCTGCATTTCAAACGAAAGATAACCTCCCGGTTGGGCAGCCCGCCACTTCCGGCCATTACTCTCGCCGGTGAGGAGCAGCTCACCCTGCAAGAGATGATCCCGTTCGGGTTGCATCTCTCCGGGACGGAACAGGGAGATGGTTCGTGTTTCAATATCCTGCTGTGCCAGTTGTTGCTCCTGGTACTGTTGCTGCCGGATTTTCCACTGATCGGGACTAAAGAAATCCCAATAAACGGTATAATGTTCATTCACCATTTCATGAAACGGACGCAGGTTCACAGGTCCGGGATAGGTAGTTGTTCCGGAAGTAAACCTAAGTGCACTGTCTTTTCGCACCCACTGTGCGGGATCCGGCGATGCGGTAACAAACACCGGTATATTTTGCGTCGGGCCGGGTGCTTCCTCACCAAAATCGCCTGCCAGAACCAGCGGACCATAAAATATCGCCCTGCGATCGGGATTATCCGGCATTGCTTCATAATACAGGGCAGAAGGCAGGTACAGCTCCAGCTTATCACCGTTTTTCCAGTTGCGTTCAACTGCCCAATACCCATATGGATCCAGTTTCATCGCCGTCGGTCTGCCGTTGACTTTTAGCTTCACAGTGCTTGCCCAATGCGGATTACGAATTCGAACGGGAAATCTGCCGGGTCTTTTCCCAACGATAGTGAGCACCGTTCTGTCGTTCTCCGGAACAGATGTCTCCTGTACTACCTCAACACCCTTTTCCTTCCAGCGTAATACGGAAGGGATAAACAGATTTACAAGCAAACTTCCATCTCTGCCTTTCGAATAAATGTTCTCATTGTATTTAACGTGGTTTTCCATACCCGTCCCCATGCAACAGCTAAAAGAGTGTTCATAGTCGCCAAACTGCTTTTTCCCTCCCATTCGCAGCGAAACATAATAGGTAGTCATACCGGTTTCGGGGTGCTGAGAGGCCAGAATATGGTTATACAAAGCCTTCTCATAAAAATCCATGTAACGTGCCGCAGGCTCCAGCATAAAAAGATGACGGGTAAGCTTCAGCATATTATATGTGTTGCAGGTTTCGGTAGTATTATCGGCCAACTTATCATTCAGCTTACCCGGCTCATGGAAATACTCGTAATAGCTATTCCCCCCGATTGCATAGCTGTGATTCTTCACGACAGTCTCCCAGAAGAACGTAGCTATTTTCCTATCCCGCTCATCCTTGTTCAGTTCGTAGCGACGAATACTGCCGATTGCTTTGGGGATAATCGTATTGGCATGAAAACCACTTAGTTTATCAACTCCCTGCGCCAGTGGGTCGAGCACGGGATGGTCGTAAAACCGATACGACAGTGCCAGGTAGGTTGGATTACCGGTAATTTCATAGGTCGTTACCAATGCTTCCGTCATTCCACCGTATTCGCACCGAAGCATCATCTGCATCTGTTCCTCGTTCAGGTGCCCGAGCAATTCCTCAGCCCAGTCGGCAAACCGAAGCTGAACCGACAGTGCATCGGTGTTACCGGCCAACCGGTAGGCATCCAGCAAACCGGCCATTAGTTTGTGAACCGTGTACCAGGGAGCCCAATAGCCATTCAGACTGAAGTTTCCGGTTTCAATACGACCGGCCTTTACATCCTCCCACAGCCTGTCTTCGTCGGGGATGGCCCCGATATAACCGGTCTTACGGTAAGCTTGTATTTCGACCAGCTCCGAAACTATATAGTCGATACCTTGCTTTACGGCAATATCCTTTTCAGAAGCATAAAGGAGCGACAAAGCGGATAAGTAATGCCCCAGCGAATGACCTGCCAGTCCCATACTCTCCCACCCTCCGTAGCGTTCGGTTTTGGGTTGAAGGAGCGCATTCGACCGAAACGCCGACAACAACCGGTCGGGCTCAAGCTTCATAAGAAACTGCTTATCGGTTTCCATGGCACGTTTAAACTTACTGTCGAGCAAAACTACCTCCTCCGGTTTAAAGGAAGAAACCGAACGTTCAACAGCGGGGCTTACAGGAAGAAACACATCACTTCCGGAGGAAATAGGTAACTGACTGCTTAGGAGAGCAGGAAAACAAAAGGCAATGATGGCACTACGAACAATTGGCTTCATGGGCGAATAATTTAGTAAACACAACAAAGATAGAGAAATGACAGCGGTATTAAAAGAAAACCAACAGTAAACTTTAACAGTGTGGGCCGTGTTAAAATTAAAAATCCCATTTATACATGACAAAACTCTCTGAACTGGCAAAGTTGTTTCTTAAACTGGGAATTATTGGTTTCGGCGGACCGGCAGCGCATATTGCGATGATGCAGGACGAGGTAGTGCGAAAACGCAAGTGGATGGACGATCAGCATTTTCTGGATATGCTGGGAGCTACCAACCTTATTCCGGGCCCCAACAGTACCGAAATGGCCATCCATATCGGTTACGATCGTGCCGGCTGGAAAGGACTCATC
>JAQUYE010000137.1 GCA_028691965.1 Paludibacter sp. | reverse complement strand
TGTACGCCCATGTAGAGTTGCTTTTAGCAGTGTTGAAGTGCACCTCGAAAGTGTCCTGGTCCTGTACATTGGCAGCAGATAAAGTCTGGCCGATGTTAGTGTTCGTGTTGAAGTTGAATTGGGCAAAGGCGGTACCTGCAATTGCAACTCCCAGTAAAAGGGATAGAAATTTTTTCATACTAATACAATAATTAAAGGGTAAATAGTTTAGTTAGTAACAAGTGTTAAAACGCATGGGGCGGGAAAATGTACTCACTGTTCATTATAAATAAGATAAATCTCAAATATTAATCTTTTTGGATTTTTTTTTCGGCTACTATTTGCAGATTCAAAAAAGTGCCGTATATTTGCACCCGCAATTGAGAGCACGATTGCACTTCGCCTTAAGGCCCATTCGTCTATCGGTTAGGACGCAAGATTTTCATTCTTGAAAGAGGGGTTCGACTCCCCTATGGGCTACAAAAAATAAAAGATTAAAAAGAAAAGTTGAGATGGCAAATCACAAATCATCTGTAAAGAGAATTCGTCAGACTGAAAAACGTAAACTGCATAACCGTTATTATGCTAAAACAGCCCGTACTGCAGTGCGCAAACTGAGAGCTACTACCGAAAAAGAGGTAGCTGCCGGATTGTATCCTAAAGTTAGCGCTATGTTGGACAAACTGGCAAAGCGCAACATTATTCATAAGAATAAGGCGTCGAATCTGAAGTCTAAATTAGCTCATTACATTAACAAACTAGCGTAAGCAGCTTGTTACCTACTGTATACAAGAGCTCCTTTCAACTGAAAGGAGCTTTTCGTTTATGGTATAAATTGGAAACTTGCTTTCGGAAAAGCCGGCCGGAAGCTTAATGTGCTTCCAGCCAGTTAGCGCCTGATCCGCAGTCGGCAATTAAGGGTACCCTCAGCTGAATGGCTTTTTCCATTTCGCCCACGACCAGTGTTTTTAGTTCCTCCAGCTCATCGACCGGAACGGAGAAGTTGAGTTCGTCGTGCACCTGCAGGATCATTTTTGCTTTTAGCTGTCGTGCGTCCAGTTGTTGCTGGATACGAATCATTGCCATTTTGATAATGTCGGCAGCCGATCCCTGGATGGGAGCATTGATGGCATTTCGTTCGGCGTACCCCCTCACCACACTGTTTTGTGAATTGATATCACTCAGGTAGCGTTTTCGTCCGAAGATGGTTTCCACATATCCTTTTTCTTTTGCTTCCTGAATAGCCCGGTCCATATAAGCCTTTATACCGGGGTAGGTTTCGAAATACCCATCGATCAATGCCTTAGCTTCACTGCGTGGAATGTTGAGTCGCTCGGCAAGACCGAATACCGAAATTCCGTAGATAATCCCGAAATTGGCAGTTTTTGCTTTGCGTCGCATGTCCGAATTTACTTCTTCGAGTGCAATCTTGTTGATTTTTGCTGCCGTAGCCATATGAATATCGAGTCCGCTTTTAAAGGCTTCGATCATCATCGGGTCTTCGCTCAGGTGCGCCATGATGCGCAATTCTATTTGGGAGTAGTCGACACTCAGGAAAACTTCCCCTTCATCAGGTATAAACGCTTTCCGTATTTCCTTGCCACGGGCATCGCGGATAGGGATATTCTGAAGATTGGGATTGGTGGAGCTGAGTCGACCCGTAGCTGCTACCGTCTGGTTGAACGAGGTGTGCACCTTTCCGGTTTCAGGATTTACAAGCGTAGGCAGTGCATCGATATAGGTGCTCAACAGTTTTTTTAGTCCCCGGAAGTCGAGTATCTTATCAATAATAGGATGTTTGCTGCGTAGCTTTTCAAGTATATCTTCGGAAGTAGAGTACTGTCCGGTTTTTGTCTTTTTAGCTTTTGCATCGAGTTGAAGGCGATCAAACAACACCTCGCCGACCTGTGCGGGTGAGCTTACGTTGAACTCGTAGCCGGCCATTTCGTGAATTTCCTTTTCTATCAACCCCATTTCCTCCGTAAGTACTGCCGAACTTTGTTTCAGTGCGTCGCTGTCGATGCGAACGCCATTGCGTTCGATAGTGGCCAGTACCCGAATAAGCGGCATCTCCATATCGTAGAAAAGGCGGTCGAGCTGGTGCTTTTCCAATTCCTTTTCAAGCAATTGTTTCAGGCGGAAGGTGATATCGGCATCTTCGGCAGCATAGTCTTTCAGCAATTCAGGATCGACGGTGCGAATAGAGGGTTGGTTTTTACCTTTCCCGCCTATCATATCTTCGTAGTGGATGGTCTTGTAGTTGAGGTAAATTTCGGCGAGGTAATCCATGCCGTGCCGCAAGTCGGGTTGCAGCAGGTAATGTGCTATCATTGTGTCGAAAAGCGGACCGTTAACCGGTATGTCGTAGCGGGCCAGCATCAGCAGGTCGAACTTAATATTCTGTCCGATCTTTTCAATCTGGTTGCTGGTAAAGAAAATCTTAAACTCGCGGAGTATTTCGCGGCATTCGTCCTGGTCGGCAGGCAGTGGCACATAACATGCTTTGCCTGCTTCGTAACAGAAGGATAGTCCCACCATCTCGGCAGTAAAAACATCGACTCCGGTTGTTTCGGTGTCGAAGCAAACCGATTTCTGCAGGAAGAGCTGGGAGATCAGGTTAGCCCGCTGTACCTTTGTGGTTATCAGCTCGTAGTCGTGTTCAACGGTATGCAGACTCTGATAACCTCCGTTGGTAGCAAGCAGTTCTTCCTGTGAGGGAGCTGCTGCATCCTTTTCAGGAGAGGTGCTTGTCTTTTTATTGTTGTCGGATGCTGGTTCGGGGGTGTCGTCGAAGAGCGACATCTGACCGTGTTCCTTTTTTGCGGGAGAGAACTGGATGCGGTTGACAGGCTGGTCGGGCGGGAGTGAGGTGAACGCATTGCCGAACTTATTGGCCGACATGGTGCGGAATTCCAGTTCGTCGAAAAGTACTTTCAGTGCAGGCTCGTTGACTGGCTCTACCACTACAGCTTCTTCGTTGAAGGCGATGGGGACATCCGTTTTAATGGTTGCTAAAAAGCGGGAGAACCTGATTTGCTCCACGTTTTCTTCCACTTTCTTTTTCAGGGCTCCCTTCAGTTCGTCGGTACGCTCGAGCAAAGCGTCGATACTGCCGAATTCTTTCAGCAGCTTGACGGCAGTTTTCTCTCCAACGCCGGGGCATCCGGGTATATTATCAGAGCTGTCGCCCATCAGTCCGAGTAAGTCGACTACCTGCTCGTGACTGTCCAGATCGTATTTTTCTTTGATTTCCTTCGGTCCCATTATTTCGAAGCCACCGGTGTGGCGGGGACGATACATATATATATTGTCGGATACCAGCTGACCATAATCCTTGTCGGGTGTCAGCATATACACTTTAAATCCCTGTTGTTCGGCTTGTTTTGCCAGGGTGCCTATCACATCATCGGCTTCGTAGCCCATCACTTCAAGGCTGGGGATATTATAGGCTTCGATCAGTTGCCGGATGTAGGGTACTGCCAGTTTAATATCTTCGGGGGTAGATTCCCGTTGTGCCTTATAGGCTTCGTAGGCTTCGTGACGAAAGGTGGGTCCCGGAGGGTCGAAGCAAACGGCTATGTGAGTCGGCTTTTCACGCTTCAGCACATCATCGAGTGTATTGATGAATCCGTAGATGGCCGAAGTGTTTAGTCCTTTTGAATTTACCCGTGGGGCACGTATAAAGGCATAGTATGCCCTGTAAATAATGGCATATGCATCGATCAGGAAAAGTGTTTTCATCTTTTGTGTATGTCTGACAGAACAGTTTTGGCTGTCCAACTGTTTAATCTTCCGTTTTTCAGATGGTAAAAGTAGCTAAATTTACATCATTTTTAAAATAAAAGTTGCTATTCCACTGTAAAATTGGTTACTTTTGCAGTTGATAGACGTTCTAACTTTCATGAATTCAGTAGAAACAATAAAAAAAGCCATTAAGGCAGAGCTGGAATTGTTCGACACTACCCTTGTCAGCAGTCTGCAGACCGATAACACCTTGCTAAAAGGCGTTAACGAGTACGTGTTTATGAACATGGGTAAGCGTCTTCGGCCGATGATAGCCCTGCTATCAGCAAAGATAATGGGAGAGGTCACGGATGCTGCCATTCACGGTGCTATTGCGCTGGAGCTGCTTCATACGGCTACTCTGGTACACGATGATGTGGTGGACGATACACTCGAACGCCGCGGTGCTCCTTCGGTGAACGCCCGCTGGGGAAATAAGGTGGCAGTGCTTTCGGGCGATTATATGCTGGCCGGTGCCCTGCAGCAGGTAGCCCGTACCCGGAATATCGACATTATGGAGATTATTTCGGGCATTGCGCTCGAAATTGCTGATGGAGAATTGTTACAACTTACTTCTACTCAGGATTCGAAAATATCGGAAGAACAGTATTTTGCTATTATCCGCAAGAAAACAGCCAAGTTGTTTGCTGCCTGCTGCGAGGTGGGTGCCTGTGCGGTGTCGGCTTCGGCAGCCGAACGTGAGCAGTTGCGCTTGTATGGCGAATACCTTGGCATGTGTTTCCAGATTAAGGATGACGTGTTTGACTACTACCAGGACCTGGAGATTGGCAAACCTACGGGCAATGACCTTCGCGACGGAAAAGTAACTCTTCCGCTTATTTACGCGTTGAAGAATGCCAGCGATGAGATGCGTAAGAAAATCTTTACCATTATAAACCTACGCGACTTCTCAGGCGAAAATATAGAGATGGTAACACGCTTTGCGATTGACAACGGCGGACTGAAATATGCACAGGAATGCATGGAGCTGTATAAGAACAAAGCGATTGAGGCTTTAAGCGGATTTGCCGACGGAGAGGTAAAGCAGGCAATGATAGCCTGTGCCGGATATGCCGTGTCGCGCAACAAATAAAAAATCCACCTGCCGCAGCCACTAAGACTAACGATGGTGGATTTTCCAATTAAATTGATTCCCGATTAAAAGTATTTCACTTCTTTACCGGTAATATCGGTTAATAGATTGTTGGCCAGACGGCTTGCTCCGATGCGGAAC